>JADKKK010000034.1:0-300000 GCA_016720545.1 Myxococcales bacterium
AAGTCGCGCTCGATGTCGCCAGCGTGCTGTCTGCTCGGTTACTCGCCGGTCGCGTTCGCGAGGATGTCAGTAATTGTCCTTCAGGAGCTTCACCTCGCGCGCCTGAATCTCGATGTCGGTGACCTGACCGCGCGCGCCGCCATGCGGCTGGTGGATCATGATGCGCGCGTTGGGGAGCGCAGAGCGGCTGCCCTTCTGCCCCGCCGCGAGCAGCACCGCGCCCATCGAAGCGGCCATTCCGATGCACGCCGTGGACACGGGGCAGCGCACGTACTGCATGGTGTCGAAGATCGCGAGCCCGCTGTACACCACCCCGCCAGGCGAGTTGATGTAGATCATGATCTCCTTGTCCGGGTCTTCGCTCTCGAGGAAGAGGAGCTGCGCGACCACCGCGTTCGCCACATCGTCGTCGATCGGCGTGCCGAGGAAGATGATGCGGTCCTTCAACAGGCGGCTGAAGATGTCCCAGCTGCGCTCGCCGCGGTGGGTCGTCTCGACGACATACGGCGTAAAGGCGCGGGCGCGCTCGAGCTCGGCGCCGTTGGACTCGAGGTACTGGATCGCCTGGGTGCGGTTCTCTGGACGCTTCGTCATGGGTCGGACAGGGCCTTTCGCGCGCTCGAAACGAGAAGGCCCGGGAGGAGTGTCCTGCGCGGGCCTTGGTTCAGTCGTGGGTGGTCGGGGCTTCCTACTTCGCGTCCGGCTCTTCGGCCTTCGGCTCTTCCGCCTTGGCCTCGGCTTCGGGCGCCGGGGGATCGCCGTCGACAATGTTGGACTTGCTCTCGATAAAGTCCAGGATCTTGTCCTCGAGGATCATGCCGACGAGGATGTCCTGCTTCGCCTTCTCGCGGTACTCGACGCGCAGCTTGGCGACGTTCTTCCCGGTCTCTTCGGCGAGCTCGGCGTAGCCCTTCTCCATGTCCTCCGCGGTGACCTGGAACTGGTTCTTCCGGGCGATGCCCGCCATGATGAGGCCGGCGCGCACCTTGCGCTCGGCGTCGGCGAGGACCGCGCGACCGAGCTCCTCGGCCTGGGCCTGCGTGAAGCGCTGACCGAGCCGGCGAGCCTGCGCCGCGAGCTCCTGCTGGAGCATCTGCGCCTGCTGGAGCACGAGCGACGGGGGCACCTCGCACGGGTTCAGCTCGTTCAGCTTGGCGACGATCTGCTCCGCGACCGCGGTCTCGCTGCGCTCCTTCGCGAGCTTCTCGAGGCGCGTGTGGATGTCGGCGCGGAGCTCGACCACGGTGCCGAAGTTGCCGACGTCTTTGGCGAACTCGTCGTCGACCTCGGGGAGCTGGCGCTCCTTCACGTCGGTCACTTTCACAGAGAATTTCCCGGTCTTGCCCTGGAAGTCCTTGCGGGGGTGGTTCGGCTGGAAGGCGGCGTCGACGTCGAGCGAGTCGCCGACCGACTTGCCCACGAGCGCCGCGTCGAGCTCGGGCAGCGCTTGCCCGGCGCCGAGCTCGAGCTGCACGCCCTCGCCGCCACCGTCCGTAACGGGCTTGCCGTCGAGCGAGAGCGTGAAGTCGATCGTCACGACGTCGCCTGCGGCGGCGGGGCGCGCCGGCTCGGGGGTCTTGAACGCGGCGTGGCGCACGCGGAGGCCCTCGATCTGGGCGTCAACCTCGGCGTCCGCGACCTCCACCTTGGGGCGGTAGAGCTGGAAGCCCTCGTACTTCACCTCGTCGAGCTCGGGCTGCACTTCCATGCGGGCCTTGAAGGTGAACGGCGCGTCGCCGCTCACGCGGCTCGCGTCGGTGACCTGCGGCTGGCTGATCGGCGTGACGTTCTTCTCGGAGAGCGCGACCGGGAGGTTCGCGTTCACGAGGTTGTTCGCGACGTCGTTCTCCACCTGAGCGCCGTAGAGCGTCTTCAACACCGGCCGAGGCGCCTTGCCTGGGCGGTATCCCTTGACGTGCGCCTTCTTGGAGAGGCTCGAGTACACGCGCTCGACTTCGGCTTTCACCTTGTCAGCGGGGATATCGACTTGGAGTTCGAGGAGGACCTGCGAGATTCGCGAGACGGTGACTTGCATGAGGGGACCGGCACCATACGTTTTGTCGCTTCGGCGTCAAGTGCCTCTCACCCCTCCGCTCCACTTTTTGGGCGGGCCGAGGCACGGGCCACCGCGCCGGGGTCCTCGTCCGCGGGCAGGAGATCGGCCGACTCGAGCGCGACCGGCGCAGGCGGCGCGCTGCCCCGCGCGACCGGCGCGCTGCCCCGCGCGACCGGCGCGCTGCCCCGCGCGAGCGGCACGACGAGCACCGTTCGCGGGGCGTAGCCCGCCCGCGTCGCCCAGAGCACGACCTCCGCGGTCGCCCGGCGAATGCTCGTGCTCTTCTCGCGACTGGCCACGAGCTCGCCCGCGACGCGAAGCGCCTCCCCCGGAACCCCGACGAAGGCGCACGCCACCGCGTCGTGCGCGTTGTACGGGCCCTCGTACGCGCGGCGCGCCGCCTCGAGCACGCGCCGCCGCGGGTAGGCCCCGGCCCGGGCGCGGAGCAGCCTCGCGAGCTTCGTGGCCCGCGACGGGGTCTTCCCGTAGGCGACGGGGTCGCCCGGCGCGCCCAAGGCGATCTCGTCGAGCCACGTGACGAGCGGCTCGCCCACGTGGGGCACCGCGCCGCTCGGCAGCCACCCCCCGGAGAGGAACGCGCAGCACGCCTCCGCCTCTGCGCCGCCGCCGAGCCGGGCCACGAGCGCCTCGCGGAGGGCCGGCCCCGCGACGCTCGCAGCGAGGAGGCAGGCGACCGGCGAGACCTGCGAGAGGAAAAGGAAGAGACCGCGGGCCGAGGTCACGTCGAGCGCGACGTAGTCGCAGTCGCGCGGGCGCAGGCTCGGCAGCTTGAGGAGCGCGGCCTCGTCGAGGAGCAGATCCACGCGGGTCCTCGCTCAGCGCCGCCCGCGGACCGCACGCGTCACGAACCGAAACGACCCGACGGCCCCGCCCGCGAGGCCGATGATGAGCGACTTCTCGACCCGCTCGCCCAGGAAGAAGTGCATCGCGCAGAACCCGAAGACCGCGAGCACGGCCCCGACCGTGGCCGCCTCGCGCCATAGGACGTTCGACGGCGCGCGCGCCGCCTCGCGAGCCCCGTCGCGCGGGGCTTCACGCGTGTCTGTGTCGCCGTTGCCGCTCACGAGCGCGACGCTAGCACGCCGCGGCGCGCGGAGCCCCGACCGGGACAAAAGAAGTGCCCCCGGACCGAGAGGCGTCGGCCGGGGGCGGAGGGTCCGGGAGGGGACCAAGTCAAGCACCAAGTCAAGCGACGGCAGGAGCCGCTCAGGCTCGTCATCTTCGCTCGTTCGTCGTCTTCCCTCGTTCGTCGTCGCTCAGTCGTCTTCGCACTCCATCATCGAGGGGTCGTACTCGTCGTGCGTGTCGTCGAAGAGCATGTCGGAGCTCTCGAAGGTGGTCTCCTGCATCAGGTCCTCGTAGCTGAGGCCGACGCGGAAGCTCGGGCGGAGCTCCTCGCGGTGAAACTCCTCGATCGAACGGTAGTGCTTCGGAACGGCCATGGTGGACTCCTGAGAGAAGGGGTGCGAGTGGACGCGCGGACAGACGCCGCGCGAGAAGTGAAGGGCGGGTGCGGAAGAAGTGGAGATGGAGACGCAGCGCGCGGGTCAGCGCGAGCGGCCGCGGCGTTGGGCGAGCACCACCACGTCGGCGGGGTGCAGGCGGGGTCGGCTCGGCACGAAGAACGACCGCAAGATGCGACCCACGGCCGGATCTTCGTGGAGAGGTCCTTCGGGAGCGAGGGCGACGGTGAGGGGCAGGCGGAGCGCGCGTGGGAGGGAGGTTTTCATGGCGGATTGGCTTGGGGGCCGTCTGTCAACCCCACGTTTCCCTACATCTGCGCACACCGTACACCAGAGCCCCGCGGGTCCCAAAAAAAGCGATTGCATTTCCCAAGAGCGACTCGGAGGGCGGCGCTCCTTGCGGTGCGCCCCTCGGAGACGATAGAGAGGACGCGCACCATGGCGGCAAGAGCGGCGACCCCCAGCGCGACAACGAAGCGGTTCGGCGCGGGCGCAGGCGCAAAGCGCGCGCGCGTCGTGGCCGTCGTCAACCAGAAGGGCGGCGTCGGCAAGACGACCACCTCGGTGAACCTCGCCGCCTCCCTCGCGGCGGCCGAGGCCAAGACCCTGCTGCTCGACCTCGATCCCCAGGGGAACGCGAGCTCGGGCGTGGGCGTCCGCGCCGGCACCCGCGAGGCCACCGTATACGACGCGCTGATCGGCCGCTGCACGCTCGCCGAGATCGCGATCGCCACGGAGGTGCCGCACCTGTGGGTCGCGCCGGCCACCCAAGACCTCGTGGCCGCCGAGATCGAGCTCGTCGACGCGCCCGACCGCGCCCACAAGCTGCGCGCGGCGCTCGCGCCCGCGCTCGCCGAGTACGACTACATCCTCGTCGACTGCCCGCCTTCGCTCGGCCTGCTCACGGTCAACGCGCTCGCGGCGGCGACCAGCGTGCTCGTGCCGCTTCAGTGCGAGTACTACGCGCTCGAGGGGCTCACGCACCTCATGGCGACGCTCGATCGGCTGAAGAACGGCATCAACGCGGAGCTGACGGTCGAGGGCATCGTCCTCACCATGTTCGACCCACGCAACAACCTCGCCCACCAGGTCGCCGACGAGGTGAAGAAGCACTTCTTCGTGTTCGACGCCGTCATCCCGCGCAACATTCGCCTCTCGGAGGCGCCGTCCCACGGCAAGCCTGCGCTGCTCTACGACGCCGCGTCGAAGGGCTCTCAGGGCTACCTCGCCCTCGCCCGAGAGCTGCTCGATCGACACGCCGCCACCGGCCGGAGCGCGTGACCATGAGCGACAAGCGACGCGCTCTCGGACGCGGCCTGGACGCGCTGCTCCCTGCCGCGCAGGCGCCGCAGAAGGTCACGGCGGCCTACGGCGACAAGAGCGTGTTCTCGTGCGCCATCGACAAGCTCGTGCCCCAGCGCGGGCAGCCTCGCCGCCACTTCGACACCGAGAAGCTCGACGAGCTCGCGGCGTCGATCCGCGAGCACGGGCTCATCGAGCCGCTCGCCGTACGGCGAGCACCCGGCCCGCTGGGGGTCGAGGGCGTCTTCGAGATCATCGCGGGCGAACGCCGCTTCCGGGCGAGCCAGCGGGCCGGCCTGCTCGAGGTGTTGGTGGTCGTGAAGGACGTCTCGCCGAAGGCGGCGTTCGAGCTCGCCATCATCGAGAACGTGCAGCGCGAGGATTTGAACCCCGTGGAGCTCGCCGAAGCCCTCGACCGCCTCGTGAAAGAGCACGGGTACACCCAGGAGTCGCTGGGCGAGCGGCTCGGCAAGAACCGCACGACCATCACGAACTCCCTCCGGCTCCTGCGGCTCCCGGCCGAGGTGCGCGAGAAGATCGTGCAAGGTGAGCTCAGCGAGGGCCACGGCCGCGCGCTGCTCGGCGCCGAGGACCCGAAAGAGCTCGCCGAGCTCGCCCAGAAGGTGCTGCGCGGCCGGCTCAGCGTGCGCGCGACCGAGGCGCTCGTCCGCACGGCGCGCGACAAGCGCGAGGCCCAGAAGAACAAGGCGAAGGGCGCGCCGCCGGCCGAGAAGACCGCGTCCGTTCGCGATCTCGAGGCGCGCCTGTCGCGTTCGCTCGGCGCCCGTGTGCTCGTGCGCGACACGGGGAACAAGGGCGAGGTGGTGATCCCCTACGCCGACCTCGACGCGCTCGATCGGCTGCTCGAGAAGCTCGGCGCGAGCTGACGCGAGCTCGCCCGACCCGCGCGACGGCTCAGCGCTTCGTGGGCTCGACGACGACGGTGCCCGTCGCTTCGTTGGCACGTAGCGCGAGCGAGACGGCGAGCCCGATCGCGAACAGGCTCATCGCTTGGCCAGTCGTGAGGGCGCCGTGGTCGCCGCCGGAGAGATCGCCGCGGAACGCCTCGCTCACGAAGCGCCCACTCGCGTAGACCAGCGTGCCCGCGAAGAACACCCCCCCGGGCTTCGTCGACGACCGACGGAGCAGGACGAGGGAGAGCCCGCACGCCGCCATCGCGAACGCGGCCTCGTACAGCGTGGCCGGGTGCAGCGGCTGCGACGTCGCCGCGCTAGCGTCGGCGAGGCCCGCGCGCACGAGATCGGCGAAGTGCGGGTGGCTCGCCGGGTAGCGCACGCCCCATGGCGCCGTGGTGGGAGCCCCGTGCTCGCAGCCCGCCATGAAGCACCCGAGTCGGCCGACCCCCACGAGCAACGCGAGCGGCCCCGTGAGGCGGTCGAGCGCCGCGTAGACGTCGAGTCGCGCGGCGCGGGTGAAGACGGCGTACGCGCCGCCGAGACCGAGCAGCGCGCCGTACGCCATGATTCCACCGAAGGTCGGGAGCGGGCCACGCGCCCCCGCGAGCGCGTAGCCGAGGACGCGGAGCGCGTAGTCAACGCAGAGCGCGCCGACCACCGTGAACGGCAGGGCACGGACCAGGGCCCAACGCAGGGCGGCCTGCGGCGCGCGTGGGAGCTCGCGGGTCGTGCGGAAAAAGAGCCACGCGGCCGCGGAGAGCGCCGCGAGCTGACAGAGGAGCCACGGGGACAGGGTCATGGGGGCTCGGTGAAGCAATTGCTGATCCATCAAGTGATTGAACCAATCAACCACTGGCACACCGCTTGCGAACGTCGGTGCGTCACCCTCGAACCCCAAAGGAGCCCCATGTCCAACGCACCCCACGCCCCCTCCCTCGACTCGATCCCCACGACCACCCCCTCCACCGCCGGCGTGAGACGAGCGCACGCCGCGCCGACCCTCTCCCCAGAGCAGCGCCGCGGCCTGCGCATGGCGGCCCAGATCGCCTGCGCCCTCTCGCTCCTCGGCGCCGGCGCGTCCCTCGCCCGCGCTGAGCCCGCCGATCCCGCGCCGGACGGCTCGGCGCACGCGGGCTCGCCCGCCGAGCGCGCGGCGGATGCGCTCCGACTCCGGAGCGGGGCCGGCAATTGCGTGCCGAGCTGGGGTCCGGCCGCGCCGCCCTCGGTCGACGCGGCGCTGTTCGCGCTGTTCCTCGCGGAGGTCGCGTGAGCCCCGGCGAGCCACGCGGACGCGCTTCGTCCCCTTCCCTCTCGCGAGGGCCCTCGGGCGCGCCCACCCTCTCGCTCCACGCCGCGATCGCACGCCGTGCCGCGCTCACGCTGCCCGAGCTGGGCCTCTCGGAGCGAGAGCGGCGCGCGGTGCTCGAGAGCTGGCGCGCGCGCGTCGGCAGCGAGTACGCGTCGGCGCGGGTGTTCGCCGCCCTCGTGCCGCAGGCCATGGCGGCCGGGCTCGACGCCGACTCCGTGCACGCCCTGACCGAGATGGCGGCCGAGGAGCTCGACCACGCCGTTCGCTGCGCGCGCGTGGTCGTGGCCCTCGGCGGAGCGGGCGCCCTCGCGGAGTGCGCGCTGCCTGCGCTCCCGGAGGTCCCCACGCACGCCGACGCCAGCCCGCTGGAGGCGCTCCTCCGCAACGTGCTCGACGTGAGCTGCATCAGCGAGACTGTCGCGGTGGCGCTGGTCGGCAGCGAGCGCGAGCTGGCCGCGACCCCCGAGCTCGAGGCCGAGCTCGCCGCGATCCTGGCCGACGAGGTGGGCCACGCGCGCTTCGGGTGGCGTCTGCTCGAGGTCGCCACGCCGTCGCTCACGCCGCGCGCGCGGACCCGGCTCGGGGCCTACTTGGCGTGCGCGCTCCGCGAGAGGGTGGACAGCTTCGCGCCGTTCCTGGGCCACCCCGAGGCCTCGCGCGCAGCGCAGTCTCTCGGGGCACCGGCGGGCCCGGCGACCTTTCAGGTGTTCGTCGAGACCATCGAGCAGATCACGGTGCCGGGCCTGGAGCGGCTGGGGCTCCCCGCGCGACGGGCGTGGGAAGTCGCGCTCTCGGCCCGCGCTGCCTGACGCGGCGCGGCGTCGCTCACCGCGAACCTGAAGTGAGCCCCAAGGGCGCGAACCAAGGTCGATCGCGCGGCGGAGGTGTGGCCATGAACTTCCGGTCGACACGACGGCGCCGCGAGAGAATACTCGCCCCATGCTCACAGCTCCGCGCCCGCACCGCCCGCTCGCCCTCGCCCGTCTCGCGCTCGCCTCCGTCGCGCTCGCCGCGCTCGCGGCTCTGTGCACCGCGTGCGCGGCCGAGCTCCCGGCCGACGAGCCCACCGTCGACTCCGAAGACGCGGTCCGCGGCTCGAACTGCGAGGCCACCTTCGTGTGGCTCCAGAAGGACGCGTACAAGGAGACCGCGGGGCGCACCTCCCCGGCGTGGCCGCCCCACACGACGACCACGCTCGACGCGTACTGCACCACGAAGGCCGCCGGACGCCAGAAGATCGGCGGGGCGTTCCAGGCGAACTACGGCACCGAGCCCGGCGCCGTCGACAAGAACGGGAAGGTGTTCCTCGTCGAGGTGAAGCGCGAGACGGTCAGGGGCTCGAAGGACGCCATGCTCCGGCTCCTCGACGCGTACAAGACGTGCGGCTGCAACCCCGACAAGTTCCTCAGCATGGACAAGCTGAAGGGCGACGTCGGCAACCAGCTGCTCGCCGACGTGGTCAAGACCATCGAGAACAACACGAAGCTCGCGTGCACGGCCGCCGGCGGCAAGGCCGCGCTCGTCGCCGCGCTCAAAGCGAGCGACTTCGAGAAGGCGATCGCGATCGTGCCGACCTGCACGTTCGACGGTGGCGACCTCGGCTCCACCCTCGATCAGGCGATGGCGGAGGTGGCCAAGGGCACCCAGAAGACCCTCGCCGACTACCACGTCTGCAACAACAACGCGGCGCTGCAGACGGCCCTCCTCGAGGGCTTCAAGACCAAGGGCGACATCGTCGCGTGCAGCGCCACGAGCCCGCTCTGCAGCGGTCCGAAGTGGCTCTACAACCCCTGAGCCCCTGACCGGCACGCGCCCGTGACCGGCGTCATCCCGAAGTCGGGTTGCGCCGGATTCGCCGCCGCGCGCCCACCACGAGGGCGACCGCGAAGCCGCTCGCGAGGGCCGGCCCCGTGGGGAGACCCGGCGCGGCCACCGCGCACGACGTCGGCGGCGCGACGGGCGGCGTGCACTGTCCCCCTTCGCAAGCAGACGCGAGCGCACCCGGCGGCCCCGCGGGGACGGGCTGTCCCGCGGCCCGAAACGCCGCCTGCACGGTGGTGAAGTGCGCGGCCAACGATACGTAAATGTTCACGATATCGTCGCCTCGGCAGGCCTCGGGGGGTGTGAGCTTCGCGGCCCGGGGGCTCCCTCCGCGGGTGACGACCCCGAGCAGCGCGCCGTCGGCCTCGGCAAGGGCGGGGCTGCCGCTGTCGCCGTCGCACGCGCCCTCTGTCGCCGCGAGCTCCGCCGGTCCCGCCGTGCTGACCCTGTCCGGCCCGACGGCGCGCACCGAGACGCCGCCGCGCGACGCCCGCGTGGTGGGCGGCATGGCGTCGCCCGCGAGGCCCCAACCGACCGCGCGGAAGGCCTCGCCCACCCTCGGCGGGGCCGTCAGACGCAGCGGCGCGGGCGCGGGCGCGAGCGACTCGTCGAGCACGACGAAGGCGACGTCGTGGTCGCACAGGGTCAGGGAGCCATCGTGAACGATCTGACGCCCCAGCGCCGCAGGCGGCAGCGCGCCGGCTCGCGCGAGCGTCGCGCCCACGTACACCGCGAGCTTGCCAGGGTCGTAGTCGACGCCGGCCTGCCCTCCGGCGAGGGTCGCGCCGCGCTCGTCGCACGTCATCGCGCGGTTGGAGGCGGAGACGCAGTGGCGCGCGGTCACGACGAGGTTCGGCGCGATCAGAGTGGCCGTGCAGTCCCCTCGCGGGTTGCGCAGGAGCACGACCGCGTCATCGGACGCCGGCGAAGTCGCGCCGCCCACGATGGCCGCGCCGACCGCGCTCACCGGGGCGGCGCGCGGCCCCGGATCGGGCGCCTCGACCGCGCAAGCCGCGAGCCCGAACACCGCACCCGCCGCGAGGATCGCTCGAGACCGGGCCGGACCGTGCGCGCGAGCTCTGGTCACCGCGGCGTGCGGCGGCGCCGGCGCGCGCCCGCCACCAGCGCGGAGGCGGCTACGATCGCCGCGAGCCCCTGCCCCGCGGTGCCTGGCGCGGGCGACGACGAGCAACCCGTGGTGGTGGTCGTCGTGGCGCCCGGCTCGCCACCGGGCGGCGGCGGCGGCACACAGGCCTTCGCGCCCCCGCTCTCCTGGCACACGAGCCCGGCCGCGCAGGCCTTCTTGGCGCAGCTGGGGGTGCACTTGCCACCGAGGCAGACGTTGGAGCGGCACGCCGCCGGCGCGGTGCAGGCCTCGCCGTCCTTCGCGAGGCGCGGATCGCCCTCCCCCTCGAGCCAGGGTTCCGCGCCAGCCTCGGCGAAGGCGTCGAGGATGAGGTCCCTGAAGCCGTTCAGCCCCGTGTAGATGTTGCTCGCGTACGAGCCGAGGCACGAGGAGGCGGGGTTCGAGGTGGGCTGCGTGCCGTTGCCGCCGCGCGAGACCACGCCGATGATGCCGCCACCGGTCTCGGAGAAGGCGGGCCCTCCGCTGTCGCCGGAGCAGATCGACTCGCCGACCGAGAACTCGTTCGGGCCGGTCTGGGTCTTCTGGTTGCTGCCGACGGCCGTGATGGGGACCCCCGTGCGCTGCATGCGCACCCGGGTCTCGGGGGTCTTCTCGGTCACGCCCCACCCGACGGCGGTGAGGGTCTCGTCGACATTCGCCGGCGCGTCGAGGCGGATGGGCGCGATCATGGCGTCCTTGACGGGCGCCTTGAGCAGCACGAGCGCGATGTCGTTGTTGCAGAGGTTGTCCGAGCTCGACACGAACAGCTTCGCGCCCTGACCCTGCGCCTCGGGGCGGGTCGGGCGGTCGAGGCCGGTGATGACGTAGATGGAGGAAGGGACCTTGTCGCGCGTGATTTTGCCGCCGGCGATCGGGGTGCCGTCGTCTCGACAGGCGACGCCCTCGTCCCGGGTGGCGGAGACGCAGTGGCGGGCCGTGAGCACGAGGTTCGGCGCGATGAGCGTGCCGGTGCACTGACCGATGCCCGAATCGCCGAGCGTGACGAGCAGCACGACGGCGTTCTGCGCGTCGGTCGATGCCTCGCCGCGGATGATGGCCGAAGCCCCCTCTCCCGTCGTGGCCGAGCCCTCCGGGGCGCCGCCGCAGGCGACGACGAGCCCTGCGAGCGCCACATGCGCGCCGAGCGCGCCGAGCGCGCGAAGAGACAGCGACGATCGGGCGGACGAGGGACCACGGGACGGCGAGCGGAGCGGGCGAAGTGAGCGAAGCATGAGTGCCTTTGGTGAGGGGCCGATCGTCGGGACAACCCGGATGGACGAGCGAGGCGCCAATTCGAGCCTGCGCCAGCTCGTTCTTTTCGCGCGTCGGCACCCTAGCACTCGGCCGCCGACTTGGCAGTCGGGTTCGCTGAAAACTGTAGGCAATTCGGCGACATATGCGTCATCGCACGCGGGAGAGCGCGCGCAGGCAGGCCGAGCCCAGCCTGACGCGACGCGGCAGCGAGCGAGGCTGGTCGAGCGGCTCGACGAAGGCGGCGAGCCACGCCTCGGCGGGCCCCCGTCGAAGCACGCCCCCGAGGTCGAACAGGGTGAGGTCGTCGACGCCGAAGGCGCGCGCGACCGCCACGTCTTCGGCCAGCTCCGCGGGCGCTCGGTACACCGGCTCGTCGTGGAAGGCGCCGGTCCCCACCGTGCCGAGGGAGAGCGACGCGCGCGCGCCATAGCGCGCCCCGGCGAGCCGCGCGCACTCCGCGAGCACGCCCACCGAGGAGCGTCGATCGAGCAGGCCGCCCGACCACCCCTCGAGGATGGTGGTGTACGCCATGACGCTCACGCTGCCGAAGGGCACGCCGTCCACCGGGGTGCCGAGCAGCGCCTGGTACAGCGGGCGCCGGCGGCCCTCGTCGAGGAGCACGAGCGGCACGGCCGCGCAGCTCACCGTGGCGCGCTCGCCGAGCCGCGCGACGTGGGACGTCAGGGTCACGGCCGCCGCGTCGAACTCGCGGCGCAGCGCGAGCGCCGTCCGCACCGGCGCGAGCCACGCTCCGTGCGAGGCCGCGCGCGCCGCCGCGAAGGGGGGCTCGAGATCGAAGGCGACCTCCCCCACCTCCACGCGCGCGCGCTCGAGGGTGGCGGTGAGCCCATCGACGAACTCGAGATAGGCGCGGAGCGTGGCCGCGCTCGCCCAGCGCCCCGCCGCGTCGTCGAGCATCGGCCAGATCGCGGCGCGGACGCCGCCCCCCGCGAGTCGCGAGAGCACGGCGGGGGCGCTCGCGGCGAGGTCAGGGGTGACCGCGACGAGCACGTCGAGATCGTAGCGCCGGAGCAGCGCCACCGTCGCCGGCGAGCCCAGCGCCTCGTAGCCCAGGGACTCGCTCCAGATGCGCCGTCGCCGCGCCGTTCGCGTATGCTGCGGGGCCATGAAGATCCTCTACGGGGTTGTGGGCGAGGGCATGGGGCACGCGATGCGCTCGAGGGTCATGCTCGAGCACCTCGTCGCCGCGGGGCACACGGTGGAGATCATGGTCTCTGGGCGCGCGAGCGAGTTTCTCGCGAAGCGCTTCGACGGGGTCAACCAGATCCACGGACTCCACATGATCTACGAGGAGAACCGCGTGCGGCTCGGCAAGACGCTGTGGAGCAACGTGCTCACCGGCGCCACCGGCCTGCCCGACAACATCGCGGCGTACTTCGAGCTCATCAAGGACTTCCGGCCGGAGGTGGTCATCAGCGATTTCGAGTCGTGGACGTACCTCTACGCCAAGACCCACCGCCTTCCCATTCTGAGCATCGACAACATGCAGATCATCAACCGATGCACGCTGCCCGAGTCGGTGCTCGCGGGGCACAAGACGGAGTTTCAGCTCACGAAGGCCTTCATCAAGAGCAAGCTCCCGTTCTGCGACGAGTACTTCATCACGACGTTCTTCCGGCCGCCCGTGCGCAAGGAGCACACGCGGCTCTTTCCGCCCATCCTGCGCCCCGAGATCCTCGCCGCGCGGCCCACGAAGGGCGACCACGTGCTCGTCTACCAGACCGCCGAGGGCAACGAGAGCTTCGTGGAAGGGCTCCGCAAGCTCGACACCGAGTTCCGAATCTACGGCATTCGCCGCACCATCAAGGAAGAGGAGGTCGAGGGGAACCTGCGCTTCCGGCCCTTCTCGGAGCAGGGCTTCATCGACGACCTCGCGAGCGCGCGCGGCGTCATCGCGGGCGGCGGCTTTACGCTCATGGGCGAGGCCGTGTACCTGCGTAAGCCGATGCTGGCGGTCCCGCTCCACCGCCAGTTCGAGCAGGTGTTGAACGCGCGGTACCTCGAGCACGAAGGCTTCGGGATGCACACGGCCTCGCTCGACGACCCGACGTGCGTGACCGAGTTCCTGGGGCGGTTGCCCGCGTGCGAGGAGAAACTTGCATCCTACACACAAGACGGCAATCGCCTGATCACCGAGGCGGTGGACGGCTTCCTCGACCGAGCGCAAGTGGGGCTCACGTGACCGCCGCGACCGAGCCGGTGCCCGCCGCGCGCCCCGCGCCGCCGCCAGTGGCGGAGCAGGGTCCGCCTCCACCCCACCCGCCGACCCCGCTCGCGGAGGTCGACGCCGCGCTCGCCCGCCTCGCGGCGAGCAAGGACGCGTGGCTGCGCGTCACCGTGCCCGAGCGCATCGCGCTCCTCGACGCGCTGCTGCAGGGCGTGCTCGGCGTGGCCGAGGCGTGGGCCGACGGCGGCGCGCGGCTGAAGGGGCTCGATCCCGCCTCGCAGCTCGCGGGTGAGGAGTGGCTCGCCGGCCCTATGGTCACCGTGCGAAACCTCCGCCTGCTCCGCGAGGCGCTCGTCGCCGGCGGCGCCCCTCGCCCTGCGCGCGTCCACACGCTCCCGTCGGGCCAGAGCGTCGCGCGCGTCTTCCCCACGACCTCGCTCGATCGGCTCACGATGGGCGGGATCACCGCCGACGTGTACATCGAGCCCGGGAAGGCGCCGAGCCAGGGGCGAATCTACCGCGAGCCAAAGCCCGCCCACGGCTCCGTCGCGCTCGTGCTCGGCGCGGGGAACGTGTCCTCGATCGCGCCGATGGATGCACTCTACAAGCTCTTCGTCGAAGACGAGGTGGTGCTCCTCAAGATGAACCCGGTGAACGAGCACGTGGGCCCGCGCATGGAGAAGGCCTTCGAGCCGCTGGTCGCCGCCGGCTATTTCGCGATCGTGTACGGCGGCGCCGAGGTAGGCGCGCACGCGGCGGCGCACCCGCTGGTGGACACCCTCCACGTCACCGGCTCCGACCGCACGTACGACGCGATCGTGTGGGGCGGCGACGCGGAGGAGCGCGCACGGAACAAGGCGGCGGGGACCCCTCGCAACCCGAAGCCGTTCACCGCCGAGCTCGGCTGCGTGACGCCCGTGATCGTCGTGCCGGGCCCGTGGTCGGCGAGCGACCTCGCGTACCAAGCGCGCCACGTGGCCTCGATGGTCGCGCAGAACGCGAGCTTCAACTGCAACGCCGCGAAGGTGCTCGTGATGGCCCGAGGCTGGCTCCAGCGCGAGGCGTTCCTCACCGCGCTCCACGAAGAGCTCGGGCGCACCCCGCGCCGGCGCGCGTACTACCCGGGCGCCGCCGACCGCCATCGCGGCTTCGTGGAGGCGTATCCCCGGGCGCGCGCGCTCGGCCCGACGGAGGTCGCCGAGGGCGAGCTGCCGTGGACCGTCATCCCCGACGTGCCCGCTCGCAAAGGCGAATACGCGCTCACGCAAGAGGCCTTCTGCGGGGTGCTCGCCGAGGTGTCGCTCGACCTCGCCGAGGACGACCCGAACCACGGCTTCTCGCGGGATCCCTTCCCCGATCCCTCGCGCTTTCTGGAGCGCGCGACGCGCTTCGTGAACGAGGAGTGCTGGGGCACGCTCTCGTGCTGCCTGCTCGTGCACCCCACCACGGAGGAGAGCCACGGCCCCGCCCTTCAGAAGGCCCTCGGCGAGCTCCGCTACGGCGGCATCGGCGTGAACTGCTGGCCCGGGCTCATCTACGGGCTCGTCTCCGCGACCTGGGGCGCCTACCCCGGCCACACGAAGGAGAACATCGTCTCCGGCGCCGGCGTCGTCCACAACACGCACCTCTTCGATCACCCACAAAAGACCGTGGTGCGAGGCAACTGGCGCGCGTTCCCGAAGCTCCCCTACTTCGCCGACCACAAGAACATGGCCGGCCTGGCGCGGGCGCTCATGGCGCTCGAGGCCGAAGCCACGCCGGGGCGCTTCTTCGCCGTCGTGCGGGAGGCGCTCCGGGGCTGAAGAGATCGCTGCGAGGGGCTCAGGCCTCGACGTCCACGATGCCGTCGGGGCCGATCGGCAGCGCCAGCGCGCGGACCGCAGCCCGGCGCGCGGCGACCACGGCGCGCCGCCCCTCGTCCAGGCGAAACGGCCCGGAGCGCGGCAGGCCATGAATCCGCAGCGTGACCATGTTGTCGCGCGTCGGCACCTGCATGCCGGCGTCGCCGGCGCGACGCCACGGCGAGCGGGACACGATGTGGTGGAAGAGGAGCCGCTCTCCCGCGGGCATGCCGAGGAGCCCGGGGCGATCGAGGATGCCGCCGTCGAGCAGCGGCCGGCGCCCTTGCCAGGCCGGGTGAAAGAGAAACGGAACTGTGCATGATGCACGTATCGCGAGGGGCAGGTCGCCAGAGCGGAGAACGCGGGTGGAGCGCGAGCGCACGTCGTAGACCGAGACCGCCGCCGGGATACGGCAGGCCTCGAAGGTGCGCGCCGGCAGCAGCGCGGTGAGCCGCTCGTGGAAGAGCCGGCCGGCGAGGAGGCCGAGTCCCGGCCGCGGATCCCAGAAGTCCTGCCTGCGCAGCCTCGCGAGCTCCTCCTCCAGGTGCTCCGGGTCGGCGCCCGCCGCGTACGCTCCCGTGACCAGCGCGCCGGCGCTCGAGCCGGACACGCGCGTCGGGGCGGCCCCTGTCGCGACGAGCGCGCCGAGCACGCCCGTGTGCGCGAAGAAGGAGAAGAACCCGGAGGACATGGCCAGCGCGAAGGGCGCTTCGAGCCACTCTCCGAGGGTCCGGGGGAGCGCGCGGGGCACGGAGTCACGCTACGCCACTACAGCCGCGATCCGCACGAAATTGAGGACCAGCGCTAGCGCAGCCCCGCCGGCGCCGGTCGCTCGTGTGGTGTGGCGCGCCCCGGTGTACGATGCGCCCATGGCAGGACGCACCTTCGCGGTGGGCGACATTCACGGGGACGTCGAGGCGCTGCGTGGCACGCTCGCCTTGCTCCCCCCGCTCGACGCCGGCGACACGCTAGTCTTCCTGGGCGACTACGTGGATCGGGGGCCGAGCTCGAAGCAGGTCGTCGAGCTCGTGCGCGTCGAGCTCCCGCGCACCACCGAGGCCAAGGTGGTCGCGCTGCGTGGCAACCACGAGGACGGCTGGCTCCGCGTGAAGAACGGCGGCTGGCCCGAGTTCATCATCCCGATCGGCAACGGGTGCCTCGCCACGCTCCGCTCGTACGAAGACGCCCTCCACTTCGACGGCGACGTCCCTTCGGTGCGCGAGATCAAGCGCATGCAGGATGCAGGCTTCTTTCCACCCGAGACCATCGCCTGGTTCGAGGCCCTGCCGCACTACTACGAAGACGAGCACGCGATTTACGTTCACGCCGGCCTCACCGAGCGTGAGCCGGGCCGCTTCGCGCACCCCTCCGAGCTCGCGAACAAGACCCCGCTCCTCTGGGTCCGCACGCTCAAGTTCTTCACCGAGTACCGCGGCAAGCAGGTGGTGTGCGGCCACACGACGACCCAGCACTTGCCCCCCGAGCTCTCGTCGTGGACCCCCGACGACCCCTTCGACATGTGGGTCGGCGAGCGCGTGAAGGTGATCGACACCGGCTGCGGCAAGGGCGGCTTCTTGACCATCTTGGAGCTCCCCTCGGGTGTCGTGTACGAGTCGCGCAGCCTCCCGCAGAGCTCGCCCGTCGCCGAGCCTGGCGCGACACCGTGACGGCGCGACCGTGACGACCTACCGCCTCCTCACGATCGGGCCGAGCCACTACTGCGAGAAGGCGCGCTGGGCCCTCGAGCGGGCCGGCGTGGCGTTCACGGAGGAGGCCCACCTGCCGCTCCTCCATTGGCCACACGTCGTGGCGGCGGTGGGCTCGCGCACGGTGCCGGCGCTGGTCGGGCCCGGGGTGCGCCTCGGTGAGTCGCGCGACATCCTGCGCTTCGCCGACGAGCGCTCGCCCGCCCACGCGCGCCTCTACCCCGAGGGGCAGGACGGGCGCGAGGTGGCGCGGCTCGAGGCCCTGTTCGACACGAGGCTCGGCCCGCTCGTGCGGCGACTCGCCTACTGCTTCATCGTGCCGGAGCCTGCGCTTTTCGTGCGCGTCTTCGAGCCCACGGCGTCACCGCTCGAGCGCGCCCTGCTCCGGCGTGGACACGGCGCCCTGCGGGCCGCCCTCGGGCGAGCGTTCAAGGTCTCTCCGCGCGCGGCGGTGCGATGCCAGGAGCAGCTGCTCGCGCTCTACGCCGAGGTGTCGCGCGACCTCGGCGAGCGCCCTTACCTCGTAGGGGACCGCTTCTCGGCGGCCGACCTCACGTTCGCGGCGCTCTCGTGGCCGCTCCTCTTCCCGCCGGAGCTCACCGCCGGAGCAGGGTCCCCGCTGGGGGCACCGTCGCGGAGTGAGCTGCCCCCGGGCCTCGGGGGTGCGGTCGACGCGCTCCGCGAGACCCGCGCCGGCCGCCACGCGCTGCGCATGTACCGCGACCACCGCCACGGATAGAGCGCCGAACCGCTGGTCGCCTCCTGCTCGCCGCGCTCCTCATTCGACGGGGGAGGCCGCTCGGAGACGACCCGGGGGCGCGGCCCACGGCGGGCTCCGCCGCGCCCGACGCGCGGGTGCGCCCCCTGCGCTACTTCATGCAGGCCTTCCACGCCTCGCGCGTGCCCGCCGCCATGGCGCAGGTGTACTTCGCCCGCGTGATGTTCTCCTCCTTGCAGGGATCGCCCTTCTGCGCCGTCGCCTGCCCCTTCGCCTGGTTGAGGAGCTGCTTGAGCATGTCCGGGGGGATGCCCTGCAAGGCCGGGTTCGACTGCACCTCGAGCTCCACGTAGCGATCGATCACCTGCATGCACTCTGCACGCGTTGGCTTCTGGTTGCTCGTCACCGCGGCGGCGGTGGTGCCCGTGGGCGTGGGCGTGGGCCCCGAGGCGGGGAGCGTCCTCGTGACGGTGCTGCCCTTGCCCGCGGGCTCGCTGGGCGCCTCCGCGCCTCCGCTGGCGCCGCTGGCGCTCGCGGGGGCCGGGCCGCCGGGGTCGCTCTCCGACGACTCCGGGGTGACCACGCGCGGCTTCGCCGACGCCGCCTCGTAGGCGGAGTTCGAGGGCACCATTTCGGTCTGCGCGGAGCGGGCCGGCTTCGGGCTCTCGCAGCCGGCGAGGCCGAGCGCGAGCGCGCCCGTGGCGACGAAGGTGAGCGCCAGGGAGCGCAGGCCAGAGGGGGACGACGGCGAGAGGGTGGGGCGGTTCAAGGCCTCCCTACGATATCCCGATCCTGCGCCCCGCGATAGCGCGCGGCGCGCACCGCAGCTTGGCGTTGCGCGACACCGCGACCGCGCGCGGCGACCGCGCAGACACGAAAACCCGTTGACGCCAGCCCGAGATTCAACCAAGTTGCAACTCCGTCTTCCTCAATAGTTTTCAACACTTAAACACTTCAACATTCATTTAATCGTCTCGGTTCGTGAATCCGTCCCCTTCCTCCACTCGCCTCCGCGCGCCTCGCCTCGTCGCCGCAGCCCTCGGGCTGCTCGCGCTCTCGGTGGCCGCGCGTGCCCAGGCTCAGGACGAGGTGGTGCCGCCCTCCGTGCTCACCTCGTCCGAGCCGGTGTACCCGTCGAACCAGGTGAGCTCGGGCAAAGACGTCCTCGTGGTGCTGGCCGTCACGGTGGACGCCGAGGGCCACGTCGCCGGCGCGACCGTGCTCGAGTCCGGGGGCGTCGACTTCGACCGCGCGGCGATCGACGCGGCGCGCCTCTTCACGTTCAACCCGGGCCGGCGCGGCGAGCGCGCGATCCCCACCAAGATCCGCGTCCCGTTTCACTTCGTGCCCCGCCGCCCCGCACCGAAGCCCGTCCCCTCCGGTCCGGCCCACTCCACCGAGCGCCCCGCTGCTCCCGTCGAGTCGGTCCAGGTCGAAGGCGTGGCGCGCGCCCCCTCGCGCGGCGCCTCAGACTTTCGCCTCGATCGTGAGGTGCTCGGGGCGGCCCCGCACCGAGACGCGGGCGAGCTGCTCCTCACGGCGCCCGGGGTCTACGTCGCGCGGCCCGAGGGCGACGCCGTGGCGCAGCGCATCTACCTGCGCGGGTTCGACGCCGTGCACGGGCAGGACATCGAGCTGCGCGCGGCGGGCATCCCCCTGAACCAGGGCTCGCACATCCACGGCCAGGGCTACGCCGATCTCTCCATCGTGATCCCGGAGACCGTGCGCAGCCTCCGCGTGATGGAGGGCGTGTACGACCCGCGCCAGGGCGATTTCGCCGTCGCCGGGAGCGCCGAGTTCGACCTCGGGGTCGAGCGGCGGGGGCTCCACTTCAGCGCCAAAATGGGCTCGTTTGGTACGCAGCGCGTGCTCGCGCTCTACGCCCCGGAGGAGGCGCCGCAAGAGACCTTCGGCGCCGCCACGTTCCGCAACACCGACGGCTTCGGCGACGGCGTGCGAGGCTCCACGTCGGGCGCGGGCGTCGGCCAAGTGCGGCTCGCGGTGGGGGCGAACACGGTCCTCACGCTCCACGTGGCCGCGAGCGCGGCGCGCGGCAACATCGCCGGCGTCCTGCGGCGCGACGACGTGTCGGCGGGGCGCGTGGGCTTCTACGACGCGTACGCCTTCCCCACGGCTCGCGCGCAGTCGGCCGGCGCGTCCCGCGGGCAGCTCGGCGTGTCGCTCGAGCACCGGGACGGCGACGGCCGACGGGTCCACGGCAGCGTCTGGACCTCGCTCACGTCGTTCCGGAGCCGCACGAACTTCACTGGCTTCACGCAGCGCTCGCAGATCGAGCCCTCGTGGGTCGGCCGCGGCGACCTCATCGAGCAGTCGAACGGCGACCACGGGCTCGGTGGCACGTTCTCGTACCGCACCGCGCGCGCGCGCGTGCACGACCTCGTGACCGCTCAGCTCGACGTCGGCACCGAGGTCCGAACCCACGGCGTCGAGCAGGCGCAGAACCTGCTCACGGCCCCGCAGAACGCGACGTGGGACCAGCGGGTGGACGCGAAGGTGCGCTCGACCGACATTGGCCTGTTCGCCGACGGCCTCCTCGCGGGGAAGAAGTGGATCCGCCTCCGCGGCGGCGTCCGCGCGGATCTGCTGTTTTTCGACGTGGACGACAAGCTCGGCAACTTCCAGCCCTCGTTCGCCAACAAGACCCACATCGTCGGATTTCGGCGGACGGCGGCGGGGCTCGTGGCGGGGCCGCGAGCCACGCTCGAGGTGCGGCCGGTGCAGGCGGTCACAGCCACGCTCTCGTACGGAGAGGGGTTCCGATCGCCGCAGGCGCGCCAGCTCGAGGAGGGTGAGAAGGCGCCCTTCGCCAAGGTCCGGAGCTTCGAGGGCGGCGTCGCGGTGACCAGCGGCGCGCTCACAGCGTCGGCGATCGCCTACCAGACCAACCTCTCGTACGACCTCGCGTTCGACGCGGAGGAGGGACGCCTCGAGCGCATCGGCCCCACGACGCGCCGAGGGCTGGTGGGCACGCTCCGCGGCAAGATCGCGCCTTGGCTCACCACGTCGGCGAGCGCCACCTTCGTGCGCGCCACGCTCGACTCGCCGCCGGTCCCCACGCCGGAGGATCCCGCCCCCGCGTATTTGCCAAACCAGTCGCTGCCTTACGTTCCGCCGCTGCTCGTGCGCACCGACACGTCGGCAGAGCACCGCCTCTTCGACCTGTGGCGGCAGGACGTGATTGGGCGGCTCGGCTACGCCACGACCTTCCTCTCGCCTCGGCCGCTCCCGTTCGGCGCGAGCTCGGCGGCGGTGTTCCTGGTCGACATGCAAGCGAGCCTGCGCCGGGGTGCCCTGGAGATCGGCGCCGAGACCACCAACCTGCTCGGGGCCCGCTACGCGGAGACCGAGTACGCGTTCGTCTCGAGCTGGCGCACGGGGACGCCCCCTTCCCTCCTGCCGGCGCGGCACCTCACCGCCGGTCCGCCGCGGCAGGTGCTCTTCACTCTGGGCCTCACGCTATGACGACGGGTCACTTCCTACGCGCGCAGCAGCGCCTCACTCGGCTCGCGCGGCTCGCGCCTCACGCGATGGTCGCGATGATCGCGATGGCGTCTCCGATCCTCTTGGCGGGGTGCATCGAGGCCCCGCAGGCCGAGGTGTCGTACGAAGCCGAGGCGCGCTCGTCGCTCCGCCGCTCGTTCGAGGTGGGCGGCGTCACGGTTCGACTCTCGCGCGCGGAGCTCGCGTTCGGGCCGGTCTACCTGTGCTCCGCGAGCTCCGGCTCGGCCACGCTCTGCCGCTCGGCGCTGGGCGAGCTGCTCGACGTGGCCCGCGTCGATCTGCTGGCAACCGCGCCCACCGCGCTCGGGCGCGTGCGCGGGTTCACGGGCTCGGTGCGGAGCGCCTCCTACGACCTCGGGCTCCACTGGTTCGACACGAGCTACGCGGTCGAGGCCGCGCCGACGGCGCCCGACGGCCACTCGCTCGTCGTCGTTGGCACGCTCGAGAGAGCGGGCGAACCGGAGGTGCCGTTTCGACTCTTGCTCGACGCCGTGCCTCAGTACCAAGGCCAGCGCGCAGTCCCCACCGCCGAGGCGGTCGCCGAGATCACGACGACGCCGACACGCCTCGTCGTGACCTTCGACCCCGAGGCCTGGCTCCGCCAGATCGATTTCGACGCCGTGCTGCAGACCGCCCCGCGCCCGATCCTCCTCGACGCGAAGAGCGCCGCCCACAACGCGGCGCTCGTCGGGCTCAAGGTGGCGCGCCCGCCCGAGCTCCGCTGGATTTCTCCGCCTTAAACGCGACACTTCAACAAAAGGACACTTCATGCATCTTGGAAGCCTCCACCCCCGGAGCGCCGCGCCGGTCGCTTTGTGCCTTGCGCTCACCCTCGTCGCTGCCTGTTCGTCGGACGGCACGACGACCGACGCCGGCGCGCCAGCGTCCGGGACAGGCACGGCGCAGCTCATCGTCGTCGCCGAGGACTCGATCCCCGAGGGGCTCCAGTCGGGGACCGATCCGGAGAACCTGAAGGACGGCTGGACGATCACCTACGATCGCTTCCTCGTCACGATCGGCGGGGTGGTCGCGGCGCGCTCCGACAACGGGGCGTCCACGAGCGCGCCCGACGTGTTCGTGCTCGATCTCCGCAACGCCCCCACCACGGGCTACGTGCTCGCCGAGTGGAAGGGGCTGAGCGCCGCGCGGTACGACAAATTCAGCTTCAGCCTGCCGAACGCGAAGCCGGGCGCGAAGCTGCTCGCGCCCACGAAACAGACCGACCTCGACTTCATGACGAAGGAGGGCTTCAGCGTGTACTTCGAGGGCGCCGCGTCCAAGGGCGCCGAGAAGCTCACGTTCAAGTGGGGCTTCCGAGCCGGCACGAGCTTCGCCGACTGCGCCACGACCGAGGGCCAGGCGGGGTTCGCCGTTCCTTCGGGCGGGACGGTGCAGGTGAAGCCCACCATCCACGGGGATCACTGGTTTTTCACGAACGTCACGCAGGGCGCAGAGCTCACCGAGCGGCGCGCGGAGTGGATCAAGACCTGCGACAAGGACAACAACAAGGACGTGACGCTCGACGAGCTCAAGGCCTGCGATCTCGCCGCTGCGATGCCGCAAAAGCCGAACGGCCCGTACGACCTCACCGGGGTGAAGGACCAAGACGGCGACCCGAAGCTCTCGGTGTACGACTACGTCGCGAGCCAGGCCCGCACCCTGGGCGATTTCCAGGGCGACGGGGAGTGCCCCACGCGCACCCCGAGCCCCTGAGCCCGGCGTCGAGAAACACTGTGGGCGCGCCGACCGGGGCGAAATCGGTTGCGCGCGCCGAACACTCGCCCTATCACTTCAACAGTCGGTGAATTGATGGCGACGACCCGCACACCCAAGAAGCGCTCTCCGAGCTCGCCCGCCGAGCCGCACGCGCGCGCGCGCGCTCCAGCGTCGCCTCCTGGCGACCTGTGCGGGCCCGAGGAGCACGCGCGACGCGCGGGCAGCGGGCGCGCCACCGACGAGCAGCTCGAGCGCGCCGCGGCGCTCTTCCGCGCGGCGGGCGAAGTGGCGCGGCTGCGATTGCTGGAGAGACTCGCCGACGGCGAGTGGTGCGTGACGGAGCTGGCAGAGGCCGCGGGCGTTGGGCTCTCGACCGTGTCCCAGCAGCTCCGAATCCTGCGGGCCGAACGCGTGGTCACGCGGCGGCGCGCTGGCAAGCACATCTTTTACGGGTTGGCCGACAGCCACATCGTCTCGCTCTTGCGCAGCGCGATCGAGCACGCCGCCGAGCCCTCGGCGCACGACCACGACCACGACGAGTGACGTCCACCAAGGCAAGTCACGCGAGTCCCGCAATCACACCACCACGCAATCACACCACCACGCAATCACACCACCACGCAACCATCCGCCTCGGAGGCACCATGAGCGACCACAAGACCCACGCAGGACACGACCACGTCCACGGCGACGGCTGCGGCCACAAGACCGTCGACCACGAGGGTCACAAGGACTTCCTCCACGACGGCCACCTGCATCACCCGCACGGCGGCCACGTCGACGAGCACACCCTCGCCGTCAGCGCGCAGAACCCGGCCGACTGCACTCCAAACCACGCGTGCGGCGGGCACGCTGCCGAGCACGCGCACGGCCCCGGGTGCGGCCACGACGCGATCGCCCACGGCGATCACAGCGACTACATCGTCGACGGCCACCTGCACCATGCCCACGGCGGGCACTGCGACGATCACGGCAAAGTCTCCGTGGCCTGAGGCCGCGGCTCGACCACCGAAACTTGACCCGACTCGCCCCGTCGCTTAGCGATCAAGGAGCGGCGCGCGGCGACCGCGGAGAGGATCCCGGGTGCTTCGTACGTGAAGAAGAAGGCCGCGCTCTCCGCCCTGGTGATCACCGCGTTCGGGTTCTTCCTGCCCGCGTGGAGCTCCTTGGACGGCGCAGAAGCCCCGCGGGCGCCGCACGAGGCGACCGCGACCGCGGCGGAGCCGGTGGACCACGCGCCGCTCGGGAAGAAGAACCTCCCCGGCCGCGTGGTGCTGGTCGTCCTCGACGGCGTCCGCTGGCAAGACGTGTTCCTTGGGGTCGATCCCGATCTCGCCCGCGCGACGATGCTCCCCACGAAGGAGGTCGTGCCCGTCGAGGAGCTGGTGCCGAACCTGCACCGGTTGGCCACCGCCGACGGGGCGGCGTTCGGAGGCCCCGGGGTCGGCGAGGCGATGTTCGCCTCGGGGCCGAACTACGTGTCGCAGCCTGGGTACATCGAGATTTTCTCCGAGCGCCGCCCGACCGAGTGCAGCTCGAACGTGTGCCCGGCCACCGCCGAGCCCACGTTAGTGGACGCCATCGCGAACGCCACGAACGGCAGCGTCGCCGTGGTCTCTTCGTGGGAGGTCATCGGCAAGACGGCGACCGCGTCGCCCGACGACCTCGTGATGTCCGCCGGCCAAGCGCGCGGCGAGAACCAGTCGCAGCTCCGTGTGAACGCGCAGGCCAAGCGCGCGCTCGAGATGGGGCGCATCGCCGCCGCGTGGCCGGGCCACGGCGAGTACCGGCCCGATCGCTACACCGCCGAGGTCGCCCTGGCGTACCTCGAGGCGCGTCGACCGCGGTTTCTCTTCCTCGGCCTCGGCGACACCGACGAATACGCCCACATGGGCGACTACCGCGGCTACCTGCGCGCACTCCACGCGGCCGACGCGACCATCGGTCAGCTGCTGGAGGCCCTCGACCGCATGGGCGACGAGGGGCGACACACCACCGTGCTGATCACCACCGACCACGGCCGTGAGCGCGGCTTCATGAGCCACGGCGGGTTCGCGCCCGAGTCGTCGCGCGTCTGGATGATCGCGGGGGGGAACGTTCGGCCGCAGGGCCTCGTCGCGCTCCCGGCGCCCGCCCACCTGTACGACGTGGGCCCGACCGTCCGCGCGGTCATGGGGCTCCCCGCTTCGGAGGGCGAGGGTCGCCCGCTGTTTGGACACGACGCGCCCGAGCCCGCGAGCGCGTCGCTCTCCCCCGCCGCGAGCCCAGATCACCACCCGCCAGAGTGACGGCGGCCGACCGCACCGACATCGGGCATATTTGCCAATCATTTCAATTAGTTCACATTCGGGCTCTCGCGCGGACGGACCGCGGCCCGGCTCTACTTCTCGGTCGGCTGGCCCGCTTCGCGCCAGCCGCGAAAGCCGCCGTCCATCGAGATGATGTTCGTGTACCCCATCTTGCCCAAGGCCTCCGCGGCGAGCACGGACCGGAAGCCGCCGCCGCAATAGAGGACCAGCTCGGCGGACGGATCGGGGAATTTCGCCTCGGCGTCGCGCTCGAGGATCCCCTTGCCGACGTGCTCGGCGCCCGGCACGTGGCCGGCGGCGAACTCGCTCTCCTCGCGGACGTCCACGATGCGCGGCGCCTCCCCGCGCGCGAGCCGCGCGACGACGTCCGCGACCGTGCACTCCCGCACTCCGGCGCGGGCCTCCGTGACGAGCTTCAAGAAGCGTGGGCTGTGCACCATGGATTCTCCGTTGCCTCCCCCGCGGAGCCTAAACTAGACACGAGCGAATGTCCCCCCTCGACCCGGCGTTCCGTCACGCCCTCCGCGCGGCGCTCCCGGACCTCCACACCTCGGACGAGCCGGGCGATCTCGCGACCTACGGCCGCGACTGGACGCGGGTCTACGAGGCCGCGCCGGCGCTCGTGGCGTTCCCGCGCACGACCGCCGAGGTGAGCGCGCTGCTCGCGCTGGCGAACGAACACGGCGTCGCGGTGGTGCCCTCGGGCGGCCGAACCGGGCTCGCAGGCGGGGCTCTCGCGAGGCACGGCGAGCTCGTCCTCTCGCTCGAGCGCATGCGCCGCATGGATCCGGTCGACACGCTCGGCGCCACGGTGCGGGTGCAGGCAGGGGCCGTGACCCAGGCCGTGCACGAGCACTGCGCCGCGCACGGGCTCACCTGGCCGGTCGACTTCGCGTCCAAGGGCTCGAGTCAGGTGGGCGGCAACATCGCGACCAACGCGGGGGGCGTGAAGGTCATCCGCTACGGGCTCACGCGCAACTGGGTGCTCGGGCTCGAGGTGGTGCTGGCCTCCGGCGAGGTGCTGACCTTGAACGGCGCGCTCGAGAAGAACAACACGGGCGTCGATCTTCGGCAGCTGTTCATCGGCTCGGAGGGCACGCTCGGCGTCATCACCGAGGCCACCCTCAAGCTCGCTCCGCTGCCCGGGAGGCTCGCGGTGTTGCTCTTCGCCGTCGCCGACCTGGCGGCCGTGCTCGCGCTCTTCCGGCGCGTGAAGGCGGGCCCGTTCACCGTGTCGGCCTACGAGTTCTTCACCGCCGAGTGCCTCGCGCGGCTCGAGCGGCACCGGCGGGTGCGCGTACCCTTCGCGGAGAAGGCCCCTTACTACGTGCTCGTGGAGCTCGAGCACGCGAGCGACGAGGCACTGGAGGCCTTCGTGCACAAGGTCTTCGACGAGCACGTCGCGTCCGACGGTGTCCTCGCGCAACACGACGGAGAGGCGCGCGCGCTCTGGGAGCTGCGCGAGGGGATCAGCGAGAGCCTGAGCGCGACCGGCACCCCCCACAAGAACGACATCGCTCTCCCGATCGCCGCCCTCGACGCCTTCTGCGCGGACCTCGGGAGGGTGTTCGCTGAGCGCTACCCGGGCTGGGAGGTCTGCCTCTTCGGCCACGTCGGCGACGGGAACCTGCACGTGAACGTGATGAAACCCGAGGCGCTCGACCGGGCGACCTTCCTCACGAAGACCAAGGAGGCCGACGACGACCTCTTCGCGCTTGTGCGCGCGCACCAAGGCAGCGTCTCGGCCGAGCACGGCATCGGCGTCCTGAAGAAGCACGCGCTCTCCTTCACGCGCACGCCGGCTGAGCTCTCGCTGATGCGCGGGCTGAAGTCCCTGCTCGATCCGCGCGGCACGCTGAATCCTGGGAAGATCCTCGACTGAGCCGGCTCTCAGCCCCGCGACGCCAAGAGGGCGTGGGTCTGCAGCTCGAGGAAGTACGCGACCAGGTCTCGCTCGCGCTGGCCCCTCGCCACGTACCGTGCGACGCGGGCGAACGGCCAGATGTGCGTGCCCGGCGCGACCATCATCTCCCAGTGCCCGAGGTGCGGAGCGCGGATGTCGATCCACTCGCCGCCGAGGCGCCGTGCGATGATCTCGCTTAGGAACGCGCCGTGGAGCCGCACCTCCGCGAGCCCCGCCGCGTCGAGCTCTCCGGACGCGAAGCGCTCTCCCAGGTAGGACTGCATGTGCTCGATCCCGGACAGGTCGGCGCGAAGCGTGATGAGGCGAGCGCCCCGATAGAGCCGGCCGAGCTCGCGCGACAGGAACGTGAACTGAAGGCGCGCCTCGAGCACTGTGCGCGGGAGCTCGGCCACGAGGGTCGCCCCGGAGAGGCCCGCGGGCAGCGGCAGCGGGAGCTCTTCAGCGGCCTCGGCCCCGCGGGGATCCCCTCCCGGGAGCGCGGGGGCGCGACCGAACCACGGCGGCGCCTCCTCGCGCGTGCTGAGCGGGAGGGAGGCCCCCGTCGCGTCCGCGGGGAGCGGGGGCATCGCCGAGGAGGCCGGCGCGGCGGTCGGGTGGCGCGAGTCGATGACCCGCGGGGGGCGCGACGCCGCAGGCGGCGGTGGCGGCAAGGACCCCGGGAGCTCCCCGTCGTCGCGCGGCGGGCGCTCAGACTCCGCGGCGGGCGGGACTCTCAGACCGTGCGGCGTCTCGCCCGTCTTGGCGGCAGGGGCCTGCGCGCCGGCCGGGACGGTGAGGACGGGGGGCGGCGGCGAGCTCGGAGCGGCGCCGCGGCGTCTGGGGGGGGCGCCGCCTGCGGTGAGAATTGGTCAATGAAGTTGATTGGTCGCGCGGTCGCCACGTCGTGCTCGCTCGATGGGCGAGACGGGATCGCGAGCTCGGGCAGGCTGAGCGTGAGGGGACGCACCGGCGTGCGGTCCGGAGAGGGGGCCGCCGGTGAGGACGCGCCGGGCGGAGGCCCGCCGTAGAACGCCGAATCGAGCGGGCTCGGCGGGAGCGCTGGGCGCGACGGCGGCGCGCGATCGATCTCGAGGTCGGACGCCGGGGTGATGAACCGCTGCGGCGGCGGCAGCACGCTCGGTGGCCGCGGGCGTTCCGGGGGGCGGGCGACGGGGGCCGGCGTGGGAGGCGAGTCGTCTTCGGCGCGGGGATCGACCACGGCGCGCCGCGCACGCGGGGACGCCTCGGCGCGCGGCCCGTCTGCGCGCGCGTAGACCGTGTGAGGCGCAAGCTCGAACGGCGGCGCGCTCCCGCAACGCTGGAGCACCATCACCGCACGCTCGCGGAGGAGCGCGGGCAGCGAGCGCTCGTCGAGGGCCCGGCGCGCGAGGTCCCGGGCCCTCTCCTCGTCGGCGGACGCGAGCGCGGCCTCCGAGGCCAACAGCAGGAGCTCGGGGAACGCCCCTGCCCCATTCGCCGCGCTCACCAACCGGCGCGCGAGGGCCTCGGCCCCTACGCCCGTGAGCAGCTCGTGCCGCGCGCGGAGGTAAGTCGTCACCGGCGTGCGGCCTGTCTTTCGCTCGACCACGAGGAGCTTCTGCGCGGCCGCCGCGAAATTCCCGGCGTCGAGCAGCAGCTCGATCTCCCAGAGCCCCGCCGACGCGAGCGACCCCGCGGTGGGGGCCGCGCGGACGGCGTCGATGGCCTTCACGCAAGCGTCGAAGCGAGGCCCGCCGTGGAGCCGCGCGCGGAGCAATTCCGTGAGCTTCCCCTGCCCGACCGGTGTCCCCCTCGCCCCTCGCCCGCCGCCGCGGCCAGCGAGCTCGCCGAGCAGCCCGGGGAGGTCGGGGAGCGCGTGGAGCGCTACGCGCGTGAAGGTGTTGGTTCCCGGCTTCTGACTCGCGGCGTACTCGAGCGTGTCGAGCTCGATGCGGGCGCCGTCGTCGAGCCTGGCCAGCTGCGCAGCGAGCGCGAGCGCCTGAAAGGTCGCGGTGACGCCCTCGCGAGCGACCTCTTTTTCGAGGGCCTCGAGGTCGAGGAACGTGCCCGGATAGACCGCCGCGACGGGATCGTACCGGGTCGACTCGAACAGCACCGCCGGCTCGAGCAGCCCCACGACGCGGCGGGCCGGCCCTCCCCGCGCGAAGGCCTGCGCGAGCCCGGACATCATGCCCTCGGCCACGCTCGCCGCGAGCTCCGCCGACAGGCCGAGCTGGGCGAAGCGCGCACGCGCCGCGCGCGCCGTGGTGCGGAACCCGACCTCGACGACGCGCCCACCGCTCCGACCGAGCTCACGATCCTCAGGGTCGAAGAGGGCGTATTCGACGTGGACGGGCCCGCCGGTCGACTCGACGATCGTCAGGCCCTGGATCTTCAGCGTGGTTCGCACCCTCGTTCACCTCGCGCAGCCGCGCCGAGGCGAAGGTTACTTCGCCCGGCGCGCGGGAGGCCACTTTGCGGTGCGCGCGGCCATCGCGCGTCAGCGACGCGGCCAGACCTCGACGCTCCCGATGAAGCCCTGGTTGTTCGTGAAGGGGTTCACGGTCAGCGTCTCGGCGCCGGCGTCGCCCTTCAGCGGCACGCGGATCACCTCCAGCGAGCCCGGACCGCCGTCGGCGCCGGGGCGCGAGCGCACGCCCACCACCTTGTCGACCCCGTCGAAGGCGAAGCTGGACGGCGCGTTGGCGATCGCGGGATCGAGCGTGGTCTTGGTGGGATCCCAGGGGAACACCCCGCCGAGCCCGAGGAGATACTTCTGGCGGCCGTCTTCCGTGTACGACTCGAACGCGCTGGGGAAGTCGCGCGCGTTCAGATCGAGCAAGGAGCGCGACTGCCGCGTGGCGAGGTTCACCTCTTCGAGCCCGCGACGCTGCGTGCCGCCGAAGGGGCCGCAGCCGGCGGTGAGGACCAGCAGACGATCCTGGGCCGCGTCGTAGTGCGAGCGCGCCCCGAACGCGACGTTGTAGCCCGCGAGCGCGATGCCGCCGCCAGGCCCCGTGCCGCCGAGGTTCACGAGCGCGTCGGTGTCCGTGTCGATGGCGACGACCGTGCTGGAGAGCGCCGCCGGGCACGGCAGGTCGAAGTTCGGCGGCGCGACCGTGGTCTTGTCGACATTCGCCAGCGTCACGTAGAGGCGCTTCTTTGCGGCCACGTAGACCGCCGAGGTCATCTCCACGAGGCCGTCGCGATCTTGGGGTGCGACGAGCGACCCGAGGTCGATGGTCTTCACCGGGGCGGCGGCGTCGCCCTCGGTCGTCGGCGAGATCACGGCGATCGCGTTGCGCGTGTAGCGCAGCACGTAGGCCTTGGTGCCGGCCGACGCGACCACCGCGATCGGATCCGCGTAGGCGTCCCCGCCGTCGGCGCGGTCGGAGAGCTTCACGTCGAACGTGCCTCGCACCTTCCACGGCTCGTCCTTGTCGAGCTTCGCGACGATGTCCACCGCCTGCTCGAGGAGCCAGAGGTTCGCGCCGTCGGCGTAGGTCGCGCCGATGAAGCCGGGGAAGCCCAAGCGACCGTCGATCGCGCGGGTGCGCAGGTTGACGGCGACGAGCTCGCTCGACGTCGCGTTGTTGATCGTGACGAGCGCGCGCGGATCGGGGGGCGCGGCCTCAACGGCGTCGACGCCCGCGTCCTTCGGAGGCTCCGGGACCTCCACGTCGGGCCGGGCCACGTCGAAGGTCGCGTCCGTGCCCGCGTCGGTCGCGAAGACCTGGTCGTCGCCCGTGCAGGCGACGAAGCCGGCCGCGCCGGACGCAACAATACCCAGAACAATCGATAGTTTTTTCAATGACTTACTCCACCTGCGCAGCCCGCGCAGTCCCCTCGTGGGGAGCCGGTGCCCCGCGCGAACGCGGAGCGAGTGGCCGTGACGTCCGGTCTCCGGGCTTGCGGATCGTCCTCCCCTGCGCCCTTCCCAGGCCGAAGCCCAGTGGCTTGCGCAGGTTCGTCCCCGTTCACCGTGGCGGGTGCCGCGCCGGGTTCTCACCGGCTTCCCTGCGGGGCGAGTGCCCCGCGACGTCGCGGATGGAGCGCGCGGAGGACGGGAGGTCCGACGCGAGCGCCACGCCCGAGCGATAGCCCGCGCGCTCCGCAGATGCAACGAATCCCGTGCGGTCACCCGGACGCGTCAGCCTCCGTCGCCGGCGTCGCACGGCGCCGGTGGGACCTCGCTACGGCGCCACTTGCCGAGCTCACCGCGCAGGACGTTGCAGAACTGGCAGGGATCCCGCAGCTGCGCCTCGGCTTCCTTGCGGTCTCGACGCCGGCGCCCTCCCCCTCCCACTCTACCCGTGCGGCGTGGCTCGACCCACCGATGTCGACCTGCACGCGGCTCGCGGCTCGGCGGGCGACGGTCGATCGAGCCTCCCCGACGAAAGGCTCCCCACGGCGCGAGACTCGGTACAGACTGTGGCGAGGAGCCCCCATGAGTCGTACCGCTGTCCCCGCCTCGCAGACCTTCGTGCACGACGGCCGCCGCATCGCCTACCGCACCTTCGGCAGCGGCCCCCGGGTCGTCGTCCTCACCCACGGCCTGCTGATGGACAGCCGCATGTACACCCACCTCGCGCCGACGCTCGCGGCGCGAGGTCACCGCGTCGTCACCGTCGACATGTACGGCCACGGCGACTCGGAGCAGCCGCACGACATGGAGGCGTATTCGATGCCTCAGTTCGGGGCCGACGTGATCGCGCTGCTCGATCACCTTGGGGTCGCCCAGGCCGTCGTGGGCGGCACTTCGCTCGGCGCCAACGTCGCGCTCGAGGCCGTCGCCCTCGCGCCGAGCCGCGTGCGCGCGCTCGTACTCGAGATGCCGGTACTCGAGAACGGCCTGGCCGCCGCCGGGGCGGTGTTCGTCCCGCTCGCCTTCGCGATCCGCCTCAGCAAGCGGAGCATGGGCGTCGTGTCTTGGCTCTGCCGAAAGATCCCGCGCACCCACTGGCTCGTGGACATCCCGATCGATTTCGCGCGCCGCGATCCGGGATCGTCGCTCGCCATCCTCGACGGCCTCACGTTCGGGCGCACGGCGCCCCCCGCGTCGCAGCGCCGCAAGATCCGCCAGCCTACGCTGGTGATCGGGCACCCCTCGGATCCGATCCACCCGTTCAGCGACGCCGACCGCACCGCCAAGGAGCTCACCGGCGCGCGGCTCGTCAGCGCGGGCTCGCTCTACGAGTGGCGCTTCCGTCCCGACCGCCTCGACGCGGTGTTGGCCGAGTTCCTCGACGAGGTCTGGGCTCACCCCGTGGCCGTCGCGAGCTGAACGCGGGCCGCGAGACCTCGGCGTTGAGGAGCAGAGGCGGGCCGCTCAGGGCTCGTGGCGCGCGAGGTCGCGCATAAGGCGCACCATGTCCGCCCGCTGCGGCACGCTGGCGTGCTCCAGGTTGTCGGCGAGCCCAACCCCGGGCACGAACGCCCCCGCGAGCAGGCGTGGCGGCGCATAGAGCTCGTAGAAGAGCTCCTCGACGACCCGGCGGATGAGGTGCTCTCCGAAGTTCGTGACCTCGGTGTCCTCGTTCACGACGAGCAGGCGGTGCGTCTTGCGCACGCTGTCGCGGATCGCCTCCCAGTCGTACGGGTAGAGGGAGCGCAGATCGATCACCTCGGCGGAGACGCCCTCCTCGGCGAGCTCGTCGGCGGCGCGCGCGGCCTCACGGACGAGCCGACCGCACGACACGACCGTGACGTCGGTGCCCGCGCGGAGCACGTTTGCCTTGCCGATGGGGACGAACTGGACCGGCGTGTTGGGCCACTCGGGCCGCCAGCGCGAGCGGTCGCCGAGGGGCGCGTCGATCATGCGCGCGAGCGCCTTCTCGTCCCCCGGCTCGCCCGGGATCAGCTCGTGCGGCAGCGCCCGCGTGCGCATGAGCGCCTTGGGGACGAGGTACATCACGGGGTTCGGATCGACGATGGCCGAGAGGAGGAGCCCGTAGGCGTCGAGTGGGTTCGACGGCATCACGACCTTCCAGCCGGGGATGTGCGTCGCCGTCGCGTCGAAGGAGTGCGAGTGGTAAATGCTGCCGCGAATTCCCGCGCCGACCGGCGTCATGCACACGAGCGGCACGTTCCACTGCCCGTTCGACGACCAGAGCGTGTTGCCCGCGATCTTGAGCAGATCGATCGTGTTGAAGATGTAGTCACAGAACTGGATCTCGCACACGGGCCGCTCCCCCGCGAGGGCGAGGCCAATCGCCGTGCCGATGATCCCGCGCTCGTCGAGCGGCGAGTTCCACGCGGTGCGCAGGCCCTGGGTCTGCGTGAACGCGCCGCCGAGCGGCGGACCGATGTCCTCGCCGAAGATGTCGGTGACGCCGAGCTGCTCCTCGCCGACGTGGAGCGCCATGCGCACGGCTTGAACGAGAGTGGCCATGTCAGCGCTCCCCCGCGGCGAGGTTCTTGTCGGTAAAAATGTGGTCGTAGATCGTGCTGCCGAGCGGCTGCGGCTCCTCGCGCACGAGCTTGCTCGCCTCCAGCAGCTCCTTCGTGATGCGCGCGCGGTGCTCGTCGAGCTCCTGCCGGGTCTTGATCCCTCGGTCGACGAGCTTGGTCTCGAGCTCCGCGAGGCCGTCGCGCTCGGTCGTGACGAAGTTCGCGCCCGACGCGGACGAGTGCCCGTTCAGCCGGGAAACCATCGCCTCGAGCAGGTAGGGCTTCTTCTCCGTGCGCACGTAGTCCATCGCCTTCTGGATCGCGCGATAGGAGGCCTCCACGTCGTTGCCGTCGATCGTCGCGGTGGGCATGCCGAACGCCTTGCCACGATCGCTCACGCGCTCCTCGCCGTGTTGCCCCTTCCACGGGGTCGAGATTCCGTACTCGTTGTTCGTGACGATGATGAGCACCGGGGCCTCGTGGCCCTTGCGCGAGCTCCACACGAGGCACGTGGCGAAATCGCCCTCGGCGGTGCCCGCGTCGCCCCCCTGGACGATGGTGATCCCGAACGAACCGGCGCGCTTCTGCGCGAGCGCGGTGCCCGTCGCCATCGAGTACTGCACCTCGATCGGAGACGACACGGGCACCACGTTCCACCTCTTCACGGAGTAGTGGCTCGCGAAGTTGCGTCCACCCGAGTAGGGGTCGCTGGCCGTGTTCTTCATCTGGCGGAGCGAGTCGACGGGGTCGGCGCCCAGCGCGAGCAGCGTACCGCTCGAGCGGTAGTGAAGGTGCAGGTAGTCGTGCTGCACGCCCTCGCCCTTGTGGACGAGCAGGCCGAGGGGCACCGAGAAGGCCTCCTCGCCAGGGCCGCCGATCCAGAAGTAGCCGTCGCCCTGGCGGTACATCGTGATGAGCCGCTCCTCCAGCACGCGGGCGGTCAACATGTGGGAATGGATGCGGACCAGGAGCTCGGGCGCGAGCTGCGAGTCCGGGGCGGCTTCGGCGCCGTTCTGCGAGGGCTGGGTCGACGTGCTCACGCCGCGGTTTTAGCGCTCATGCGCCCGCGGGTGGGAGCGAAAAGCGAACGGTCGGACGAACGTGGCGAGATGCCGCCGCGCGCGCTGCGTACGGCGCTACGCCTCGACGGCGATCGCGCCCTCCGCGCCGAGATCGGCGCCGGGGAGCTTCTCGGGGATCCAGTTCTCGTCGGGGCCGTCGGCGGGGACCACGTAGGGCGCGCCGTCGAAGCGCACGCGCTTGCCCGGCCACACGAACGCCCGGAGCAGGTAGAGGAACAGCGAGGGCTGCTCGAGCTCCGGGTGGATGGTCGGGTGGAGCCTCTTCATGTGCTCCTCGCGGAGCAGGCTCCAGTGGAGGCCAGGTTCTTCGTGGTGGATGCCGTGAAATCCGTTGTTGAACGTGAACCAGTTGAAGATGCGCCCCATGAAGTTGCGCGAGTGGTTCACCGGGTGGTTCTGATCGCAGCCGTCGTGCTGCAGGTAGTTCACGCTCGTGATGCCCCACACGGCCCACAGATGCGGCACGAGCACGAGGAAGAGGGCGCTCCGCCAATCGAGGAGAAAGAGGATCGCCTTCGAGCCCCACGCGAACACGAGCTCCAGCTGCAGCTGGCGGTGCCACTTCGGGAGCTTGGTCTTCATGATCGCGGTGTACTTGTAGTTTGCACGCGTCACGCCTACGGCCACCGTGGGGAAGAACATGAGGAACGACAGCAGGTTCCACCCGTAGTCGACCTTCGTGGTCCGCATGATGTCGCGGCGCTCTTGGGTGAACTTGTGGTGGCTCAGGTTGTGCCCGGGCACGTACTCGCTCACCGGGAAGCCGTACGAGCAGGTGAGGAGCACCTGGAAGATTTTGTTGGCCCAGCGCTGCCGGAACACCGGCGTGTGCAGCGAGTTGTGCGTGATGACGGCGCAGAACCACGACACGCACATGAGCACGACCACGAGCCCGACCCGCGACCCGACGCCGACGCGCGACCAGGCCCACAGCGCGAAGGCGAGGAAGGCGTAGTAGAAGCCGACGAAGCCGAGGGTGCGGATGTCTGCGCGGTAGCGGAGCATGGGCCGGGGTGTGGGGTAGCCCCTCGGCGCGGGTCCGGCAAGCCTCACGTCGCCGCGTAGTCGTGTACGCGCAAGCGAGCGCCCCGCGGCCCGCTGCGGAGAGCGGGGCACGGGGCGCTGCATCATCCTGGTTGGAGCGTCGCGCGCGCTCGTGTCAGGGCAGGAACTGCACCTGCGGCATCGACTCGGCCTCGCGCATGAACACGACGCGGGCCAGGGTGGCGCCGAACATCTTGCCGTACTTGAGCGCCGCGGGCACCTGCACGCGCTGCCCATGGTGGGTGGTGAGCGTGACCGCGATGGTGCGATTCCAGTAGTTGGGATCGACCTTCGCGTTCTGGTTCGCCATGTGGTTCGCGACGGCCGTGACGGCCGCGCGCACGGCGAGGCCGATGAGCCCGCCCCCGCCGCCGCCCGCCGACTGACGCACCGGCTCGAGATCGGCGATCTGGTCGAGCGCGTACGACTGCGGCTGCCCCTTGCCGTCGATCACGATGACCCGGCGGTTCGTGATGACGTGCGCGCGAGGGTTCCTGCCGTCGTGAATGATGGCGAGGATGATGAAGATGATGCCGATGAGCATGATGAGGAACAGCACCCCGAAGATCCACAAGATGACCTTGTCGACCGTGTAGTCGTGGCGCTGAAACCAGATGACCCGCTCGCCCGGCTCGAGGGGAATGCCCATCACCGTGCCGCCGCCGCCCTGGGCCATCCCGGCCCCCTGAGCGCCCTGCACGCCGTACGGGTTCGCCTGCACCATCGCGCCAGGAGGCGCGCCGTACGCGCCTTGCTGCTGCTGCTGTTGCTGCTGCTGCGGCGGCGGCGGGCCGTACGCCCCCGGCGGGCCACCAGCGCCGCCAGGTGGCGGACCGTACCCGCCACCGCCGGGCGGGGGACCGCCACCACCAGGAGGCGGGCCGTAAGCGCCGCCGCCACCACCGGGAGGCGGACCGTACCCGCCGCCACCCCCACCCGGAGGAGCCCCCGGGGGGCCTCCGTATCCGCCGTTGCCTTGCATGTGCCGTCTCCTTCGTGCGGGTGAGAGCCTACCGGTCCGGCTTCGCTCAAGCCACGAGAGAAATCGCCAAAAAAGCAGCGCGGGCGCCCCTTAGAGGGCACCCGCACTTGGTCAACTTCGTTGACTTATGAGATCACGGCGCTGCGCAGAAGTCGCCGCCCGTGGCGCCCGGCGTCGGGATGGCCACCGTCGCCGTCGTGTTGTCGATCGAGAGCAGGTACTGCACCAGCGCCTCGACGACCTTCGCCCGCGCGACCGGATCGGTCTCGGTGAGGAAGTTCGGCGCGAGCGCCTGGTAGTGGGACTTGAACGTCACGGAGAAGAGGCTCTCCAGGGTCGCGGCGTTGCCCGCGTGGAGGTAGGGAGCCCCGGCCGCGATGCTGAGCAGCGACGGCGGGTTGAACCCGCGGCCGAACGCCTGGTTGCCCTGGGCCGCGACCGGGGTCGCCGCCGTGGAGCTCTGCCGGAACTCGCTCACGCCCGAGATCGCGTCCGCCACGCCGAAGGTGCCCACGGGGCGGAGGATGCAGAGGAGCTGGTCGAAGTTCCCGATGGTGGTCGCATCGGGGAGGCTCGCCGGGTCGAGGCGCATGGCGCCCGTGCCCGACTCGGTGGGCAGCAGCGCGGCCGGGAACCCGCCGGGCGCCGTCCACGCGGTGCCCCGGAGCGCGTTCGTGGTGGCGAGCGACGGGTCGTAGAACCGCTTCGAGATGGTCCACTTGTCGCCGCCGTGGCAGCCCTGGCAGTTGCCGTCGTTCGTGAAGAGGTTCTTGCCCGTGGCGACCTTGGCCGCGTCGAGGCCCGACACGCCCTTCGGCGAGCGGACGGTCTTCACGTAGTCGGTGATCTCGGCCCAGTCCGAGAGGATGCTCGGCGCGGTGAGACCGAGGGGGTTCCCCTTGTCGGCCACGGCGGTCGAGGAGCCGCTCAGCGCGCCGTGGTTCTCCGTGCCCGCGCCCACCGGGACCGCGCCGAGCGGGATGCGATCGGCGTTGTCGATGGGAGCGCTCGCCTTCGACACGATGGCGCCGACGCCGCCCGAGACGCCCTGCGTGTTGCCCTCGAAGTCGGAGACCTCGTCGAAGATCGCCGTCCAGTTGAAGATGCGCTGGTCGGTCGGGTCCTTCTTCGAGAAGCTGCCGTCCAGGCTCACCGTCTGCCGCGGCCCGCGGGCGAACGACCAGGTCACGTTGTCGGTGAGGCCGTCGATGTGGCACGACTGACACGCGCCCCAGCCCTGGCCCTTGAACGACCACCGGCCCGCGCCGGTGTTGAAGAAGCGCTTGCCCTTGAGGACGTGCTCCGCCGGCGAGCCCGCGGCCGGCTGCGCGGCGCTCTCGGCGAAGGTCGGCGTAGCCGCGCCGCCCGCGACCGCTTGGGTGTTCAGGTCGATCACCTGCACGTTGCGGCTCACGTCGTTGACGACGAACATGAAGCGCTTGTTCGCGTCGGTGTTGGCCGTCGCCACGCCGATGGGGTTCTTGCCCGAGCCGGCCGCGGGGATGCCCGCGGGGTTCGTGTCGATGAACGGGTTGCCCGCCGCCGTGCCGGCCTCGGCGAAGCTGCCGGTGTCGTCGTAGCGAGCGCGGAAGACCGCGTCGATGGCGTTCGCCGCGACGTAGCCGACGCTCGTGTCCTTCACGAACGCCATGTCGGTCGGCACCGCCGGGTACTTGCGCGCGTTGTCGGGCGTGGGCGTGCCGGTGTTGAAGCGCGCTTCCATCTTCTGGTGGAGGCTGCTCGTGCCGGCCTTGACCTCGGTGCCCTTGGCGATGTCGATGACCGAGACGGCGCCGTGCGTGGTGGTCTTGAAGTTCGCCTCGACGACGCCGCCCGTGGGGCCGCGGGGCGACGCGCACACGTGGCTCACGTAGGCGAATTTACCGGCGATCGTGATCGACTGGAGCTGGTTCGGGAAGCACCCGGCGGTGTTGGTGGCCGAGTCCTTGAAGCCCGTGTCGGCGATGGCGCCGAGGCGAATGGTGGACACCGCGCCGTCGCCCACGTTCACCTTGTAGACGACGCCGTCGTGGTTCGTGTCCATCGCCGCCGCGTTGCCCGGCGACGCGCTCGACTCGGGCGCCGTGCGCTGGCCGAAGTACTCCGTGACGTAGAGGTTCTCGTCGTCGTCGTTCTCGTTGTTGTTGTTGGTGACGGCGATGGAGCGCGGGTGCGCGAGCCCCGGGCGCGACGTGACGCCGGCGCCGAGGAAGCCGGTCGCGATGAGCGCCGCGTTGAGATCGATGGTCTTCTTCACGGTCATGCCGGCGGTGTCGACCGCGGTCACGGTGCCGTCGACCCAGTTGGCGACGTACGCGGTCTTGCCGGTCGGCGAGAGCGCGACCGCCGTGGGCTCAGAACCCACCGCCACGGTGCCCTTCACGGTGGGCGTCGAGGAGAGGCCAGAGATGCGCACGAGCTTCTGCTCCTCGCGGAGCACGACGAAGGCGGTGTCGTTGTCGGGCGAAATCGCGACCTGCCAGGGCTCCTTCCCGACGGGCACCTCGGCCTTCTTGGTCAGCGTCGGCGGCTTGCCGTCGGTCGTGTACGCGACACTGAAGACGGTGACCGAGCCCACGTCGCGGTTCACGGACACGAGGACCTTGTCGTCCCACGAGAGCGCGACCGCCGAGCCACGGCTCGGGCCCGCGGCGACGCCCGGCTTCGGCGGGTCCACCACGTCCGGGCTCGCGTCTCCCGGCGGGGTGACCGTCGGGACCGTGGTCGTCGGCGTGGCGTCCGCGCCCGCGTCGGCGCCCGTGCCGGGCGTGTCGCCACACGCGGCGAACGCACCCGCGGACGTGATGGCCAACAAAGCGAAGAGAGCTGTCTTGTTACGCATGTGCCTCCTAAGGACGCGCCGAAGCTCGCCCGTTCTTGTTCGCGGCGCCACTTCCCCGGCGCGCGCGATCCCCAAGCGTTATCCGATGTGTGGCGCCCGGGCGAAAAATTTTCGCGCGGGCGACGCAAGCTGTGCGTTTCCCCGCGCCCCGCTGTCATTCAATCGAATCCCAACGGCGTCGCTTGGCGCGACTCGCGACCCACGACGCGTGCGACTCGCACGATCACGCAACGAAGCCCGCGGACCGGCCGATGAGCCGGCATGAACCACCGAGCCGCCTCCGCACCTGAGCACCGCGCCCCTGAGCCAGGGGACACCGTCCGCGCCGCCGGCGTCGAGTACCGAGTCGTGGGGCGCCTCGGGCGCGGCGGGATGGCCCACGTCCTCGACGTCGAGGACCGCGACCTTGGTAAGCGCTTCGCGCTGAAGCTCCTCGACCCGCACCTGGCGGCGGACGCGGAGAGCCTCGAGCGCTTCGAGCGTGAAGCGAGAGCGCTCGCGCGGCTCGACCACCCGAACATCGTCACGGTGATGCGCCTCGATCGCACCGACGACGAGCGACAGCCCTTCTTCCTCATGGAGCGGCTCCGTGGCGGCACGCTGCGGGACCACATGAACCGGGGAGCGCTGTCGGCGCGGCGCGCGCTCACGGCGGCCGAGCACCTGGCCCGCGCGCTGCACTACGTGCACGAGCGAGGCCTCCTGCACCGCGACGTGAAGCCCTCGAACGTGTTCCTCCACGTCGACGCCTACGGCGCGGAGGTCGTCAAGCTTCTTGACTTCGGGGTCATGCGCCTCGTGCACGCGGAGTCGGCGCCCGAGGACGGCTTCTTCGGGACGGCCCACTACGCGGCGCCCGAGCAGCTCGTGCTCGGCAGAGCACAAGGCCCCGAGACCGACGTCTACTCCGCCGGGCTCGTCCTCTTCGAGGCGCTCACCGGCCGCCACCCCTTCGAGGACGCCGAGCGCTCGCTGCGTGGCGCGCGCGCCGTCCGAGCGCGAGGCGCGCCGGCGCTGCGCGAGAGCCTGCCCCGGGGGCGCCTCTCGGACGAGGCGCTCGCCGAGGTCGGCCCGTTGGTCGCGTCGATGCTCTGCAAGAACCCGCTCGGTCGCCCGACCGCCGGCGTGGTCGCGCGGGCGCTCGCCCGGTGCCTGCGACGCGTCCCCGACGAGCGCGGCCCCGCGCGCGACCTGGGGGAGGACACGCCCCTGCGCACGAGATCACCGGAGCCGTTCTCGCCGGCACACCTCGCCGCGCCGACGCGGCTCGATGCGCCGCCGTCCTCGCCCGCACCCGACGCGTCGAGCGGCGCGTACGACCCCGTGAGCGACGCCGACCTCGTAGGCACCCTCGAGTCGCCCGTCTTGCTGCTCCGCCCGTCGACCACGCCCCCCGTGGCGGTGAGCTCCGGCTCCCAGGCCCGGGCCGGCCGCACCACGCCCCTGCGAGCGGTCTCGTCCTCGCCCCCGGGTGCGGCCCCGGTCCCCGTCCCGGTCCTCAGGCCGTTCCCGCCCTCGCTCCCGATTCAGACCGCGCCCCCGCCTCCGCAGCGCATCGCGCCGACCGCGCCCGCGCGACGGGCCGGCTCATCGGGGCCCCCTACGCGGCCACCCCCTACGCACGGCCGCGCGGTGCACGTGGCGCTCGGTGCCCTCGTGCTTCTGTGGCTCGTGCTCGCGGTGGGCGGCGTGGACGCGCTCCGGCGCCGCGGCCTCCTGCCCGCCGCGCGACCGACCGGCCTCGCGACCGAGCTCGTGGCGCTCGCCACGAAGAGCCGGGCGCTGCCCCCCGCCCTCGCGCGATAACTTCACATGCACTCTACATAGACTCGGAGACGGGCGGCTCCTCGAACGACATCGGCGGCGGCGACTCGCTGTAACCGTCGCCCTCCTCGGGACGCAGGAGGATCGCGAGCAAGCCCGGGAGGATGAACATGGTGAGCAGCGTGGAGAACGCGATCCCGCTGATGACGACGGTCGCGAGCGGCCGCTGCACCTCGGACCCGGCGCCCGTCGCGAGCGCCATCGGCAGGAAGCCGAGCGCGGCGACCGCGCCCGTCGTGAGCACCGCGCGCAGGGAGTGGACAGCCCCCTCGTGCACCGCGACCCTCACCTCCACGCCCGACGCGACGCGCCGCTTCACCTCGTCGGCCATCACGACGCCGTTCAGCACCGAGACGCCGGCGAGGGCGATGAAGCCCACCGCCGCCGGGATGCTGAAAGAGAGACCGCGGAGCACGAGCCCGAGGATGCCGCCGGTCAGCGCGAACGGGACGACGAGGAACACCGAAACCGAGTACCGGGCGCTCTGGAACATCCACAGGAGCATGCCAAAAATGATGGCCAAGCTCATCGGCACGACCATGCCGAGGCGCGCCTGCGCGCGCTCGAAGTTCTCGAACTGACCGCCCCACTCGATGCGGTAGCCCGTGTCGAGCTTCACCTTCTTGTCGACGGTGGCGCGCGCCTCGTTCACCCACGAGACGAGGTCGCGGCCGCGGAGGTTGACCTCGACGCGCACGGTTCGCGTGAGCCCGACGCGCCGCACCTGGGTGGGGCCCTCGGTCTCGACGACGGTCGCGACCTCCGCGAGGGGGACGGCCTTCCCCTTGCCCGCGCCGCCCCGCGCCTCGACGAAGAGCTCGCCGATCGCCTCGACCGACGTGGACCGCGGCGGCACGAGCACGCGCAGGTCGAAGCGCTTGTTCCCCTCGTAAATGGAGCCCACCGGGATGCCGACGCGCGCCGCCTGAATGGCCGAGAGCGCGTCCTCCGCGGCGACGCCGTACCTCGCCAGGCGGACGCGATCGGGCCGAACCACCAGGGAAGGCGCGCCGAGCACACGCTCCACGCGCACGTCGCCCGCGCCCGGGACCGAGCGCACTGTGGCGCCCACGACCTCGCTCAGGCGCTTCAGCTCGTTCAGGTCGGGCCCGAAGATGGCGACCTGCACGTCGGCGCGCGACCCGCTGATAAGCTCGTTGGTTTTGTCCTCGATCGGCTGCGACACCGACACGAAGGTGCCCTCGACCTCGCTCTCGATCGCGTTCTTCATGGCGACCGAGAGCCCGTCGAGGTCGGTGGCCGTCTTCCACTCCTTCTTGGGCTTCAGGTGGACGAACATGTCGGTGTTGTCGTTGCCGACGGGGTCGATCGCGACCTCGGCGCGCCCCGTCATGCCGAGGGTGGTCACCACCTCCGGGAAGCGACGGAGGACGCGCTCCACCTTGAAATCGAGCTCCCTCGCCTCGCCGAGGCCGATCGACGGCGCTCGGCGGATCGTGACGACCGCGTCCCCCTCGTCGATGCGCGGCACGAAGTCGGCGCCCGCGCCCGCGAGGAGCACGAAGCTCCCGACGAGCGCCACGACGGAGCCCCCGAGGAGCGGCCACCGGCCGCTGATCGCCGCATCGAGCAGGCGGCTGTAGTGTCGCTCGGACCACGCGAGCCACCGGGCGGTGTGCCCCTTGGGCGGCGGGACGAACGTGACGAGGAGCGCCGGGAAGAACAGCACGGAGTAGACGAGCGCGCCGAACAGGGCGCACGCCATCGTGATGGCCATCGGCCTGAACATCTTGCCCTCGATGCCCTCGAGCGCGAGCAGCGGGATGTACACGAGCAGGATGATCGCCACGGAGAACGCGACCGGCCGCACCACGCCGGACGCGACGCGACCGTACTCGCGACGTCGCGCGGCGTCGGCGAAGTGCTTCCCCGCGGTCGCCGCCATCACGCTCTCGAGGATGATGATCGGGCCGTCTACCAAGAACCCGAAGTCGATCGCCCCTAGGCTCATGAGGTCGCCCGTGACGCCGAAAAAGAGCATCCCGAAGAGCGCGATCGCCATGGACGCGAGGATGCCCAACACGACGATCAGCGCACCGCGCAGCGTGCCGAGCAGCAGCGCGAGCACCACGGTGACCACGACCACCCCCTCGACGAGGTTCTTCATGACCGTCGACACGGTGCGCCCGACGAAGTCGGCGCGGTCGTAAATGGGCTCGATCAGCACGCCTGGTGGCAGCTCGGCCTGCACCTCGGCCACCTTGCGCTTCACGGCGGCGACCACGTCGCGGCTGTTCGCGCCGACGAGCATCATGACGATGCCCGTGACGGCCTCGGACTCGCCGTCCCGCGTGATGACCCCGTGGCGGAGGGCCGAGCCCACGCGCACGTCGGCGAGGTGCTTGACCAGCAAGGGGGTGCCGTCGGCCGCCGTGCGGAGCACGACGTTCGCGATCTCCTCCTCGTTTCGGAGCTTGCCGACGGCCGTGAGCGTGAACGACTCGGCGCCACGATCGAGGTACCCGCCGCCGACGTTCACGTTCGATTTCTCGAGCGAATCCGCGACGTCACGCAGGCTCATGCCGTGGCTGTGGAGGCGCGAGCGGTCGACGACGACCTGGTATTCTTTGAGGTCGCCGCCCATCGTGTTGAGCTCGATGACGCCGGGGACGCTGCGGAGCTTGGGCACGATCTCCCAGTCGAGGATCGTGCGGAGCTGCATCGGCGAGTGGCGGTCGGACCTCACGACGAACTGGTAGATCTCGCCGAGGCCACCCGACACGGGGGAGAGCTCCGGGCGCCCCGACCCCTTGGGCAGGCCCGCCTCCACGCCCCGGACCCGCTCGAGCACCATCTGTCGCGCGAACCAGACGTCGGTCTTGTCGTCGAAAATGACCGTGACCGCGGAGAGTCCGTCGCGCGACACAGAGCGGAGCTCGGTGAGGTGAGGAAGGCCGTTCAGCGCGGCCTCCATCGGGAAGGTGACGACGCGCTCCACCTCCACGGGCGCGAGCCCCGGGCAGTCGGTGAGGACCGCCACCTGCACGGTGGACACGTCGGGCACCGCGTCGATAGGCAGCGCCCGCGCGGCGCCCACGCCGCCCGCGAGGAGCAGCACGAGCAGCGCGAGCATGAGAAAGCGGAGTCGTATCGAGGCACGGACGATCGCGGAAAGCATCAGGCTCGCTCCCTCACCGGAAGATCTCGGCCTTCAGCGCGAACACTCCCTTGGAGACCACCGTGTCGCCGGCCGCGAGGCCGGAGGTGACCTGCACGCGGGTCCGGTCGCGCGCGCCCACCACGACGGTGCGTGGCTCCACGGCGTTCTTCTCGCGGAGCACGAACACCGTGACCTTTCCGTCGACTGTCGTGAGCGCCTCGCTCGGGAGCAAGAAGCCCTCCGCCTTCACCACCTGGCGATGAATGCGGGCCGTGACCGACTGACCGGGGCGCAAGAGCTCGTGGGCGTTGTCGACGACGATGCGCACGTCGGCGCTGCGTGTCTCGAGATCGATGACGTCGCCCACGTGGGCGACCTTGCCCTTCACGACCACCGCGGCGTTGATTTGGGGGGAGAGCTCGACGTCGTCGCCCGCGCGCAGCCCGGCGAGCTCGCGTTCGAAGACCGACAGCTCCACCCACACGCGGGACAGGTCGGCGACCCGAAACAGCGTCGCCGACGGGTCGACGGACTGGCCACGGGAGACGTGTGACTCGACGATCCTGCCGGCGATGGGGCTCGTGACCCGGAACACGCCGACCCCGGTCGCGCTCGAGCCTCCAAGCGCTCGCACGCGCTGCTCGGCGCCCATGACCTCGGCCTTCGACGCGAGCGCCACGGCGTGCGCGAGCTCGGCGTCGCGCGCCGAGGAGACCTTCGCCTCGGCGAGCTGCTTCTCGCGGAGGTCGTTGGCCTCCGCCGCCGCGAGGTGCGCCTTCGCGACCAGCAGCGCCGACTGCGCCGAGCCGAGCTCCGCGCTCTCGAGCTCGGCGAGGGTGTCGGTCGCCTTGACCATGTCCCCGTCGAACTTGCGCACGTGACTGATGCGGCCCGCCACGCGGGCGCCCACGACGGCGACCCGCTCCGGGTCGAACGCGACCGTGCCCGTGAAGTTCGAGGTGGGTGACAGATCGCCGCTCTCGACCTTCGCGAACACGAGGCCCACTCGCTCGGCGTAGGCGGGCGAGAAGCGGATCGCCGACCCATCGAACGTGGGCACGTCGCGCGGAGGCTCGGCCTCGACCGGGGCCTTGTGGCGAACGGCGTAGACCACGCCCCCCGCCAACGCGACCGCGGCGAGCGCCGCCGCGCCCCAGCGGAGCGCGGTGGCGCCGCGGGTGGGCGCGCTGTTCGGTGCGGCAGGTGCAGCTTCGGGGCTCACGAGGCTCCTCCCACAGTGTAGTCGAGCGCCACGTGCTCGAGCCAGGCCGCCTCGAGCGCGTCGATGCGCAGCGCACGAACCCGCGCGACGTCTCGGGCGGCGGTGGTGACGCGAAAAATGTCGAAGCGGCCGGCGATCCAGCCGAGCTCGACCAGCTCGAGCGTACGCTCGGCCGCCGGGAGCGCGGTGCGACTCAGGATGTCGAGCTCGCGACGGCGCCCCTCGTACGCGGAGCGCGCGGCGCTCACGTCGCGCACGATCTGCCGCAAGAGGAGCGCGGTGAGGGTCTCCTCGGTCGTCCGCTGGCGCTGCGCGACGGCGCGCGCGCGCTGGTTGCGTTGCGCTACCGGGAGCTCCACCGAGAGGCCCAGCTGGCCGAAGATGGGAGACACCGGGGCCGCGTCGACGCCGAGGTACACGCTGAGCCGGGGGAACAGCTCCTGGGCGAGTCGCGCGTCGGTCGCCACGAGCTGCGCCACGCGGGCCCGCGACCGGGCGAGCTCGGGCCGGCGGCTGAGGGCGCGCGAGATGAGGTCGGCCTCGGCCGCGGCGGGCGCTGGCTCCGCGAGCGGGGTCACGAGGTCGAGCCGGCGCCCCGCGTCGAGGTCGAGCAGCCCTCGCAGCTCCATGAGCTGTGACTCCCGCTGCCGGGCGGCCGACTCGGCGAGCCCCTGGAGCACGGCGAGCTCGCTCCGAGCGGCCATCTCGTCCACGTCGCCCGCGGCGCCCGCGGCCGCGCGACGCGCCGAGGCCTGCACGATGCGCTCGGCGATGCGGAGCACCGACTGGATCTCCTCGACCCGCCGCTCTGAAGCGCGCACGCGCACGTAGGCGCTCCACACTTCGCGGCGCGCGCGCCGGCGCTCGACGTCCACGTCGGCTTTGGCGACGTCGATCCCGCGCTCGGCCTCGCGCGCGCGCGCCGGAGGGGCGCCGCCTACGTCGAAGGGCACCTCGAACGTGCCGCCGTACCCCATGTCGCCGAGGAACCGCCCCCCCGTGACCGCCGGTCGGCCCTCGACGGTGAGGCGTGGGTTGTCGAAGCGGAGCCCGGCGGCCGTGCGCTGGGCCTCCGCCTCGGCCACGCCGAGCGACGCGGCGCGGACCTGCGGGGCCCGCGCCTCCGCGAGACGGAGCGCGTCGGCGAGCGAGAGGGTCGCCGCTGCAGGCGCGGCGGAGCGCCGCGGGCGAACGACCCTCCGCCCACGCGACGCGGGCTGAGGCTGTGAGAACGGCGAAGACGAGCAGTCCGCGCACCCGCCACCTGGCCTTCAGCATCGCGCCGGACCTTACCCAGATCGCAAGATCGTTAGCCCCCAGGCCCCAGCTCTCGAACATGAATACCTCCACCGCGCAAAAGCGGACACCCCCTCGGGCCCTTGGCGAAGGCCGACAGCCCCGCGCCTTCTAGGCGGGGACGGGGAGTCCGTTCAGCGAGCGCACCACCGGCACCACGTCGCCTATCGACTCGAAATCGACGGTGACGAAGTTCGGGAGCCGGCCGAACGCGGTCTGGCACGCGGCGGCCCGATCCCCGAAGAACGGCTGGAAGTTCACCTGCCGCGCGAGGGACTCGCTGGCGAGCGGGTTCGTGAGGAAATGGTTCAAGATGAAGAGGCCGTTCGACGTGCTGCCGCGGTTGACGACGCACCGCATTTCGGCCGCGGTCTTGTACGCGTAGGGCGTCTCGAAGGCGTAGCTCCACACCGCGTGGTACCAGGGGTACGCGCCACCGCCGCTGTCGGTGAAGACCACCACGCGGTGGTCGCGCGCGATGAGCTCGGCGAGCGTGGGCCAGGGGGCGCTCCGCGGCTGCGCGTGGAGGCGCGGCTCGAGGCCCGCAGAGGCAAACGCCGCCTGCGTGGCGGCGGGCGTGACGTAGCTCTCGAAGATGATCGTCACCACCTCGCGGGGGTTCGCGTCGAGGAATGCGCGCAGGTCCGAGAGCCCGGTGGTGAGCGACGTGGCCCCGAGCGCGCAGCTGCCGTGACAGAGGTACGTGCCGCCGAGGAAGGAGTAGGTGTCGAGCATGAGCCCGCGCACTCCGGCGGCGAGCTGCCGGGAGACGCTGCGGCTCTGGTTCGGCGCGATGAACAGGGCGTCCGAATTCGACATGGCGTTGTGCGAGGTCACGTACGCGACCTGGTCGTAGCGGCGACCGCAGAGCTCCGACGCGCCGTTGCACGGGAGCACGGGCGGCGCGGCGTCGGGGCTCGCCGCCTCTTCCACGCCCGCGTCGGCCTCGGGCGCGTCCAGCGAGGCGTCCCGAGACGCGTCCGGCGCGGCGTCCGGCGGCGCGCTCGGCACGGGCGGCGCGCTCGGCACGGTGGGCACGCTCGGGACCGGGGTGGGAGCCGTCGCGTCGGCGGCGTCGGGGGTCGCGGTCGACGAGCCGCACGCCACACCGAGCCCCGCGACGGTGACGACGGCGAGGAGGACGCGCGCGCGAACGCGGAGGGGCGGCACCCCGTCATCGTACGGGGCGGCCGGGGCGCGAGCAAGGCGCGACGCGGCGGTCGGTCAGCGGTCGGCCTGCGGGCTGGCCGGCGCGGCGAGCGCCCCGAAGCGATCGACGAGCTGCTGCGTATCTTCGAGCGACGCCACCTCCGAGCTCACCTCGAAGACCGCTGCGAAGTGCGGTACGGCGAGCGAGCGCGCCACCGTCTCGACGGAGGCGTGGCTCACCCCGAGCGACGCGAGCGACGTGACCGCGTGCTGGGAGATTCCGCACGGGACGATGGTGGCGAACCCGGCGAGGTCGGTGCTCACGTTGAACGCGAAGCCGTGCATCGTGACCCACCGCGAGAGGCGCACGCCGATCGCGCCGACCTTCCCCAGCCGCAGCCCCGCGCCCGACGCGGCGACGCCGTTCAGTGTGGCCTCGGCCGCCGCGCAGTCGAACCGCCGCGGCGAGTCGAGATCGATCCACGTCCCCACGAAGCCCTGCACGTACCCCGCGTCGAGCCCGTGGCTGCGCGCCAGGCGCACCATCACCTCGCCGAGATCGCGGACGTACCGTCGCACGTCGCAGCGGTCGGGTTTCAGGTCGAGCACGGGGTAGACCACGAGCTGCCCCGGCCCGTGGTACGTGACGTCGCCCCCGCGACCCGTCTCGACGAGGTCGATGCCCCGCTCCGCGCGGGTGGCGGGATCGGCGAGGACGTTCTCGGCGTTGGCGCTGCGGCCAAGGGTGATCACCGGCTCGTGCTCCACGAGCAGGACGGTGTCGCCGACCTGGTGGGCGGCGCGCGCCTCGACGAGGGCCTGCTGGAGCCGATGGACACCCTCGTAACGGCCGCGGCCTAGCCAGTGAAAGGTCAGATGTTTCATGTCGGTCTCCGCCCGCCTCACCCTCGGTAGTTGGGCGCCTCGACGGCCAGGGTCACGTCGTGCACGTGGCTCTCGCGGAGGCCCGCCGAGGTGATGCGCACGAAGCGGCCGCGCTCGCGGAGCTCGTCGACGGTGCGCGCGCCGACGTAGCCCATCCCGCTGCGCAGCCCACCCACGAGCTGGTGCAGGATGGCCGCGAGGTGCCCGCGGTACTGCACGCGGCCCTCGATGCCCTCGGGCACGAGCTTCTCGTCGGCGGTGCCGCCTTGCCCGTAGCGGTCCTTGCTGCCGCGCGACATCGCGCCCAGCGACCCCATGCCGCGGTAGTTCTTGAAAGCCCGCCCCATGAGGAGCTCCACCTCCCCCGGCGCCTCGTCGGTGCCCGCGAAGAGCGAGCCGATCATCACCGTCCGCGCTCCCGCGGCGAGGGCCTTCGTGAAGTCGCCCGAGAGCTTGATCCCGCCGTCGGCGATGACGTACACGCCCGCGCGCTCGGCCTCTCTCGCGCAGTCGGCGATCGCCGTGATCTGCGGCACCCCCACGCCCGCCACCACGCGCGTCGTGCAGATGCTGCCGGGGCCGATGCCGACCTTCACGGCGTCGACGCCCGCGTCCACGAGGGCGCGCGCGGCGTCGGCGGTGGCGACGTTGCCGGCGATCACGTCGAGCGTGGGGTGCGCGAGCTTGATGGCCCGCACGGCGTCGATCACGCCCCTCGAATGGCCGTGCGCCGTGTCCACCACGAGCACGTCGACCCCGGCGGCGACGAGCGCCTCGACGCGGGCCTCGCGATCGGGCCCCGGGCCCACCGCCGCGGCGACGCGGAGGCGCCCCGCGGCGTCGACCGTGGCGTGCGCCGGGAGCGCCACCTGCGGCGCCTCTTTCACCGCGCGGACCTCGGCGGCCTGCTCTTCCGGGGTGAGGTTCTTGTGGAGCACGCCGAGCCCGCCCTCGAGCGCCATCGCGCGCGCCATGCGAGCCTCGGTGACCGAGTCCATCGCCGCCGAGAGCAGCGGGACCGCGAGGGATATGCGCCGCGTGAGCGGCGAGCGCGTGTCGACGTCGCGGGGGAGGACGTCGCTGTACGCGGGGAGGAGCAGGACGTCGTCAAACGTGAGGCACTCGCGGAGAACGTCTTCCAGCATGGCCCTCTCCTCGCACAGTCGGGGCCGAGCGCGAGCGCCGCGCGCGCGGCGGCTTACTCGGGGACGTCGACGCCTTCGGCGCGCTGCTGCTCGCGGAACTCCTCGATGCCTTCGTTCCACGCGTCGGTGATCGCGGGGTCGAACTGGGTGCTCGAGCAGCGATCGATCTCGTTGAGCGCGACCTCGTGCGGGAGCGCGCGGCGGTAGGCGCGATCGCTGGTCATGGCGTCGTAGGTGTCGGCCACCGACACGATGCGCGCCATCACGGGCACGTCGTTGCCCTTCAGCCCGAGCGGGTAGCCGCGACCGTCCCAGCGCTCGTGGTGGAGGTACACGCCGGGGATGAGCGGGTTCAAGAACTTGATCGGCTCGAGGATGTCCTTGCCGTACCCGGGGTGCTGCTTGAAGGTCTCGTATTCGTCCTGCGTGAGCTTCCCCGGCTTGTTCAGGTTCATCACGCACCCGATCTTGCCGATGTCGTGCATGAGCGCGCTCTGCCGGACGACCTCGACCTGGTCTTGCCCGAGCCCGAGGCGCTTCGCGAGCAACATGCTGTAGAGCGCCACCCGATCGGAGTGGCCGGCGGTGTAGCGATCCATCTTGTCGATGGCCTTGGCGAGCCCCTGGATCGTCTGCTGGAAGGTGGCGCGCAGGTCCTCGTAGAGGCGCGCGTTCTCGACCGCCGCCGACGTGCGCGCAGCCACGATCGAGAGGAGCTTGCGCTGGCCCTCGTCGAAGCGCGTCGTGCGGGCATACGAGGTGAGGCACACCCAGCCGATGAGTCGGGTCTTGATGCGCAGCGGCACCGCGAGCAGCGAGGTGGCCGGGCTCACCGGAGGCTGCTTGAAGAACCGCGAGGCGATCACCCCTTGGTCGAGCAGCACGGTGTCGGCGGCGAAGTGCTCGACGAACGCCTCCGGCTCGAACGTACCGAGCTGGGCGCAGACGTCGGCCGGCAGGTGCGCCGCGAAGAGCCTCTGCCGCTCGAAGAAGCCACCCTCGCCGTCGTCGAGCCAGGTAGAGACGCTCTCCGCGTCGAGCTCGGTGAGCGCGGTGTCTCCCACGGTCGCGAGCACCTGCTCGAGCGACAGGCTCGCGCTGATGGCTTCGGAGACCTTGTACAGCGAGAGGGCCTCGCGGAGGCGCATGTTCTCCGCGGAGAGCCGCTGCTTCTCGAGGCCGCGCTGGACGACGTGGATGACCTCCTCCACCTTGAACGGCTTCAGGATGTAGTCGTACGCGCCACGCTTCATGGCGTCGATCGCGGTCTCGACCGTGCCGAAGCCCGTCATGATGATGGTGAGCGCGTTGGGCGCGGCGGCCCCGACCGCCTCCAGCAGCTCGATGCCGCCCATGCGGGGCATCTTCAGGTCGCTGATGATGAGGTCGTAGTGCGCCTGCTGAAGCTCGTTCAGCGCCGCCGCCCCGTCCGCCGCGGTGCGGACGTAGTAGCCCTCCATGCCCAAGAAATCGGCAAGAATATCGCGGATGTACTTCTCATCGTCGACGATGAGGAGCCGTGGGCGGTCGAGGGTGGGCTGGGTCATGAGCCGAGGGCTGCTGGCACGAGTGCCACGGCAGCGCCGACGACGCAGTCTACTGGCGGGTGACTGGCTTGACCAGCCGTATCCTCGCGAGATCTTGCCTGCGCGGAGTTAGGCAGCGAACATCCCGGGGGCTCTCCCCGCCGACCGGCCGGGCTGCGCTGAGCTTGCAGAGCCCCGCCGGCCGTGCGACGACACATGGATGCGGCCGGCTCGACCAGGAGAGAAGCGCTGGGCGCGCCTGCTCCTCGTGTACGGCGGCCTGCTCGTGGTCGCGCTCGGGCTCGCCGCCCTCCGCGGTGAGAGCCCCTTCATCACGACGCCGACCCTGCCGCTCGGCGCGGCAGCGCTCGTGGCCGTGAGCCTCGCGCTCGGCGCGGCGCTGGCCATCCTCACGGTGATCGCGACCCGGTGGCTCGTCCGCCGCTTCGCGTGGGCTCGGCGCCTGCACGAGACCCTCCGCCCCGCCGTGAAGGACGCGACCACGGGCCAGCTGCTGGGCATGGCCGCGATGAGCGGCCTCGGCGAGGAGCTCTTCTTCCGCGGGCTGCTCGTGCCCGCGCTCGGCGCCGTGGCCTCGAGCCTCCTCTTCGGCCTGCTCCACCAGGTCCCGGGCCGCGCGCGCTTCGTATGGGCGGCCTGGGCGACGCTCATGGGCCTCGCGTTCGCCGCGGTGTTCCAGCTCACGGGCAGCCTGGCGGGGCCCATGCTCGCCCACGTGGCCATCAACGCCGTGAACCTCGTCTTCCTCCGAGACACGGCGGCCACGGTCGCGCCCCGCAAGCTAGGCGGCATCCTGCGGGCCTGAGGGCTGCGCCTCGCGCGAAGGGCGTCGCACACGCGTCGTCCGTGGTACGATACGCCGCAGATGAGCGCGCCCGGAGACACCCTCGAGGCACGGCGCAGGCCCCTGCGCGCGACCGCAAGCGAGCCTCGCGTGGGCGTCGCGTTCCCCGCGCTGCTCCTCGTGTCGGCCCTGCTGGTGCTCGGCACGATCCACGTCGCGTTCCTTCGCGCGCCCACCGAGCGCACGATGGGCATCGTGCAGAAGATCTTCTACTTCCACGTGCCGTCGGCCTACAGCATGTACCTCGGGGCCACGGCGTGTTTCGCGGGCTCGATCGCGTACTTGCTCCGCCCCACCGATCGCGCCGACGCGATCGCGAAGGCCGGCGCCGAGCTGTCGGTCGTGTACGGGCTGTGCGTGCTCGTCACCGGGCCGCTGTGGGCCGCGAAGGCCTGGGGCTTCTATTGGACGTGGGATCCGCGCCTCACCACGGCCATGTTGAGCTTCCTCATCTACGTCGCCTATCTCGTGCTGCGCGCCTTCACGGGTGACGGCCCCGGCGAGCGTCGCTTCGCCGCGGCCCTCGGCATCCTCGGCGCGGCCAACCTGCCCATCATCCATTTCAGCGTGCAGAAGTGGGGCGGCCAGCACCCCACGGTCGTCACCAGCCAGGGCGGCGGGCTCCAGCACCCCGACATGAAGCTCGCGTTCTGGCTCGGCATGGCCGGCTTCACCTTCCTCACCGTCGCGCTCCTGTGGGCCCGCGTGCGGGTGCTCCTCGTCGAGAGCCGCCTCGCCCGCCTCGAAGAAGACGCGATCGATCTTGGCCTCGACGAACGAACGGAAGCCTGACCATGCGCCTCGACGTCCTCCCCATGCCGCCGCCTCCCTCGAGCGCCCTCGCGAAGGGCTCCGACAAGCCCGCCGACCGGGCCACCACCTTCCAGGCGGTTGAGGGCGGCGAAGTCCACAGCGGGCAGGTCCTCCTGGTCGAAGCGTACGTGGCTATCTGGTTATTTTTGCTCGCATTTATTGCCATGTCCTGGCGAAAGCAGGCGCGCCTCCACGCGCGCCTCGACGACCTCGAGCAGGTGGTCGACCGCGCCGCCGCGCGCCTCGAGGGGGCGGCCCCGATGAAGCCCGCGAGCGCGAAGGCCCCGGCCGCGGCGCCGCCAAGCGAGGCGGCGACCGCCGAGGGCGCCTGATGGGCACGCCTGGCCCCGAGCACTTCATCTTCATCCCCGGCGTGCTGATGATCGGCGCCGTGTTCGGCTTCGTGATGGGCTCGCGCGCGGCCCGCGCGGAGGTCGAGAAGAAGAAGCGGCGCGCGCGCGAGTGAGCGCCCGATCCGGCCGGCGCGGCGCGAGCGGCGCGTGCGTCCGCGCTGAACTTTCGGTATGTTGCGCCCCATGATCGATTTCGAGCTGACCGACGAGCAGAAGGCCCTCATCGACACCGCGCGACGCTTCGCCCGCGAGCGCATCATCCCGGTCGCCGCGGAGGCCGACCGCCTCTCCGAGTTCCCCAAGGGCCTCTTCGAGGCGGCCTGGGAGAACGGCCTCGTCAACATCACCATCCCGGAGGCCTACGGCGGCCTTGGTGTGGGCGAGCTCGAGAGCACGATGATCACCGAGGAGCTCGCCTACGGCTGCTCCGGCATCCAGACCGCGCTGACGGCCAACACGCTCGCGGCGACGCCGGTCATCCTCGGCGGCTCGGACGAGCAGAAGAAGAAGTACCTCGGGATGCTCACCTCGGAGCCCGTGCGCGCCTCGTACGCCACGAGCGAGCCCAACGCGGGGAGCGACGTGGCAGGCATGCAGTGCAAGTTCGTGCAGCACGGCGATGACTACGTCCTGAACGGGCAGAAGGCGTGGATCACCAACGCGGCCTACGCGCGCTGGTTCGTGGTGTTCGCCACGCAGGACCCCTCCCTCAAGCACCGCGGCATCGGCGCGTTCATCATCGACCGCGAGGCCGAGGGCTTCGAGGTCGGCAAGCACGAGGACAAGCTCGGCCAGCGCGCGAGCGACACGGCGCAGATCTTCCTCGACGACGTGAAGGTCCACAAGGCGAACCTGCTCGCGCCCGAGGGCCAGGGCTTCAAGCTCGCGATGGAGACCTTCAACCAGACGCGCCCCGACATCGGCGCGAGCGCAGTCGGCGTCATGCGGCGCTGCCTCGACGAGTGCATCGCGTACGCGAAGGAGCGAAAGACCTTCGGCACGGCGATCGCCAACCACCAGGCGATCCAGTTCATGCTCGCCGAGATGGGCATCCGCATCGAGGCCACGCAGCTGCTCGTGCGCAAGGCCGCGTGGGCGCTCGACAAGAAGCGCCCCTCGCCGCTCACCTCGTCTTGCGCGAAGGCGTTCGGCGGCGACGCCGCGATGGCCACGGCGATCGACGCCGTGCAGATCTTCGGCGGCAACGGCTACACGAAGGAGTACCCCGTCGAGAAGCTCATGCGCGACGCGAAGATTCTTCAGATCTACGAGGGGACGAGCCAGATCCAGCGCATGGTCATCGCCAAGACGCTGCTCGGCGGTTGAGCCGGCCCGCGCGGCGCGCGCCGTGGCGCACGGGCTGGGGAGCGGCCGTGGCTGCGGCGTGGACGGCTGCTACGCTCGCGATCGCCTGCGCGCCGTCGATCGATCGCGGCTCGCCGGAGGTGCCCTCCCCTGCGGCCGCCGACGCGGGCCCCCGCGCGTCGCCTGTAGCGACGCCCGCGCCCGCGACAGGCACCGACGGCTACGTGTATGTTGCACGTTCCAGGCGCGTCTCGGTGGGGCTCGCGGAGGCCCGCGGCCTCACGCCGGACGAGGCCCGCTCGGTGGTCGATCGGCTCGCCGGCGCGTTCGAGGCGTGCGCGGCGCGCCTCGGATCGCTCGCGCCCGGGGCGGCGCGCCTCGTCGTGCTGCTCGACGAGCGCGGCCGCGTCACCGGCAGCGACGCGAAGCTCGCGCCGGGGAGCGAGACCGCTCGCGCGGGGCTCCTGTGCCTCATCTCCCCTGCCCGCGGCCTCTCGTATCCGTCGCTCTCGCCGGCGGCAGGGCCGCCCGCCAGCTGGCGGGGCGCGCGCGGGTTCGCGGTGGAGGCCGCGTGGGAGAGCTCGGGCGCCGCGCCCGAGGCGCCGCGGGCCGGCACGGGCGCGACCCGCTGATCCGCGCCGGGGAATGGGCGTCAGCTCGTGGCCGACTTGCGGAGCGCGCGGAGCGTGGCGGTGACGCGGTCGCCGGCGGAGTGAAGCTCGAGGAACGTGCGCGACTCGCCGGGCGAGAACGAGAAGGTTCCGGGGTTCGCGTAGCGCTCGGTGATCTCCGGGCTGTGGGCGTGCCCAAGCACCACCAGGCTCGCGCCCGTGGCGCCGGCGACCAGACGCGCCCCCGCCGCGAGGCGCGTCACGACCCGCCCGGCGTAGCGGTTGTGGCCCGCGGCCCAGCTCGAGAGCATGCAGCCCATCCCCACGGCCGCGAGGGCGAGCGCCGCGCGCCGGCGGCCCGTCGCCGCCAGGCCCAGCGAGCCGAGCAATGCCATGGTGAAGGTGACCCGGTCGAGGTAGAGCCGCGCGAACGTGTCGCCGAGGCGCGCGAGCGTGGGCGCCTCTTGCGCCGACAGCAGCCCCCGGAGCGCGTCCGCGGAGACGTCGGCGCCGAGCGCGAACGCGTCGAGCAGGGCGTCGCCGGAGGCCCGCTCGGCGTCGAGGTCGTAGAAGGGGCCCGCGTTGGCGAGCGCGGCGAACGAGGCGCGAAAGAACGTCGCGACGACGTGCGGCCCGCGGGCCCCGTAGCGCGTGAAGGCCTCGGTGAAGAGGTCGAGGGGCAGCTTGTCGTTGCGGTTCAAGTAGGCGTAGGCCCCCGTGGGCGCGATGAAGTCGTGCACGAAGCGGACGCCAAGGCTTGGCGCACCGTGGACGAGCGGGTGGCCCGGCGCGTTGTCCGGGTCGAACACGTGGCCGTGCTCCAGGTGCAGGCCGCCGTCGCGGAAGAACCACGGCGTCGTCGAGAGCCGCGCGCGCGCCTCGGGCCCCAGCCGGAGCGCGCGCGCGAGGGTGTCGCCGAAGCCCTCACGCCCGACGTCGGCGTCGTGATTGCCCGCAGCGAGGCGCAGCTCGCCCCCGCGCTCCAGGTGTTCGCCGAGCGCCGGCGCCAGCGAAGGGTGCGCGCCCAGGACCTCTTCGACCGAGGGAGTGGGGGCGGCCTCCGCCGACCGATCGAACAGGTCGCCGGCCACGTACACCCGGGCGCCAGGGTGCTCGGTGAAGAGCCGCGCGAGATCGGCGACCACCGGACGCGGCGTCTGGCGAGTGAGGTGGACGTCGGCGACGACGAGGGTTCGGCGCATGGCAAGAGACAAAGAAAAAAGGCGCGCGGTGCGAGGAGCACTGCACGCCTTCGTTCATACGCCCTCTTGCGAGGGAAAGCGACTTGAGCGGGAAAAGGGATTCGAACCCTCGACGTCCACCTTGGCAAGGTGGCACTCTACCGCTGAGTTATTCCCGCGGTTCGTGGGAGGTGAATTACCCAACCCCACGGCCCGTGTCAACGGGAATTCGCACGCAGGTGTTCACGAAGGGTGGTGATGGCGCGCCAAGCGACGCGGGCGTGATCCTCGGCGGGTGTACGGGCGAGGCGCCCGCCGTGGCGGGCCTCGATCGCGCAGGTCGCCGCACGAGACGCCCCGAGCCCCTGCGCGCCCGGCGTGCGGCACGTCCGCTGGCACGTTCGGCACCTCCCGACGGAGACCGACGTGGCGAACGACGCCCACAAACGACGACGCCCCACGACGAATCGCGGGGCGTGCTGGCGGCGGACGAGGCGCGCGCGCGGCGTCAGGGGGACGTGGTGGGCGGGCCCGAGTCCGGGGGCGGCGGCGGCGCCGGGCACACGGCCGCGCTCGGGTAGCACTTGTTGAGGGCGGTGTCGCAGCAGAAGGTTCCCTTGGCCGGCTTGGCGCAGCTGGTCTGGCACTGCTGGTCGGTGGCGCACGCGGGAGCGCAAGTGTCCGTGGGTGCCGCGTCGACCGGAGGCTTGGCGGCGTCCACCGACGACGTCGCGTCGGCGGCGGCGGCGTCCTTCGCGGCGCCTGCGTCTTTGGCGGGCGTCGGCTCCTCGACGGCGGGGTCCTCCGAGCCGGCGCAGGCCGCGAGCGACGCGCAGGCGAGACCGAGGAAGGCCACCGAGAGGAGGGCGAAAGGAGTATAACGGGCGCTCACGCCCCTTGTACTACTCGATGCCCCCCGCCTCGACAACCCTGACCCTCGAAATAGATACACGCCACGCATGACAGACTCGCCGGACGCCGCCGAAGCCAGCGCCGCCCCACCTTTGGCCGCCGGCCGGGGCGGCGCGGCGGGCCCCGCGCCGGGCGGGCGCCTGAGGAGGCTGCTCGACGACGGCCCCACCCTGTTGGCGTTCCTCTGCCTCGCGACCGTGGGCGTCTTCGTGTTCTGGCCCTCCCTCGCCTGCCCACTGTGGCTCGACGACTACATCCATCGCGCGATGGTCAATCACGTTTACCCTTCGCCGAGAGGCCCCCTCGACCTCTACGACTTCGTGAGCGAGCGCGACCGCGGCGTGCTCATGACCCGCGGAATACTGCCGTGGTGGACCAACCCGCGCCTCGAGATCCGCTTCCTCCGGCCGCTGTCGAGCGCGCTCCTTTACGGGGACCACTCGCTCTTCGGCGAGCACCCGCTCGTGATGCATCTGCACTCGTTCGCGTGGTGGCTCGCGGCTGTGTTCGGCGCCCGCGGGCTCTTCCGCAGGTTCTTCATTCCGCGGATCGCCCTCTTGGCCACAGTCGTGTTCGCCCTCGCCCCGTGCCACGCGATCCCGCTCGCCTGGCTCGCCAACCGCGAGGCGCTCGTGTCGCTCGCCTTCGGGCTGTTCGCGCTCGGGCACTACGAGGACTTCCGGGCGTCGCGCAGCCTGGCGCGGGGGGCCGCCGCGGCGGCCCTGTTCGCCCTCTCCATGGCAGGCGGTGAGTACGGTCTCCTGCTGGCCGGCTACGTCGTCACCGCGGAGGTCTTCGCGCGCGAGGCGACGCCCAGCCCGTCGTACGCGGGGCGCGCACTCGGCGTGCTGCCGTGGCTCGCCCCGACCGCGGCGTACCTCGCCATCCGCCACCACTTCCACTACGGCGCCGCCGGCTCCGGGTTCTACTCCGACCCGACGCAGGCGTTCGGCGAGTTCATGAGCCACGCGCCCAGACGCCTCGCTTCGCTACTCCTCGACGCGTGGCTGTCGCTCGACGGGAATGGCCTCCGCGCGCTCGGCGGGTCGCAGGTGGGCCTCCTCTTCCTCGTGGCGCTCGCGCTGCTCGCCGCGCCCGTGCACGGCGCGATCGCGAGGCTCGACGCCCGCGCCGCCGGCCACGCGACGGCGATGCTCGCGGGCTCCGTGCTCGGCCTCGCGCCCGCCCTGGCGGTGAGCACCTCGCCTCGCCTGCTGGCCGCAGGCATGCTCGGCGTCGCGTCGACGGTCGCGATCGTGCTGAACGACGCCTGGTTCGCGCCACCGGCCCCCGAGGGCGCACTGGAGAGCGCGCACGCGCCGCGGGGTGCGCTCACGGCCAGCGTCGCGTACGCTTTGGGCTTTCTTCACCTCATCCACGCCCCGATCACTTCGTGGGTCGTCGGCAAGGAGATCGGCTTCGGCGCTCGCCTCTTCGCTTCGCACGCGCGCTCCCTCGGCAAGCGCGCGGGCGCCGTCGACGCTCAAACGCCGAGCGAGGTCGCGGTGCAGCTCGTGCGCGCGCCGAACGCGGCGCTCTTCATGCCCTTCGCGCTGAACCCGAGAGCCGAACCGCCCCGGCGGTGGAGGGTGCTCGCGCGGGCGCCCCACGTGCTCGCGATGCGGGAAGGCCCTCGAACCCTGGTGCTCACCGCCCCGCGGGACGTGAGCCTCTTCACCACCGAAGACGGCGACGTGTTCGGGGCGGCGCCCATGTCCCTCGGCGCGGTGCTCCGCGTAGAAGACATGCGGATCGAGATCCTGCAGGTGGGCGCCGAGGGACCGGAGCGCGCGCGCTTCACCTTCGACCGCGACCTCGACGCCGAGGGCATGGTGTGGGCCACCGAGACCGGGCGCGGGTACCCCTCGATCACGCCGCCCGAGGAGGGCTTTGGCGCCCCTTTCGACCCCTAGTCCCCTGGAGTCGTGGTTCGTATCAGAAGTCCGGTCTTCGGTGTCATGCCGAGGAGCGAGGGGGTGCCCCGTTTTCGGCGGCGGCGGGCCCGTCCTCAACTCGGACGTCGTTCCGCGCGGTGGAGGCGGCGCTTTGCGCTCAGGGGACAGTGGTTTCGGGTGTGACCGCGCGAGAACGCCGACCCTCGAACATGAGTATCCTCCCACCGCCGCCGAAAACGGGACACCCCTCGCTCCCTTGTGGCGAAAGGCCGAACCCGCGCGAGTTCTGGAAGGGATCACGCTTCCAGGGGACTAGCAGCCCGTTGATAAGCTCCCGTCGCCCGCGCGCCGCCGCATCGGCACGGGCTGCGCTGCGCTCCCTACAAAAGCACAAAAGTAGGCTCCGCGGGCTCCTCGGATCGCGCCTCGCCCGATGCCGCGCGGGCGACGCGCGGGCTCGGTCCGTTTCTCAGCGGGCTGCTACTAGTCCCCTGGAGTCCATCAAGCGGTTCGGCGCTCTAGCTTCGCCTGCGGCTCCACCGCGCCGCTCGCCACGGATGCGACCGGGCCGCGAGCGCCTCCGGGCGAGGTGACGGCGGGATGTCCTCGTCGTCGGACGGCAGCAAGCGCGCCCTGCGCATCTCGCCGGGCATCGCGCGCGCCCACGCCTCCGCGCGACGGCCGAGGTTGGCGAGCTCGGCCTCGGTGAGCGCGCTCGCGTGCGCGAGCAGAGAATCGAGCGGCCACGCGGACATGGACGCTCGCGATGGGGCCGCGCGGGCCGTGAACCCCACCGGGCGCTGCGCGAGAGCAGCAAGTGCGGCCGGCAGACCTCGCAGCGCCCCGAAGCGCGCGTGGACGACGGCGCCGTCGTCGAACGTGAGCGCGCTCACTGCGCCACCTGCGTAGAGGAGCTCCACACGCGTGTGAGCCGCGAACGAGGCGGCAACTTCGAGGACCTCCGGCAGGGAGAGCCCGTCGAGCGTGCCAAAGAAGCAGAGCGGCGCGGTCGTCAGGAAGGCGGGCACACGCGGCGCGAAGCAACGTTCACGCCACGCGCCCCCGCTCAGGCCGCGATCCGCTCGCGGAGGCGAAGGCTCGGCTTCTCGACCAGCACGTGGAGCGCGTACGAGAGCGCGAACGACGCCACCATCACGAGGACGAACGACAGGGGCCACACGACGAGCATCGGCCACTTGCGGGCGCCGAGCCCCTTCGCCATCGGCAAGATCACCCGCTGCAGGATGGGGATGTGCACGAGGTACACGCCGTAGCCGAGGGTCGCCATGCGCCGAAAGACGGGCCGCGAGAGGGCGCGCGTCACGCTCCCGGCGCCCGAGAGGAAGAGCAGCAGGCTCGTGAAATACATCACCGTGGTGAGCGTGCCCCACGCGAACACGTGGAAGATCGGGAGGTTCTCGCGCCCAAAGAGCTCGGGCCTCACGAGGAGCCACAGGCAGCCGAGCGCGGGCACGGCGAGGAGCGCGCGGTGGAAGGGATCGGCGAGCCAGGCCGTCATTCGGTCCTTGTGACGCACGTGGACGAACGCGAGCCCGATGCCGCACACGAGGGTGTCGTAGCGCGTGTAGGTGCTCACGTAGATGGCGCGGAAGAGGGCGAAGTCCTCCCAAGGGCCGTACCGGTAGAAGATGAAGAGTCGCACGGCGAGCGCGCTCGCCCATAGCGCGCCCAGGAGGGCGAGGCGCGCGCGGTCGGTGGGCAGCTTCCACAGGAGAACGAACAGGAGCGGCACCGTCAGGTAGAACTGCTCCTCGAGCGCCAGCGACCAGCCCCAGCTCATCACCAGCTGTGTGTGCCCGCCAGGCATGAAATTCGTCGCGTAAATGAGCTCGTACGGCAAGTGCGCGCGTTGCTGCGGCGTGAGCGTGGTGCCGAGCGCGAGGGCGACGAGCACCACGTAGTAGAGCGGAAATGTGCGGAACGCGCGCCGCACGTAGAACCGGCGGATGTTCTGCGAGCCGTGTTGCTCGAGCGAGCGAAGCAGGATGGTCCCTATGAGGAAGCCGCTCAGCACGAAGAACATGTCCATGCCGAAGAAGATCGACACCGAGAAGCCGCTGAGGTCGGGATCGAGCGTGATGTGCTGTTCGCCAGCCATGACGGCGGTCACATGCAGCTGCACGACGCTCAAGATGGCGAGCACCCGCAGCCCATGCAGCACCGGGAAGCGGTTGTCGAGCAGCTCGAGGGCGAGGAAGCCCGGTCGAGGCTTCTCGGGCGACATGGCCGGACCGTACCACCCTCCCGCCGGCCTACGGGGAAAAGTGGCGTCCCGCTCGCGCTTGGCCCGAGCCGTCGCGGCGCAGCCGGGGCGGTGGAGCGCGAGGGGTCAGCCGCAGTTGTCGCAGCGGCCCTTGAGCTGGACGGCGACCTTGTGCCTCGCCACCGATTTGGGCATGTTCGACGAGCCCTCGAGGCGGATCGACAACCCCGGCAGGCACGAGACCTCGCCGCAGTCGACGCAGAGAAAGTGGGGGTGCTCGTCCGTGTGGTCCACGCCGCCGACGCCGCGCTTCAGTTCGAAGCGCCAAACGTGGTCGCCGAGGTCGGTGCGCGACAAGATCTCAGCGTCCGACAGGTCGATGAGGATTCGGTAGATCGTGGCGCGATCGAACCCTCGGTCCGCGAGAGCCTCGAAGATCTCGGCGTGGCTGTTCTGCCCTCCGTGGGTGTGGAAGTACTCCAGCACCGAGAGGCGCGACACCGTGCTGCGCAGGCCCGCCGAGCGGAGGAGCGCCTGCAGGTCTTGGGTCTTGGGTGGGCGCGGTCGGGTCACGGGGGAGGCTCTGGGCGAGGCACACGCCTCGCTCGGCTAGGGTAGCGCTTCCGCATCGGAGTTGCATCTACTTCAGGCCGGCGTCGCGGCGAAAGCGACGCGCGACCCGGCTTGACTCCCCTCGGGCCCTGGCGAACACTCGCGCCGATGCGAGCACGCGGCGTGGGCGCGCGACCTTGACGACCGACCCGCCGGACACACCCGCCTCGGACGCGCGACGCGCCGACGACGGCCCTACGTTCCGCGATGGCGAGCCCGGGCACGGCGTCTTCGGGCGGGAGCGGCGCGCCCTGACCTTCGGCGTACTCCTCGCGGTGGCGTCCTTCGCGGCCGAAGGCATGGGCGTCGTGCCGGCGCTGCCCACCGTCGTGCGCGAGCTCGGCGGGATGTCGCTGTTCGGCCTCGCCTTCTCCACCTTCATGCTCGCGTGGCTCCTGGGCACCGTCGCCGCCGGGCAGCTCGCCGACGCGCGCGGCCCGGGGCAAGCGATGGCCGCGGGGCTCTCGGGCTTCGGCGCGGGGCTGCTCCTCGCCGCGGCGGCGCGCGGCATGCCACTCTTCCTCGCAGGACGCGCGCTCCAGGGCGCGGGCGGCGGGGCGATGCTGGCGGCGGCGTACGTGGCCGTCGCGCGAGGCTACCCCGACGCGCTTCGCGCGCGCATGATGGCCCTCACCTCCAGCGCGTGGATCGTGCCCGCCGTGTGCGGCCCTGCGCTCTCCGGGTACGTCGTGCAGCGCGCGAGCTGGCGGCTCGTGTTCGTCGGAGTCGTCCCGCTGCTGGTGGTCACGGCGCTGGTCGTGCTCCCGCCCATGCGCGCCCTCGCGCTCCACAAGCCGCTCGGGGACGGCGTACGGCTGCGCAAGGCGGCGCGACTCGCGGCCGGGGCGGGCCTGTTGCTCGGCTCGGCGGCCCTTCGTCGCGACACCTGGCCATGGCTCGGCGGCGCGCTCGCGACCGGAGCGCTGGGGTTCGCGCTGCTCGCGCCCGCGCTCCGCGCGCTCCTGCCCGCGGGTGCCCTCACGGCGCGGCCGGGGCTGCCGGCGGGCATCGCCGTGCGGGGGGTCCTCGCGTTCGCGTACTTCGGCACCGAGGCGTTCGTGCCCCTGGGGGCGAGCGAGCTGCGCGGCGCCTCCCCCACTCGCGCGGGGCTGGTGCTGAGCGCCGCGTCGCTCGGCTGGATCGCGGCCTCGTGGGTGCAAGACCGCCAAGAGAGCCGGACCGGCGCTTCGGGGCGCGCCGCGCGTGTCCAGCGCGGGTTCGGGGTGCTCACCCTCGGGATCGCCCTGGTCGCGGTCGGGCTGCTGAGCTCGTTGCCCGCGGCGCTCGCCGGCGTGGGGTGCCTCATCGCGGGAGCGGGCATCGGCACGACCTACGGCGCCACGACCCTCTACTGCATCGCGGAGGCGCCCCCTGGGCGCGAGGGCGAAGTGTCGGGCCAGCTCCAGCTCGCCGAAGCGCTGTGCACGGCCGCGGCCACCGGCCTGGGCGGGGCCGTGTACGCCGCGGTGGAACACCAAGGCCACGGCCCGCGCGGCGCCCTCGCCGCGGTACTGGCGCTGACCCTTGCGGTCAGCGCATTGGGCATCGCCGTCGCGGCCCGCCTCCGGGCAAGACGCGGCAGCACCCCCACCACCAACAAGGGGGCAGCGTGAGGGGAGCGCCCTCACCTCCGACGCTCCGTGCCGAGCGCCACCGCGCCGTACCCCACACAAATCACAATCATATCGAGCACATCAGTGGTCGCGATACCCAGAAGCCCCTGGGTCACCTCCAGGCCCAGAAGCATGCCCACGCCGGCCGCGTGCCAGGCTGCACGCGCGCGCCGCGACGAGGGCGCCTGCGCGTCGGCCACGAACGCCGCCGTGGCCACGGCCAGCGCGGCGTCGCTCAGGTGGCCCATCACCCAGGGGCCGAGCGCTCTCCGGAGGGGCTCGGTGCGCGACGACCACCCCGGCCACCCGCGCGAGATCGCCGCGGAGCGCGCGAGCAGCCAGACCGGCTCCTCGCGCAGCGCGTAAGGGGCGCCGCCGAGCAGCAGCGCGAGGGCGACAGCTACGCGAAGGGGTCGCTTCAGAAGCCCTTGGCCGACCAGTGCAGATCGCCCCCGGTGAACTTGGCCTCGACCGTGCCCTTCTTCTTGGTCCGCTTGTCGACGGCCTCACACAGGTGCGGATCGCCCTCGGGCAGGTAGAGCTTCCCCGTGCCGCAGTCGACGGTGACGTTCAGCTTCCCTTTGGTCTCTTTGGCGACCAGCTCCGCGAGGTTCGTCGCCAGGGTGGCGGCGTCCACGTCGACGACCTCGGTGCGGAAGCTGTAGTCGCCCTTCGACGCGTTCTTGAGCTTCACGTTGACCGGCGCCGTCTTGCCGTTCTTGAGGGTCGCGGTGCAGACGAACTCCGGCTGGGTCACCGAGGCCGGGCACACGACCTTCGTGATGCCCTTGCTGGCGAACTGCGTGGCGATGCTGCCCTCCAGCTTCGTCTTCACCGAGGCGCCCTTCCCCGCGCCCGCGCCTCGCTTCGTGAGCGCGTTCCCGTCGACGGTCATGGTCCACACGCCGTCCTCCTCGGTAGGCGCCACGTCGACCTTGTATTTCAGCTCGATGAACGCGGCCTTCACCACGATCTGCCCTCCTTGGATGGCCTTCACTTTGCCGTTCGCCGACGAGCTCGTGGAGCCTTTTTGCTTCTTGAAGGTGAAGGTCTTGTCCGTCGCGATCGACAGGGTCACTCCCTCGCCCTCCCAGTCACCGATGTACTTGGCGGTCTCCGCGTCGACGGGCTCCGCCGAGGTCTCCTCTTTGGGCTTGCTCGTGGCGAGCGAGAGGAAGGCGGCGGTGCCGAGGCCAAGCGCGGTCACGAGAGAGCGGAGACGGCTGTTCATGTTGTCGAGGCTAGAGCACCGCGCTCGTTTTCTGAACACGTTCTCCGGGACGGACACACCACGCGGGCGCGAGCCCTCCCGAGCGCGAACCGCCCCGGCGCGGCCCGGGCCGACAGCTCTCGGCGGCGGTGGGTGTCTCAGAAGACGCAGAGGCCGATGCGCGCCCCCGTGCCTGGCACGGTCGGTGCGCTCGCGCCGAGCACGTCGGAGCACCTGTCGCCGAACGAGCAGTCGGCGTTGCTGCCGACACGGCACCAGCGCTGGCACTCGGGCCCGAAGATGGGGTCGTTGATGCACACGAGGCCCTGGCGGCAATCGGCGGTCGAGGTGCACGCGCCGTACTCGGGCCGCGTGCCAGGTGGGCGGCAGTCGGCCACGCCGGCCGACGCGAACCAGACGCAGGCGTTCGTCCCGCACACAGCCGACGCGCGCGACGGATCGCACTGGACGGAGCACACGTCGAGGTTCGGGGTGGTCACGCCCCCGGCGTCTTGGGGGGCGAAGCAGAGCGTCCCCGGGCCGCAGGTGGGTGTACCGCGGGAGCAGAACGGCCGGCACGCGCCGTTCCAGCACGTGAGGCCCCGCGCGCACCCGCTGGTCGTCGTGCACGCGCGCCCCGCCGCCGCGGAACCCGCGCCCACGCAGCTCACCGCGCCGCTCGTGAGGTTCGTGACGTCGCAGGTCTGCGTGGCCGTGCAGCCGCACTGTGGATTCACGCCGCAGGCGTTGCTGGGCGGCGCGGTGACGCACGCGCCCGCGTCGACCGGCCCCGCGTCGACCGGGCCTCCGTCGACCGGGCTCGCGTCGACCGGGCTCGCGTCGACCGGGCTCGCGTCGCGGGCCGCGTCGACCGGGCTCGCGTCGCGGGCCGCGTCGGGAGGGGCACCGTCAGGTCCAGCGCCATCCGGCGAGCTCGTGTCGGAGGCGGAGTCGGAGACCCTCGCGTCGGGCGTGACGCCGGCCTCCGGGGCCGTCGGCGGGTTGAGAGGGTCGGGATCGTCGCCGTCGACGACCGGCGAGCCGGTGGCGCACGCCGGCGCGGCGAGCGCGACGAGCGCGACGAGCGCGAGGGCGAGCCATGGGCGCGTGCAGGCGGCGGGGTGCATCGTGGACAGCACGAGCGTAGCACGCGGCCGAAGGCGGCGGCCAAGTGCGCGCCCGATTCAGCGCTCGCGCTCGAGCGTGAAGAAGCTCGGGGTGCGCAGGCGGAGCCCTCCCAGCTCGACGTACAGCGCCCCGAACAGCAGCGTGTGCTCCGGGTCGAGAGCCACCACCACGTCCCGCGTGAGCGCGATCGGGTTCCAGGCGGGGTGCGTCGCGCCGTAGTCGAAGACCACGCCGGACTCGCACCCGAACGGGGTGCCTCCCGCAGGCAGCGGGACGACAGCGAACGGGCCGAACGAGACCACCTCGCCTCGTGCGTCGCGCCTCGGGAGGGGAGCGCCGTCGAGGCCGGTCTGCTCGAGTCGTACGTTCAGCCCCGAGACCGTGCCGGCGGCGTCGCGTCGAAAGGACTTACGGAACGTCTTCCATGTGAGGCGCTCGACCAGCCGCGGGAGCCCAAGCGATACGCCCCGATAGTCGGCGCCGGCGAGCCTCTCGGGCGCGACGGCCGCACCGCCACGCAGGCACGCGAGCCGCTCGTCGGCCGACATCGCCCATACTTCGTTCGCCTTCATGGCGACACCTCGCCTGCGGCTCGGGCTCGCCGTCGACCTTCGTTCGCCCCTTCGGGGCGCGCTTTCAGGTTCATGCAGCACCTCTCTGCGCCGCTGCCGCGACGCCCTTCGACACCGTGAAGTCTCGCGCGAGCGCCGCCGCGAGCGTGGCCTCGGGGGTCGCCGGCTGCCGCGCGCACCAGGCGAGGTAAGCGTAGAAGCTCGTGTCCGGGTCGGCGGCGGGCGGCGGGGGCGCCTTGGGCGCGGCGGCGCGGGCTTCGAGGGCGGCGAGGAGGGCCTCGTGGTAGCCCTCGAACACGCACAGATCGCGGAGCCAGGCCGCCCGCGGGCTCTCGCCGCTGACGATCGCGAGGGCGCGGTCTCGGAGCTCGCCGAGCGCCCCGGGATAGAGCTCCAAGAGCTCGAAATCGTAAATGAATTCGTCGCATCCATGGTGAGCCGCGAGCAGGTGTCGGACCCCCCGCTCCCGCGAGCTCCGGAGGCCGGAGAAGTCGAGCGGCGCGATGGCCCGCTCCGCGACGAGGAACGGGAACCGCAGGGGCCGCAGCGCGAGGGCCCGCGCGCGCCACGTCGCGCGTGGGGGCGCGCCGCCACCCGTGCCCACCGACTCCGGGCGGAACACCATGCGGTGCCACATGCGCGCGACGCCGAGCGTGAGCTGCCACTCGTTCGGGATGGCGCAGGGCAGACCGGCAGCGCGAGCGCGCGCGAGGCCCTCGGACACCTCGTGGGGGCGCACGAGGAGGAGGCGCCCGGCGCCCTCGAGGGCGCGCGCGGCGAGCGGGAGCCACGCGGCCGCGGCGGCGGCGGCGGCGCTGCCGACGTGGGCCGATCTCACTGTGCACCTCGGCGCGCGCCCCGAGGGGTGATCCGCGCGAGACGGGCGAGCGTCGCCGCGTCGAGGGCGGCGAGCCCGGCGAGCGTGGCCTCGACGGCCAGCGCGCCCCCTGCGAGCGCCGCGAGGAGGCCTCGCCAGGCAGCGACGTTGAGCGCGGGCTCGGCCATCATGGCCTGCCCAAGCTCGGGCACGTGCGCGAGCGCGGCCGCCGCGGGGTTGAGGAACAAGCGCAGGACCGGGCTCCCGGTCGCGTCGAGGAGCGCTGCGAGCACCGCTACGTCGCCGCGCACCAGCTCGACGGGCGGGGCGCGCCGGGCCGCGAGCGCGGCGAGCGCGTCCACGCGCGCGAGGGCCTCGCCGAGCGCCACCTCCCCGGGTGGCCATGCGGCCAAGCGCTCCAACACCGCGCGCGCCAGGTGCCGCCGGACCGACAGCAGCTCCGCCGCGAGGCCGACAAGGCGCCCCTCCTCGCGGGCGAGGTCCGCGAGGGGTGCGAGCAGATCGGGGCCGCCCGAGGTGAGGTAGTCGTGGACCGCGTACCCCGACCCCTGACGCGCCGTGACCAGGCCGCTGGCCTCGAGCTCGTGCAGCGCCGCGCGTACGGTGGCCCGGTTCACCCCGAGGGTCACGGCGAGCGAGCGCTCAGGGGGCAATCGCTCGCCCACCTGGAGCTCGCCCCGCAGGATGGCGTCCCGAAGCTGGGCCGCGCAGGCCGAAGTGGCGCCCACCCGGCGAGGTATGGCATGAAGCATAGACGGTATATTGGCTCAGCCAATCTACCCGTCAAGGCGATTCGCGCGACCCCGCGCTCCGCGACGCCAGCGCGGGATCACGGCGCGCGGCTCCGACGGGCCAACGGGCGTCTCCCAAGGGCGCTATGGATCGAGCGCCGGGAGCTCGATCACAGGTCGCGGTGCGGGCCAGCCGCGCCGCGCTAACCCACCGCGAGCTCGGCGGGGGCGCCATCTTGGCGAAGCACGTTCACCGCCTGGAGCCCCTTCGGGCCCTCCTTGATTTCGAACTCGACGAGCTCGTCCTCGACGAGGCGACGGCGCCCGTCGCCGCTGATCTGCGAGTAGTGCACGAAGACGTCGGGCCCCTCATCTTGCTTGATGAAGCCCCAGCCCTTCTCGTCGTTGAACCACTTCACGCGACCAACCGTCATCGAAGCCTCCACCTTGCTGCGGCGCCCGGGCGAGCCATCACGCCGGATGCCCAGCGCCACGCTAGGCGGCGATGGACAGACGGGTCAACCAGGAACGGCCAACGAGGGGGCGACGGGGCGCCCGCCGGAGGCGAGATCAGGGCTTCCTCGACTCCTTCTCGAGGGCCTCCAGCTCCTTGAAGTTGGCCACGACCCGGGGGTCCTGCGGATCGAGCGCGCGCGCCTTCTCAAGCGCGGTCCGCGCTTCGGCCCGCGTGGCGGGGTCCTTCGCGAGGACCGTGGCGAGGTTGATCCACGCGCTCGCGAGCTTGTCGTCGAGCCGGATGGCCTCTCGATAGCTCGCGATGGCCTCCGTGTGCTTGCCTTGGAGCTGGAGCGCGTACCCGATGTTCGAGCGAAACGTCGCGCGCTTCGGGTCGAGCTCGACCGCACGCTCGAGCTCGCGCATGGCCCCGACGAAGTCGTTCCGCGAGAGGAGCGCGGTGCCTAGATCGGAGTGCGCCCGCGGATCCGCCGCGTCGAGGGCCACCTGCGCCTCGTACTCTTTCACGGCCTCGTCGATGCGGCCGCGCATGAAGAGCACGGTCCCCAGGTTTCCCCGCCGGGGAGCGCTCCCCGGGTCGAGCTCGACGGCCCGCGCGAGGGAGCCGACCGCCTCCTCGCCACGGCCCGACGCGAGCAGCGCCACCCCGAGCGCCGAGTGGACCTCGGGCTCGTTGGGGAGCTTGCCAGCCGCGCGACGAAGCGGGTCGATGGCGAGCGGCGCGTCCCCCAAGAGGAGCAAGGCCCGGCCGAGCTCCGCCTCGGCGGGGCCAAACTCGGGGTCGAGCTTCAGCGCGCGGCGCAGGTCAGCGAGCGCGTTCTGAACGAGCCGGTTGCCCTTGGCGGCGGCGAAGTTCAGCGTGGGCGTCTCCCGCGCGACGATCGAGCGGGCGACGCCGACGAGCGGCGCTGGATGCTTCGGGCTCAGCCTCTGCGCCTCGCCGTAGAGCTTCAGGGCGGCCGGGAACTCCTCCTTCGCGAAGGCCGCGTCGCCCTCGGCGAGCTTGGCGTCGAGCTCGGGGTTGCCAGTGCGCGCGAGCGGGATCGCGGTGGGCTTCGGCGGTGGGAACCAGCCGACGGGGCGATGGGGGGTGGCTGCCCCGGCGTCCCCGGGGTCGTGGACGCTCGGCGACGCGACCCCAAACGTCGGCAGCTCCACCGGGACGACGGGCGGCAGATTGCGTGCGGGCGCCGCGGCCTCCCGAGGGGGATCGCACGCGGCGACGGCCCCGACGGCCGCGAGCGCCGCGAGCGAGGACAGCAGGAATGAACTACCTTTCATGACAGCGGCTCCGCTCGGCAAGTGACCGTGAACGCGTGCGCGATGACGTCCCGTGCGGCCTCGACGACGCGCTCCGTCGTGCCCTTCGTACGCAGTACCACGAGCTGAGGGCCGCCGGGGCGCGCGGGCGCGGCGTCGACGAGCACCCGCGCCGCCTCCCGGACCGCGTCGGGCAGGTCCGGCTCGCCTCGAAGCGCGACGAGGTGCTCGATGTAGGTCCGCCCCCACCCCGCGTTGGGCGCGACGATCAGCGCACCATTCAAGGCCATCCCGGCGGCCCTTCGCGCGCCCGCGAGCCCGCCCCGGCCGTCGCCGCTGGAGTAGGCGCGCTCGGCGCGCTCGAGCTCGGCCTGGGCGGCCCGAATCCACTCGGAGGCGCTCAGGCGATACAGCCAATGTCCCTCATCGCGCACGAACGTCGGGCTCATGTGGCGCTCACGTCTTGGGGAGGGCTCGGGAGCTGTGCTCGCGGCCGTCGTAGCGGAGGTGGATCTCCTTGCCCTCCGACAGGGTGTGGAGGAGGACCGGGCGCTTCCACACCCGCGCCAGGCTCTTCAGCACTTCCTTCGCATAGTCGCCGCGCAGCTCGAGGCCCTGGTGGTCGTGGGTGAGCAGCAGCTCCCCGCGGTTGTCGTGGTTCGCGTCCTCCACGTAGATGAACGGGTTCCCCGCGTTGGTGAGCTGGAAGAGCAGCTTCTCCTTCACCTGCTTGAACTCGCGGCTCTCGATCTCGTAGCGGTCGTTTCGGTTGGACCAGCCGAACGAGAACAGCTTCTGTTCGGCGGCGAACTCCGGGGTGAGGAACTCGTCGATGAAGGTCACGTCGTTGTAGAGTGCGCGCACCTCGAAGATCTTCTTCTTGCCGAGGCCGAGGCGGAGGTTCCAGGTCTTCTTCGCCGCGAGGTCGTCGCAGTCCTCCCACGCCTTGCCGAACTGCCCTCGGTCCCACCGCTCTTCGATGTTGCGGTAGAGCTCGACGCCGAGCTTGTAGGGGTTCAGCTTCCCCCCGCTGGTCGCGAGCACGCCCGCGGCGTTGTCGGCGTAGTCGATGATCTCGGAGGCATCGAGGATCTTCTCGGTCATGAGCTTCGAGTGCCAGTAGGTCGCCCAGCCCTCGTTCATGATCTTCGTCTGCATCTGAGGAACGAAGTAGAGCGCCTCCTCGCGGATGACCTCGAGCACGTCACGCTCCCAACGCTCGAGCGGCGCGTGCTCGAGCAAGAACCCGAGCACGTCGCGCTGGGGTCGCTCGGGCCAGCGCTTCGAGCGTTCTCTCGCCGCCGCGCGCTTCTGACGCTGCTCCTCCAGGTACTCCACCGGGTTGATGAAGGGCTCCATGTAGTCCTTCGACCGCAGCCGAGGCAGCTCCTCCTCGACGGCGTCGTCCTCGTCGTCGAGCGGCGGCGCCTCCCGTCCCGAGAAGGCGGCGTGCGGGTCGATGAGGTTCTCGAGAGACAAGCAGCTGTCGACGAACTCCTCGACCTTGGTGACGCCGTGGCGCGCGACGTGGCGGCGCACGCGGGCGCCGTGGTTCGCCATCTTGTCGATCCACCGGCGGTTCGGATCGTAGCTGGGCGGGCGCACGGCCGGGTCGGAGGTTCGACCACCGGTGTCGAGGTCGGTCGAGCGAAAACAGAAGTTGTTCTTGAAGAAGTCGACGTGCGCGTACACGTGCGCCATCACGAGCTTCTGGTCGGTGAGCGAGTTGCCCTCGAGCAGGTAGGCGTACGAGGGGTTGTTGTTGATGACCATCTCGTAAATCTTCGAGAGGCCATACTCGTAGCTCTTCGAGAGCTGCTCGTATTCCATGCCCCAGCGCCAGTGCGGGTAGCGCGTGGGGAAGCCGCCGTACGCCGCGATCTCGTTCATCTGGTCGTAGGTGAGGATCTCGAACACCGTCGGGAAGAAGTCGAGCCCCTCGTCCGAGGCGATCTTCTCGATGCGGCGCTGCTCGTCGTGGAGGTAGCGCGGCAGCGCGGTCTTCAGCGCAAACTCGCTCATGCGCGGCCTATCTCCCGGTTCCTAGAAAGTCCTTGATACTCTTCATGATCGCGTCGCGATCGCGGATCTCGCTCGTGATGACGCGGGGGTCCTTGCCGAGGTGCTCGCGGAGGTCTTTCACGAACTGCCCCGAGCCGTACGGGCTCTCGACCTGGCCGTACGCGAACATGTTCACCCGCGGCAGGATCTTCTGCTTCAGGAGCTCGATGCAGGCGAGGGTGTCGTCCATCGACCAGTTGTCGCCGTCCGAGAAGTGAAACGGATACACGTTCCACTCCTCTGGCGGGAAGTGGTCGTCGATGAGCTGCGAGCACAGCTTGTACGCGCTCGAGATCATCGTGCCGCCGCTCTCCTTCGTGCGGAAGAAGGTGTCGCGGTCGACCTCTCGCGCGGACGCGTCGTGGATGATGAAGCGGCTCTCGAGGCCTTTGTATTGACGCTGGAGCCACGTATCGAGCCAGAAGCTCTCGATGCGCACGATCTCCTTCTGTTCGTCGCCCATGCTGCCCGACACATCCATCATGTAGATGATGACGGCGTTCGCGACGGGCTCCGAGATGGTCTTCCAGCTGCGGTAGCGGCGGTCGTCTGGCACGGGCACGACGAGCGGGCGGTCGGGCTGGTAGCTGCCGGTGGCGATCTGCCGCTTCAGCGCCTCGCGGTAGGTGCGGCGGAAGTGTCGGAGCGACTCGGGCCCGACGCGGCGGACGCCCGTGTAGCGGTCCTTCGCGTTGATGAGCTTCGACTTGCCCTTGTTCTCGATGTCGGGGAGCTTCAGCTCCTCCCCGAGGATCGCGGCGAGCTCGTCGAGCGTGACGTCGACCTCGAGCGTGTGCTCGCCCGCGTCTTTGCCCGCCTTCTTGCCGTCGCCCTCCTGCTCCTGATCCCCGCCGCCCATGGGATCGCCAGGGTTGCCCTCGCCCTGGCCGGCTCCCCCCTGCTGCTTGTCGCCGTAGCGAAAACGCGGGATGTCAATCTGCGGAATGGGGATGGACACGAGGTCCTTCCCCTTCCGCCCGATCAGCTCCCCTTGGGAGATGTAGCGCTTCAGGTTGTCGCGGATCTTGCCGCGCACGATGTTCCGGAAGCGCGAGTGATCTTGGTCGATCTTGAGGGACATTCGGCCTGCGGGGAGCGTACCGAAGTCCGGCGCTCGACGGCGTCTTTTCGTTAGCCGACGCTCTTGCCGTTCTTCTGGTCGAGGGCGACCCGCGCGATCCACACGCACACGAGCGCGTTCGCCACCGCGAAGAGGCGCATCGGCACCGGCCCGAGGACGAACACGACGTCACCGCTCGCGGCCATCTGCATGAGCAGCGCGGCGGAGCCGAGCGCCAGGCCGCCGACCCACCCGCGGAGCTGCTTGACGCCGAAGAGCAGCGCCAGCGCTCCGAGCGCGGGGAGCGCGTTGGCCAGCGGGAGGAAGCGGTGCAGGTTCACGTCGAGCGCGAGATCCCACTCGCCGATTGGGTGGGTGAGCAGCGCGTCCACGAGGCCGCGCGCGGGGCCGAGGTGCGGAAGCACGCCGGTGAGCCCGGCGAGCGGGAAGAGGCCGAAGCCGCCGAGAAGCACGCCGAACCACACCCCCGGGCCCGTGGCGAGCGCGCCACGGCGCGCGCGAATGTGGCGACCGAGGAGGAAGAGGAGCCCCGCGAGAGCCAGGAGCCGCGGCAGGTAGTGCTGCGTGAACACCGCGCGGAGCGTGGCGCTCGACGCGCTGAGGATGCCGGCGCCGAAGAGCTTGGCGTCCTCCTTGGGGACGGCGCTGCGCTCGAGCGTGGCGCGCACCGCGTCGGGATCGGTGACGCCCGTGGCGACGACCATGGCCGCCGCGCCCGCGACGTGGGGCGAGGCCATGCTGGTGCCGTTGAAGACGCCGAAGACCTCGCACTTGTCCCGGCCTTTGTTGCACACGGTCTGCTGGACGACCGCCACGCCGGGCGCGCCGATGCCCACCTGCGGCCCGCGAGAGGAGAACCAGGCGATGTTGTCGTTCTTGTCGGTGGCGCTCACGGCGAGCACGCCGGGGTAGGCCGCCGGGTAACCCACGGATCTTCCTGAGTTTCCGGCCGCGGCGACGACGAGCGAGCCCTTCGCTCGCGCGTGGTTCACGGCGTCTTCGAGGATCTTGCTGCGGATGGGCCCGCCGAGCGAAAGGTTGATGACCTGTGCGCCGTGATCGGCCGCGAAGCGGATGCCCTCGGCGACGTCGGCCGTGGACCCCGAGCCCGCGGCCGAGAGCACCTTGACCGGCATGATCTTGGCGCAATACGCGAGGCCCGCGACCCCGAGCCCGTTGTGCGTGGTCTGCGCGATGGTGCCGGCGACGTGCGTGCCGTGGCCGTGGTCGTCGGCCGCGCGATCGTTCTTGTCGACGTAGTTGTAGCCGGCGACGCAGCGGGTGCCGGCGAGGTCGGTGCCCTTCGTGAAGGGGCCGTCGTCGTAGCAGGCGACGCCGGTGTCGATGACGGCCACGGTGACGCCCGCGCCGCACGACAGGTTCCAGGCGCGCTCGGCGCCGACCCGCGTGAGGTGCCACTGCTCGCCGAATTTCGGATCGTTCGGGACGAACGTGGCTCGCAGCTGCCCCATCGGCTCGGCGCGCTCCACCCGCGGATCGCGCGAGAGGCGCGCCACGAGCTCCGCCATGCGACCGCGTGCGCCGCGGGCGACGGCGATGTTTGCGTCGTCCTTCCGGCCGGGGCTGTTGTCGCGGAGGTCGATGCCGTATTCGCGGCCGAGCGCGGCGATGGCGTCGTCGGAGAGGCCGTCGGCGACGTCGACGGCGAGCTCGTCGTCGAGCTCGGAGAACGACGGGGCCATCCCCATCGTGGGGACCGCTACGGGCTCAGCGGCCGCGGGAGACGCGACGGCGAGGCTGGCGAGCGTGACGGCGGTGGCGGCGAGGACGAGCGGTGCGACGGATAGTTTCATGGGCCTCCCGGAGTGTACGTATGACGCCCCGCAATGATTTCCCATTCTGAGCACGCCCCCGACATTCCGCTAGCCTGACACCTCCCTACATGGGCGCGGGCGTGCGGCTCAGCGGCGGACGAGCGAGGACGCGGACAGGAGCGGTGACGGGACCGTGGCCGTGGCCGGGTCCCCGCCCGCCGCCACAGCGGCCGCCTGCGCGGCGGCGAGCCGGGTCGCGAGCACCTCGCGCACGCCCTCCGGCCCCTCGGGCTTGAGCACGCCGCGCACGAACACCTCGGCGGCCTTGTAGCTGCTCCGCACGAGGGGACCGCTGGCGACATAGGCGAAGCCGAGCTTGCGGCCCTCTTCCGCGTAACGCTCGAAGGCCTCGGGTGTGACGAAGCGCTCGACCGCGAGGTGCTTCGGGCTAGGCCGCAGGTACTGCCCGAGGGTCACGAGATCGACGCTCGCGGCGCGGAGATCGGCGAGGGTCTCCAGGACCTCCTCGTCGGTCTCGCCCACCCCAACCATGATGGAGCTCTTGGTGAGCGTCTCGGGGCGGCGCTCCTTCGCGCGCCGGAGGACCGAGAGCGACCGGTCGTAGCCGCACCTCACGTCGCGCACCGTGCGCTGAAGGCGCCGCACGACCTCGACGTTGTGGGCCCACACGTGCGGCGCGGCGTCGACCGTGGGGTCGACGTAGTCGAAGTTGCCGCCGAAATCGCCGAGCAGCGTCTCGACGAGGATGTCGGGGCGGAGCTCTCGCAGGCGCGTCACGGTGCGGGCCACGTGGGACGCGCCGCCGTCGAGGAGGTCGTCGCGATCGACCATGGTGAGGACCACGTACTGGAGCCCGAGGCGCGCGATCGCGCGGGCGACGTGCTCGGGCTCGCGCACGTCGACGGCGCCGCGTGGATCGCCAGTCGTGACCGCGCAGAACCGGCAACCGCGCGTGCACACGTCGCCGAGGAGCATCACGGTGGCCGTGCCCTCGGACCAGCACTCGCCGACGTTCGGGCAGCGAGCTTCCTCGCACACTGTGTGCAAGTCGAGATCGCGGAACGTGCTCTTCAGCCGCCCGTACGACTCGCCCCCGGGTGCGCGGACCTTCAACCATGCCGGCTTGGGCGCGAAGCGCGAGATTTGGCTCACGTGGCTTGGTTAGTCGGCCGCGGCGCCGCTGGCAAGGAGGGGGCGACCCGGGAGCGCTTCGACCTCAGCCGCCGAAGAGCGCCGCGAGCGAGGCGTCGTTCAACGGCGAGGCCACGCCGCGCTCGGTCACGAGCGCCGTCACCAAGCGCGCGGGGGTCACGTCGAACGCGGGGTGGAGCGCGCCGACCCCGTCGGGGGCGATCCGCACGGAGCCCCCGGGGAGGTCGAGCTCCACGACCTCACGGGCGCTCCGCTGCTCGATGGGGATGGCGTCGCCGTCGGACACGTCGCGATCGACCGTGCTGAGCGGCGCCGCGACGTACAGCGGCACGTCGTGGAGCCTCGCGAGGCACGCGAGGCCGTACGTCCCGATTTTGTTCGCGACGTCACCGTTGCGCGCGACACGATCGGCGCCGACGACGGCGCACGCGATCTGCCCCTTGGCGAGGAGGTGACCTATCATGTTGTCGCACACGATCGACACGTCGAAGCCGTCGCGCGAGAGCTCCCACGCGGTGAGGCGCGCGCCCTGGAGATAGGGCCGGGTCTCCGAGGCGAGGACGCGGTGGCGCTTGCCCATGGCGCGCGCGGCGCGGAGGAGGCCGAGCGCCGTACCGTAGCCGCCGGTGGCGAGCGCCCCCGCGTTGCAGTGTGTGAGGACGGTGCCCTCGTCGGGCAGGAGCGCCGCGCCGAGCTCTCCGATGCGCCGACAGGACGCGACGTCGGCCTCGTGCAGCGCGCGGGCGAACGCGAGGCACGACTCGGCGCGCTCGTCGGGGCCGAGCGGCGCGACCGAGCGCGCGTGGGAGAGGCACGCGCCGGCCGCCCAGGCGAGGTTCACCGCGGTTGGGCGGGTGGCGGTGAGGCCCGCGGCGGCCCGCTCCATGTGCGTGATGAACGCCGAAGTCGCGGGAGGTGCGCTGTGGGCCGCGAGCGCCATGCCGTACGCAGCGGCGACGCCGATCGCGGGCGCGCCGCGGACACGCATGTCGCCGATCGCGAGGGCCATCGCCTCCCAGGTCGTGACCTCGTCGACGATCTCTGCCCAAGGGAGGCGCCGCTGATCGAGCACGAGGGCGCGCCAGCCGGACGTCGGGAACCGAATCGCCGCGAACGGCTCGGCGGCGCTCACGACGGGCTCTCGTGGCTTGCACGCCGGTAGCGAGCTGCGATTTCTTCCGCGGCGGTCGCGAGGTCCTCGGCGGCGCGCGCGTGGTGGCCGTCGAGGTACGCGCGGAGGCCGTCGCAGGCGACGAGCGCGAGGCTGACGTTGAGGCCGCGCTCCGCGAGTGCGCACCCGACCTCGCGATCTTTGAGGAGCCTCTCGAGCTCGGAGAACGCGTGCTCGAGCGGGGCAAGCGCGGCAAGCGCGGCGGGGGCGGCGAGCGGTGCGGCGGCGGGGGTCTTCGTGTCGACCATTGGCGCCAACCTAGCGCGAATTGGTGGGAGCGGGGCGCCGGCGCCGGCCCACGGGCGCGCATTCTTTGGTATAGCCACCACGGGCGCCGGTCGGCCGCCACCACGAGGAGACAGCCATGGAGATTCGTACGGTCGGAGTGCTGGGTGCGGGGCAAATGGGCGGCGGCATCGCGCAGGTCGCGGCCACCGCGGGCTACGAGGTCGTGCTCGCCGACGCGAGCCTCGCACTGGCGGAGAAGGGAAAGGCGAAGATCGCCGCGATCCTCGGCAAGCAGGTCGAGAAGGGCAAAGTCACGGCCGAGCTCGTCAGCGCGATCGTCGGACGAATTCGGCCTGCCGCTGGCCCGAGCGAGCTCTCCGAGTGTCACCTCGTGGTGGAGGCGGCCACCGAGAACCTCGAGCTCAAGCTCAAGCTGTTTCAGGCGTGCGACGAGGCGATGAAGCCGGGGGCGATCTTGGCGAGCAACACGTCGAGCATCTCGCTCACGAAGCTCGCGGGGCAGACGAAGCGGCCGGCCGAGGTCATCGGTATGCACTTCATGAACCCCCCGGCGCTCATGAAGCTCGTCGAGATCGTGCGCGCGGTCCAGACCTCCGAGGAGACCCTCGCGGTCGTCAAGGCGACCGCCGAGAAGATGGGCAAGACCGTGACGGTCAGCAAGGACGCCCCCGGCTTCCTCGTGAACCGCATCCTCATCCCCATGCTCGTCGAGGCGTGCTTCACGCTGCAGGAGGGCCTCGGGACACCGGAGGACATCGACACCGGCGCGAAGCTCGGCCTGAACCACCCGATGGGCCCCCTCGAGCTCGCCGATCTGATCGGGCTCGACACGGTGCTCGCCATCGCCGAAGTGCTCCACCGCGACCTCGGCGACTCCAAGTACCGGGCCCCTACGCTGCTGCGGAACCTCGTCTCCGCGGGCTGGTACGGCAAGAAGTCCGGTCGCGGCTTCTACGTGTACGATGACAAGGGCCAGCGCGTCGGCCGAGCGCTCTGAACGAGCAAGAGAAAGAAGGAGACACCCCATGAGTGAGCTCGTCCTCCGCGAGCGTGACGCCGGCACGGTGCTCGTCACGCTGAACCGCCCCGAGAAGCTGAACGCGCTGAACCTCGCGCTCGTCCGCGCGCTCTCGGACACCATCACAGAGCTCGACGCCGACCCGACCGTCCGCGTGGTCATCCTCACCGGCGCGGGCGAGAAGGCGTTCGTCGCGGGCGCCGACATCGAGGCGATGTCGACCATGACCCCAGCCGCCGCAAAGGCGTTCGCGGACCTCGGGCACGCCACCGGCGAGCGGATGGAGCGCGCTCACTTTCCCGTCATCGGCGCGATCAACGGCTTCGCCTTGGGCGGCGGCTGCGAGCTCGCGTTGGCGTGCGACTTTCTCTACGCGAGCGATCGCGCGAAGTTCGGCCAGCCCGAGGTGAACCTCGCCGTTATTCCAGGCTTCGGCGGCACGCAACGCCTGCCTCGACGCGTGGGCATCGGGCGCGCGCGCGAGCTGTGCTTCACGGGTGACATGCTGGGCGCGGCCGAGGCGCTCCGCATCGGGCTCGTGAACGCCGTGGTCCCGGGCGCAGAGCTGCGGTCGAAGGTCCTCGAAGTGGCCAAGAAGATCGAACAGAAGGGGCCCCTCGCCATCGCCCAGTGCAAGCGCGTGCTCCTGCGCGGACAGGACATCCCGCTGCCCGTGGCGAACGAGCTCGAGGCCCAGGCGTTCGCGACGCTCTTCGGCTCCGAAGACCAGCGCGAGGGCATGGCGGCGTTCCTCGAGAAGCGCGCGGCCAGCTTCACAGGCCGGTAGAGACTCTCCAGGTCACCGTTGACCGCGGGACGAGGATTGTCGAAGGTAGGCGCGTGCCCGCCACCCTCGACACAGTCCTCGGTCAGGCCACGGCGCTCGAGACCCTGAGGCGCGCGCTGGCCACAGGCCGGACGCACCACGCCTACCTCTTCGACGGACCCGAGGGCGTCGGGAAAGAGCGGGCCGCCTTCGGGCTGGCGCAGTGCCTCGTGTGCGAGCGCCCCTCCGCCGGGCTCGCGTGCGGGTCGTGCTCGGCGTGCGGCCGCGCCGTCCCAGCGGAGCCGGGGGGCCTCCCGCTGCACCCGGACATCGCCGTCCTCGGGAGGGGCCTCTACGAGCCGGCGCAGATTGGTCGTAAAACGCCGGAATCCCGAGAGATTTCGATCGACCAAGTGCGCACGATCGTGCTCTCGCGGGCGGCGTTCCCCCCGCACGAGGGGCGCGCGAGGGTGTTCATCGTGCGCGCGGCAGACGAGCTCGGCGTGTCGGCGGCGAACGCCCTGCTGAAGACCCTCGAGGAGCCCCACCGGGCGACGACCTTCGTGCTCCTCACCGCGCGGAAGGGATCGCTGCTCTCGACGATCCGCTCGCGCGCGCTCGCCCTGCGGTTTGGCGCCCTGCCGCTGGCGGTCGTCGCGGAGGTGCTCGTCGCGGGCGGGCTCGCGCCGGAGGCCGCGGCGCGCGCGGCCGCCGACTCGGGCGGCAGCGTCGCGAGGGCGCGAGAGCTCGCGGACGCGGAGATCAGCGCGGCGCTCGACGGGTTCATCGGCCGCGTGCGCGCCGCGATCGACGCGCCCTCGGCGAGCGAGGCGTACGCCCTGGCCGAAGACGGCAAGAAAGGAAAAGCCGAGCTCCCGCTGCTGCTCGGCGGGCTGGCGCTCGCGTTCGCCCGCGACGCACGCGAGGCGGCACGAGGACGCGGCGCGGCCAGCCCGGAGGTGCACGCGGGGCGCTACGATCTCGCGATGCGCGCGATGAAGCAGCTCCACGCCAATGGGTCGACGCAGCTCGTCATGGAGTCGCTCCTCCTGGGGCTGCGGGCCTCGGCGCGCTGAGGCAGCGGCCACGCTCTTCGCCGCTGATTTGGCCTGACTCGTCACCCGAGGGCGCTGTTCCACGCTCCGCCCCACGCCCAAGGGAAGGCGCGAGGCGCGGCGCGCGAGCGGCGGCTATTCGAACGTGGAGCGCCCGGAGGGCAGCACGTCGACCATGCCCGGCTCGAGCATGTCGCCGTGCCAGACCCGCGCGCGCCCGTCGTGCTGCACCACGAGCATGCGCTCGGTGCCGGGCGAGGCGTACTCGGCGACGATCACGCTGGAGCCCACGTCGGGCGCTCCCGTTCCGATCCGTCGCGCGCTCAGCGGTAGGCGCCTGCGCCGCTCGAAGCGCACGCCCTCGTGCTCAATCGACGAAGGGGGCTCAGCGAGCGAGACGAGGGCGCCTGGATCGACCGGCTTCAGCCACAAGAACGGCGCGTCGGTCTCTCGACGCGCGTAAATCGCCCGGTCGTGTCCTGCGTCGGGCGCGATGAAGAGGACCGCGACGGGCACGTCTTCCGAGAGCACGAGGCCTCCGGCGAGCCACGCCTCGTCGCCCCCTGGGCGCGTCAGCACGTCGCCCAGCTGGCAGGGGAACCCCTCGAGCGCGTCGGAGGTCGGCGATGGCGCGGGAGGCCCGGGCGCCGCGGGCGCAGCAGCCGGCGCCGCAGCCGGCGGGGGCCCTTCCCCCCCTTCCTGGGGGTCCTTGGCCACCAGGCTCCGCGCGATGACCCGCCCGAGGGCCATCCCGCCGAGCACGAGCGTGGTCGAAACGACGAACGTTATGAGCATGGCGACCTCAGCGCGGAAGCATACGCCGCGGTGAGCGCACGCACCGTCGAAAGCGCTTGGTCGAGGCGGCGGCCATCGCGCTCAGGAGCTTCGGGGAGCAACCCGGAGATCGCCGCCACCATGGAGGCCCCCGCCGATCGGGCCGACGCCGCACGGGACGCCGTGAGCCCACCGATCGCGACGAGCGGCGTCGCCCCGACGAGCGCGGCGGCCTCGCGCAGACCGTCGAGGCCCACCACCGGCTCCGCGTCGGCTTTGGAGCGAGTGGGCAGTACGGGCCCGAACGCCACATAGGACGGCCGCGCCGCGAGCGCGGCGCGGAGCTGCGCGAGGGTGTGGGTCGACAGGCCGAAGGGCGTCCCTGGAGCGATGCTGCGAAGGCACGCCACCGGGAGATCGGACTGTCCGAGGTGGACCCCAGCCCCGACCGCGAGCGCGATGTCGACGCGATCGTTCACGAAAAAGGGGACGCCGAAGCGGGCCGCGAGGGCCGCGAGGGCCGCGGCCTCCGTGAGCAAGGGGCGCGTCGCGAGGCGCTTCGCCCGCAGCTGCAGCGCAGCCGCCCCGCCCTCGAGCATGGCCTCCGCGACGCGGGCGACCTCGAGACCTCGGGAGGCGACGGCGTCCACGTCGAGCACCGCGTAGAGCCCGCGGAGCTCCCTCATCGCGGGCGCTCCCCCAGCGGCGCGACCGCGGTGGTCTCTGCCACGCGAGGGTGCCCGCCGAGCTCCGGAAGGACCACGCCGCGGCCGAGGCGCTCCCACGCCGCGTTCGCCGCGCTCGCGTGACGATCGAGGCGTCGGATTCGCTCGCGCCCCGGCCCCGAGGGCAGCTCCCCGCACACGAACACCTCGGACTTGCCCTTCGTGCGAAGCAGGTCGGAGACCACGCGCAGGCGCGCGCCGCCCAGCGCGTCGCGGAGCGTTCTCCCGTCGCGCCGCAGCACGAGGTAGCTGAATGAGAGGCCCTGCCAGCGCAGCCCGGCGGCCCGCGCCACGGGCACCAGCCACGAGGGCAGATCGATGGCGAGCTCCTCGTGGCACCAGTCGCCCGCGGCGCTGAGCGCCGGGCAGGGCGCGGCGTGGAGGCACGGCGCGAAGACGGCGCCTCGGGTCGCGACCCACGCGTCGCGGAGGGCAGAGAGGTGCCTCGCGCGCTCACGCAGCGCGGGCTCGACGACGACGAGCGACCCCGTCGGTGTCAGCCGCTCGAAAAGCGCCGCCAGGAGGGCCCCATGGCGCGCCTGTCGCTCCTCTGGCGGCGCCCCCTCGTCGAGCTCGCTCAGCACTTGCCCAACGAGGACTACCTCGAAGGGTCCCGGGGGCGGCGGGCGCTCGGCGACCACGCACGAGGGGCGCGCCTCGATCCGCACACGGTCGTCGGTCGTCGTCCGCGCGAGCGCGCTCGCCAGGTCGAGGGCCCGCGGATCGGCGTCGACGAGGTCGACCTCCAGGCTCCCCTCGTGACCCGCGGCGGCGAGGGCGCGCGCCAAGCCGAAGGTCATCGCACCGAGCCCCGCGCCGAGATCGAGCACGCGCAGAGACCGCCCCTCGAGCCCTACCAGGCCAGCACCGACCAACTCGCGCACCGCGGCCGCGCCCTTCGGGACGTCGCGGGGGAACGAGAACGCGAGGCGCGCCCCGAGGTGGTCCCGTGCGGCGCTAGCGACGTGAGCCTGGGCCGCGCCGCGGCGATTGTACACGTCCGAGAGGGCTCGCACGGCGGCCGCGAGGCGCGCCGGGTCGGCCGATGTGACGAGCCCCTTGCGCGCCGCCAGGGTGTCGAGCCGAGCGCGAAAATCCGACTCGAGCGGTCGAACGAGCCAAGAGAACGCGGCCATGCTCCCCCCTCTAGTGCACCCCTGTCGAGGTGGCATCCATATCCGCGGCTCCCTTCCGCGATCGCGCGCGTTTCGAACGCTTAGGATAGCGGCAGTATGGCACCGGGAGACGGGCGCCGACTCAGAATGAGCCGCCGCCCTGGGTCGCCACGAGCCCCACAGCGAGCGCCGAGCGGAGACCACGCGAGGAATGAACAACAGAAGGCGACATCCCCCGCATGGAGCACCCGCCGTGCCAAGGGCAGCCGCCAAAACAGCGGTCGGCCGGACACACGCTGTCACCTTTTGTTGTCCCTCCGTCGCGTCGCAGTGTCCACATTTCGGACACCGAACGTTCGGCGATCGACCCACGCGGCGACGCGTGGCCGTGTAGAGTGGCCGAATGCAGCGCCTGGGCTCGCTCGTCCTCCTGCTCCTGTCACCGACCCTCGGCGGTTGCTTCCTGACCGCCGTGGCACCGCCGTCGTCGCAGCTGCCGAGCGGGGAGGCGGCCCTCGCGCGTGTCGCCGAGACCCAGAGCTGCGGTCACGGCCTCCGCGCGCGCGCAAAAATCGACCATTTCGGAAAGGAAGGGCGTGTGCGCGCCGAGCTCATGCTCTACGCCGTGGCTCCCGCCAGCCTGCGAATGGACGCGGTGAGCCCGTTCGGCGCGACCCTGGCCACGCTCACGAGCGACGGGCGGCGATTCTCGCTGTACGACATCCGCGAGAAACGCTTCCTGGAAGGCCCCGCAGCGCCCTGCAACATCGCGCGGCTCACCCAGGTCCCCCTGCCCGGCCACGTGCTGATCGGCCTCCTCCGGGGCGTTCCCCCCGTGCTCGCTCACGCCTCGCCACCCGCCATTCGCTGGGACAGCGCGGGCTACTACGTCGTTACGGTGACGGGGGCCAACCAGGCGCGCGAAGAGGTGCGTCTGGCCGTCCACCCCGACGACTTCGCGAAGCCCTGGGCGAGCCAGCGGCTCAGGCTCGCCCGCGTGCGCGTCGATCAGTTCGACGGAACCCTCTACCAGGCGTCTCTGGAGGAGCCGACCCCGGGAGCCATGGCGAAAGCCTGGGAAGACCCCGATGGCCTGCCGGGCGAGGGCCTGCCGCCTTCGGGCCCACAGTGCACCGCCGACCTGCCCCGGACCGTACATCTCGAGGTGCCTCCATCCGCCTCCGACGTACTTCTGCGCTTCGACGAGGTCGTCTGGAATCCCCCGATTCCCGGCGGCACATTCTCACAGCCACGGCCACCTGGCCTGACGACGGACTTCGTCGACTGCGGCGGGTGATAGCTGGGGCGCTCCGCTCGGGGTGCACCCATCCACGGCCCGTGTCCAGGAGCTGGCGCTCCTCGCTCGGACAACTCATGAGGTTCATAGTGCGACGAGGCACGCGAGACCGCAGCGAAGAGCTCGACCTCCGCGCCGCAGAGCCGAGGCCGACAGTTCCTAGTTCGGAGGCGACAAGGCGCGCAGTCCGACCTTGCAGGGCGAGGCTCGGGATGGCTCGCGTGGAAGCCTCGCGGGCTGTCCGGACTAGAAGACGCGCTCCGGCACCTTGATCGTGTCGCCCGCCTGCAGGAGGACGTCGGGCTGCTTGCCGTCGGTGATCGCGTCCAGGTTGATCTCGACGGTCACCGTCCCCTTGCCTACCTGGCGGGTGAGGATGACCCGGCTGCTCTGGGCGAGCGGCGTGAACCCGCCCGCCGCCGACAACGCCTCGACCAGGCGCAGCGACTCGGTGTACGGAATGGCGCCCGGGTGAGTCACCTGGCCGAGCACCGAGACCTTCTTCGAGTAGTACTGCTTGACCGCGACGGACACCTGCGGATCCGTCAGGATCTTCGCCTCGATCAGCTTCGCGCGGATGAGCGACGCCACATCCTGCGGCTCCTTGTTCGCGACCGTCAGGCGATTGACGTACGGGAAATCGATCGTGCCGTCAGGGCTGACGCGGTACTCGTGCGGGAGGTTCGCCTCCCCGAGTACGTGCACTTCGAACACATCCCCCGGACCGATCGTGGTGCTCGGCAGAGCGCGTGGCAGCGCGGGGCCCATGGCGGGTCGCCCAGGGCACCCGGAGAGCGCGGAAATGAAGGCGAGAGCGAGGAAAGGTGACTTCATGGGTGAGGAGGGCTCGAGCGGCTACGGCCGCCCGGCCCGGCCGCACTCGCTCACATGAACCAGCGCGCGCCGAGACTCGCCTGAACGCGGCGGTTGTTGAGATCGAAGACCTGATTGCCGCCGACGGGGACGACCACGTCGCTGATTTGCTGCGCGTAGTCGACGGTGAGGTTGAGCCCGAACGAGTCCACGAAGCGGTACTCGCCGAAGAGCGAGGCGCCCGGACGGAGGTTCGAGAACCCGCCCGCCGTCCCCGCGACCGTCCCGCCGTTCGCGTCGAAGAGGGCCGGGAGCGTGAGGATGTCGACGAAGCCGTCGAGCGCGAGGATCGCGCGCCCCGCGAACATGTAGCTGAGTCGGCCGTAGATCTTGTCGAGCCCGGTGTAGCTGCCGAGCACCGTGTTCTGCCCGCCGCCGTAGAGATAGGTAGGCTTGTTCGCGAACGACTGGGCCGAGCCGGTGAGCACGTCCCGGCTGTACCCGAGGGTCAGCGTAGAGACGGCGGTGACGGCCTGGGTCGGGTCGGGCGCGGCGGCCCCGGTGAGGTAGATCGTCGCTTCGGCCTGCGCGTTGATGCTGTCGAACTGCGACGTCTGATTGAGGCCACCGCCCGCGAGGAACGTCGCGGAGTACCCAAGGGCACCGACGACCGACAGGCGAGGAAGCACGAGTCCCGTCACGCCTGCGCGGGTGCGCACAGGCACCGCGTCGTTGAGGGTGAGAATCGACCGGTCGGAGTTCGGGTAGCTGACGAACTGGACCGAGGTCTCGGTGAAGAGCGCCGTCTTCGGCCTGAACTTCCAACGGTTCTTGAATGAGACCTCGTGCGTGAGGTTCGACAGCGACGTCGCCCCAGTGTTCTCGTACAGAGCCCCGAAGAACTGGTAGCCGAGGTGCAGGTCGAGCGTGCCCTGGCCGGGGATCACGATCACTTCGGCGCCCGCGTTCAGGTCGCTTCGATCGAAAGTGAGCCCGCCAGCGCCGGCGGGAATGGACGACGGCTGCACCATGCGCTGGTATCCGCCGAAGAAGCCCACACCGACAGGGCGACCTGGGAGGACGTCGCCGCGGAAGAACGCGTGAACGTTCATGTTGCGCTCGGCATTCACCTCGGTTCCGAAGAACTCGCGGTAGGTGCCGGCGACCGAGCCACGGTAAGAGAAGCTCGGCGCTGCCTGCCCGAGGCGCTGCGGCCCAAGGGACTGGATGGTCAGCGATGGGGTAACACGCAGCGTTCCTGCCTCGCGAACGCCGCCGTTGGCTAGCACCTGGCCCGCCGGGGGATCCTTGTGGGACCGCGCGTACCAGTTGGAGTCGTAGCCAACCTCGGCGCCGACGCCGGGATGCAGCTCGGAGTCGCCAACGCGTACGCCGATACCCTCTTGGTACGAGCGATCGCGAAGCCACGCCTGCGCGCGAGCTTCCTTCGCTCCACCGAAGGTAGCTACCGCGAAGGGAATCGCGACAGCGGCAAGAAGAGGAATGCGCCTGGCGAGCCGCGGCCCGCCCAAAGTTCGGTGGTCACTCATGTTGTATTACGCGGTCTACCCGGCCCCGTGGCCCGTCCATAACACGAGTGGGCCCAACTTCTCCCCCTCAAACTGGATTCAACTGAGATTAATTTGGACGCTGCGGGGGGACCGCTGGCACCTATGACGCTCAACGCCAAGGGACGCGATGGAACCCCCCCCACATGCACGCCCGAAGTCGAACTACCGCTGGCAACTAAGGCACGGCGGAGGCAACGGGTTCGGGGTCACCGGGAACCCGGGGTACGTGGCGTCGTCCGGCGCGACCGTAGGGTCGATCGTCGTCTTCACCGCAGTGTCACCGACGAAGGCGGACTCCTCGCCCACGCACTGGCTGGCTTCCGAGCCGAGCTGCTCCGAGCGCTGCGCGAGCACCGCCAAGACTGAGTATTCGTGGTTCGCAGCCTCAGCGTCGTTCCGCGCCACCGACGACTTCAGCGCCGCTGCACGGTCTGCCGCGGTGCGGCTCGCGGTGTTCACCTGCGAGAGCTTGTCGTTCAGGCAGAGCGACTTGACCACGTCGCGAGACTGGCGCGCCGTCTGTAGCTTCTTCGCGATCGCCGCAGACTGGTTCTGCATGCGCGTGAGCCGGCGGCTCGCCTCTTCCAACTGCTCCTGCGGAGTGAGCTGGGTCTTCTTTGAGAAGTCCACCTGCGCGTCCGGGCTCCGGGTCCCGGCCCCAGACTGCTGAGCGACTGCGGGCGACGCGAAGTACGCGACGGCCCCGAGAGCCACAACCCATTTGAGTGTCAGTAGACGCATCCCCGTCTCCTAAAGTGCGGGCACACCCGCGTTGTCAACGATGAACCTACTCTGGTTCCGAGAGTAGTGTCAACGAACTCATTGTGTCGTTCTTTTTTTTTTGGACCTTGGTCGGCGGGTCCACGAGAGCCGCGAAGTTCCGGGTGTGTCCATTCCCCACGTGTACGTTGCGCGCGGGGGGCCGTGCGTTCAGCAAATCGTCGTTGGCCTCCAAATGAGAGACGGGCCGGTCCGAAGACCGACCCGTCGGAGAATCCGGGGCGAGAGCTACTTCGACTGCTGCACGAAGGTGACCGGGATCGAGAGCGTGGAGCCGCTACCGCCGGGGGCCGCGAACTGGGCGTTCTTCACGTGGCGCGCGATGCACGAAGCCACGCTGGCGGACAGGCCCGTGTTGGAGCCCACGCTCGCGGAGTTCACCTCGCCGTTCGGGCCGATCTTAGCCACGATCTGGACCTTGCCGGCCATCGAGGGGTCGGTGTTGAGGCCCGCCTGGTAGCAGGCGCGGAAGCGGGGTCGAAGCCCGGCGATGACGCGGTCTGCGTCGGAGACGGGGACGGTCGCAGCGGTGCCGCCGACCTGCGCGACGCCCGTGGGGCCGACGACCTTGGTCTCGGTGCCCGCCGACGTGCCGGTGCCGCTGGAGCCGGTGCCGCCGCCGATGCCACCGAGGCCCCCGCGACCGCCACCGCCCTGCACGGGGCCACCGCCGCTACCCGTGCGGAGATCGCCGCCGGTGCCGCTAACGCCAGCGCCGCTGGCGGCCGCCGCGCTGAGGTCCACGGGCGGAATCTCGCCGTTGCGGCCGAGCGCGCCGGAGACCGACGACTGCCCGCCGAGCGCGGCGAGGAGCTGCATCTGCATCGCCTCGGCCTGCTGCGTGAGAGCGGCCGCCTTCGCGTCGCTCACCGAGCTGCTCTTTCCGGCGCCCGCGTGCGACGCGTGCTGACCGCCACCGGCGGGCTTCGACGCGGCGGCCGCGGTGTTCGCCGCGGTCGCCGTGGGCGACACCGTGTTGTCGGTCGGGACCTCGAGCGGAGGCGGCGTGGGGATGTTCTTTAGCTGATCGATCAACGCCGACACCGAGATGCCCTCGCTCACCGGCGGGTCCATCCAGTCGGAGTACATCGCCCCAACGAACCCGAAGTGAACGAGGAAGCTGAACGCCGCGATGATGGTGAGCGTCCAGTCGATCTCGTTCGCGACCCCACCGCGCACGGAGAGCGGAAGCTGCGGGCGCGGCTGCACGGGAGGGGGCGCGACGAACTGGAACAAGAACGTCGTGTCGCCTATGACGACCTTGCCACGCGCGTCTTCGGTGAGACGCACCTGGTAAGCGTTGCCGACCTTCTTCGCCTGGCCGCGCAGCGCGGCCAGATCGGTGATGCCGCTCGTGAGAGCGAGGCGACCGTTCATGCCGTCGATGAAGTTCAGGTAGTAGTCGGCGCCAATGAGCTCGAACAGCTTGAAATTCGCGGGCAGGTTCTGCGCCTGCAACACGAACATCGCCTTCTCGTTCGCGCCCACGGTGACGCTCGTGCGCTGCTTGATGATGCGCTCTTCGAGCACGCGCCCGCCCTGTACGAGACCGAGGCGCAGCACCTTCGGACCGGTCTGGACCGACATGGCGCGCATGACCGCGGTCATTTGGCCCGGGCGGGTCGAGTTGTTCGGCTGCATTCCCATCTGAGACATCTTGGGGCCTTTCCGTCGCGGATCGCGGACGCAAGGTGGAAAGCGATTCGTCCCTAATGACAGCGCTGGAGGACGAAGGTTCCGACGTTTTCACTCTACAGGACGATTCTCCTCGGGTGAGAACTTTTCGTCGCCGCCCAGACCGAGGAGGCCTCGGTCGCCGAGCACCTCGAGGCGGGCGACGAAGGCGTCGGCGGCGAGTGAGCCGTCCTTGGCCGCGCGGCGGCCTCGCGCATGCAACGCGGCGCATCCCACCGCCCCTGCGAGCCCGAAGCCCACCACCGTGAGCGCCTGCCCTACGAGACCTGTCGTGACGAGCTCCTGCACGTCGCCCGCCAGACTCGCAGGGTCGGCGAGCCCGCGGCGCATGAGAAGCGCGGCGAGCAAGAACCCCACGCTCGACGAGAGGCTCGCGCAGACCCGCGGCACGCGGCTCCAGCGGGCCAGGCGGTGGTCGAGCTCCGTCATCTGCTCGTTCAGCTCCGCCGTTCGACGGACCACGTCGCGGTGCGCCACCGCGGCGAGCGTCTCGGCCTCCCACGACGAAGCCTCCCTCCGCATGGCGCGAGCGATGCGCCCCGCTCGCCGCGCGCCCGCGTCACCGCGGAGCTCCTCGACGACACGATCGAGATCGTGGGACGTCGCGCTGAGCACGAACCACAAACGGCGAGCGCTCGCCAGGAAACAGGCGAGCGCTACCAACGCTGCAGCGAGCGGGATGATCATGAGCTCGGCGAGCCCGTGCGCGACTCAGAACGGGTCGTGGTGGGTCGCCTCCTCGATACGATCGAGGAAGGGCTGGCGGAGCTCGGCGAGCGTGAGCTTCGCCTGGATCTTGCTCACGTCGACGGAGGCCACCGGCTTCTGAACGCGGCCGACGATGGTGACCTCGTTGATGGTGATGACCCCCTTGCCCTCCGCGCTCGCGGAGCCGGGGATCGACATGAGCAGCACACCCAGGCACGCAGCGAACAACGACTTCTTCATTGGGGAACTCCTGAGGACAGCTTGAGGCCAGCGGGGCTCGTCCGCCAGCGGATGATCAGCCCGCGTCAGCGGCGGGCGTGGCGGGCGCCTCCGCGGGGGGAGCCGGAGCCGCGGGGGCCGCGGGGGCCTCGGGCGGCGTGGGGGTCGGCTGCGGCCCTACGGCGGCGCTGCTCGCAGGGGCGGCGGGCGGGGCCGACGCGGCGGGCGGGGCCGACGCGGCGGGCGGGGCCGACGCGGCGGGCGGGGCCGACGCGGCGGGCGGAGCAGCCCCGGCATCGGGCGCCGCTGCCGGAGTGGCGGCGGGCGGCGGGGCGGCGGCGGCGGCCTTGACCTCGGCCTGCTTCGCCTTCGCGCGGTTCAGGAGGTCGTCGACGTCGTCGCCCTTTTCGGCGCGCGCACCGCGCATCGTCTTGTAGGCCTCGAACTCGCGGATGGCCTGGGCCGCCTGCTCGTTCGCGTTCATGCCCGGGATGCTCTGCGAGACCAGGAACAGCAGCCCGAGGTTGTAGTGCGCGATGCTGAGGGTCGAGTCGAACGCGAGGGCCTGCTCGAGCTCGCGCTTCGCATCCACCGGGCGACCCACGAGCCGGTAGGCGTCGCCGAGGTTGAGGCGCGCGTGAGGGCTCTTGGGGGCGAGGCGCACGCCGCGCTCGAGGACCGGGAGCGCCTCTTGCGCGTTGCCCGCCTCGAGCTTGATGGCGCCCAGCTGGATGGCGCTCTCGGCGAGGTCTGGGCGCTTCGCGTAGGCCGCCTCGAAGGCCGCGAGCGCCGCCGCTCGTCGGCCGTTCTCGCGAGCGATGAGGCCGCGAAGGAGGTGCGCCTCCGCGTTGTCCTTGTCGCGCGCAGGCGCCGTGTCGCCGAAGCCGTCGAGGATGGCCGTGATGGCGTACTTCGCGAGCTCCATCTTGCGTGCGCGGAAGTGGTCGCGCGCGATCGCGACCATGGCCTCCTTGTGGTTTGGGTTCATGCGCAGCGCGTCTTGCGCGAGCTGCTGCGCGGTTCCGTGGTCCTTCTGGAGCGACTTGATCTCGGCCAGATAGGTGGTGAGCGTGGGCGAGTCGGGGCTCTTCGCGCGCTTCTCGGTGAGGAAGGTGTCGGCCTCCCCCACCTTGCCCGAACCCGCAAGGGCGAGCGCGTAGGCGCCAATCGCGTGCTCGTGGTCCGGTTGGAGCGAGATGGCCGTGCGGTACTCCTGCATCGCGCCATTGCTGTCACCGAGGCGGTCGAGCACGACGCCCAGCGAGTAGTGCGGCGCGGCCGCCTTCGGATCGGCGGCCGAGGCCTCGGCGAAGCCCTTCCGGGCGCCCTCGATGTCGCCCTCGACCCAGGCCTTGAAGCCGCGGTCGTAGGCGTCCTTCGCGGAGCCCGAGAGCCCGGTGCCGCCGTCGCCGACGCCGGTCTGAGCGAAGCCCGGGCTGCCGGGACCGGCACCGGGACTCGTGCCCACCCCCGAGGGGGACTTCACCGCCGGTGTGTCGCCACCGCAGCCGGTCGCGGAGCCGGCAAGCGCTGCGAGAATGGCGCCAAGGCCGGCCGCGGTCGCGAGCGACCTCCCGAGCGACGGACGACGCGAGCGAGCGTGGGGAATTGACGAGAGTGGCATGACTTCCTCGGAGTTCATCGGGATCACGGGGACGCCGGCAGGGGCGACGGGGCGCCGGAAGGCGGCGGCACGGCGGTTTGACCCGAGCGTGTCTGAACGAATTGGCCGTCGGTGTACGTGAGCTTCTTCGACTTGTCGGAGGGATCGGTCGTCCCCTCGACGTAGGTCCGCATCTTCGCCTCGCCGATGACCTCGGTGAAGTACGCGAGTCGGGCGACAGCGCGCTGGATGGCCGGATTGCGCACGTTGAACTTGCGAGCGAGCGCGACCGCGGTCGCGTAGCGCCGCACCATGACCTCGTCGGAGCCCGTGAGCTCCTTCTCCTTCTTGGTGCGCCACTCTTCCTTCACTCGGTCACGGATCTCGCCGGCCTTCTCTTCGAGCTCCGGGCGACCGCTGTTCTCGAGCTTCTTGAGGTTGTCCTCCTGCGCCTTGGTGAAGTACTTCAGCGCGGGCGGGACCAGGTTGTAGAGGCCGGTACGGAGCGTGTCGTACAGCGACCCTTGGCGGGCAATCATCGCCGGGAGCCAGTCGGCAGAGGGGTACTTCTGCACGAGACGATCGAGGGCGACGTCCCACTTGTCGGCGTCGGCGGCGTTGAGCTGGTACTTGCCCTTCCGCCCCTTCCCGTCACCGATGACGTCGGTGATGGCGCCCTGGTACTTGTGCTTCGCGTCGATCTCGTACTTCTCGCGGACCTGCTCGTCGATGAGCGTGAACTCGGCCTCCGCGACGTAGTCGATGAAGGGAGGAGACATCGCCTCGGGCTTGCCATCCTTCCCGGCGCCGCCGCGCGACTTCTGGTTCTCCCAGGCGTCGACCGTGCGCTTGAACCAGAGGTGGTACTCCTTGTCGCCCGCGGTCTTCTTCATTTTGGCGACGCTGAACGCGGCCTCGACGACGTACTTCGTGGCGACCGCGCTGGTGCGGTAGGCGTTGTGGAAGGAGATGAGCGCGGCCTCGGCGGAGAGCCGGAAGGTGCGGTTCTGCCCCGTGTCACCGCCCTGCGAGTTCCACTGCTTGTGGTCGAAGTCGGCCATCAAGTAGTCGGCGTTCGCCTTCTCGTCGGGCGAAGGCGTGAGCTTCATGAACGCCTTGTGCGTGGCGCCCATCTTGTCGCGCTGCCCCATGGCGGCGTAGAGGATCATCGCGTTCTTCGCGGCGATCTTCCGCTTGTCGGCGGCGAAGCGCTCGTTCGTCGCGACCTTCTCGTAGGTCTCGGCGGCGCGCTGGTAGTTGAAGAAGCTGTAGTACGTCGTGCCGAGCGCGTCGTACGCGTCGTCGAGGAACTTGAGCCGCTCCGCGTACTTCTTGGGATCCGGCGCGGCCTTCGTCTTGAGGTCGCCCTTCTGGAGCTTGTCGAGACGCTCGTCGCTGCCGTACTCGCTGATGAACTTGTTGTAGAGCTCGATCGCGCGGCTGAACTCGCCCACCTGCTTGTAGGCGTAGGCGGCGTTCATCGCGGCCTCGGGCGCCTCGTCGCGGGCCGGCGCGGCCTGAAGCGCCGCGTCGTACATGCCGGCCGCCTCGCGCCAGAGCGCGTCGCGAGCTGCGCCCGGGGGAGCGCGCCGCGCCTCCTCGAACTTTGCACGGGCGCGCACGAAGGCGGCCTCCTGCAGGGTCGGGTTGACGATGAGTCCTTCCTTCGCCGTCTGCTCGGAGGTGATCGCGCAGGACTTGGCGCGCATGGCCTCGGCGAGCTCGGTGGAGCGCTTGGCGTCGCGCATGAGGTTGCTCATCGTGATGAGCTTCTCCCAGGCGCGGTAGCCGAACTCGTCCTTGCCGCAGTGCTCCTGGTACATGGGCTCGAAGCGCGCTCGCGCGAGCTCGAACTGTCCGTACACGAAGTAGGTGTCACCCGCGTAGAACTGGTAGTCGACGGCGTGCTTCTGGAGGTCGCGGTTCGCGGGCACCCGCGCGACAAAGTCGTCGCGCGCCTGGATGCTCTGCTGGACCACCGGCGGTACGGGGTCGGCGACCACCTTTCGCGTGGCGACGTCGGGCCCGTCGAACTTCACCTCGACCCGCTTCTCGACGCCTCCGGAGCCCTTCGTGTCCTCGAACTGCTGGAACGCGATGTCGCGGTCCACGTCGCTCACGTCGACGACGAAGAACGCCGCGTTGTCGAGGTACTTGTCGTCCTCGTTCGAGTCTCGGACCTCGATCGCCGAGGAGAGCGCGTCGTCGATCTCCTTGCGTGTAGGCTCCCCGTATTTCTCCTTCTGGAGCTTGTGGAGCACCACCTGGATGCGCACCTGCTGGTGCCGCGCGTCGGCGAGCCAGTAGCGCGTCTCGTAGGCGTCGGGGGCGTTCTCGTCCTGCTTCAGGTAGCCGTCCCAGCCGATGCCCGCGAGCTTGTACTCGCCGTACGCGCGGGTGAGGAGGTCGAGCTGTCGCGCGGCGTCGCCGGTCTCGCCGGCTGCGAGGAGGGCCGCCTTGCCGTTGTTGGTGTGCGCCGCGGCGGCCTGTCGGAGCCCGCCACGCACGAGGCGTTCGGCGTTCTGGATGGCGGCCGGGTTGTCCTTGTTGGCGTCGACCCACGGCTTGTTGCCGACGTAGTTCGCGAGCGCCGTGCGGGCCTCGAGCGCCTTCTGAGACGCGGCCTCGTGCTCCGCGGTGCCCTGCTTCTTGCTCAGCGCGAGCTGGTCGTAGGTCTCCGCGAGCCCGTTCTGCACGTCGGGCGCGGTGGGATCCATCGGCCACTTGGTCAACATCGCCGTGTACACTTCGATGGCGTTGTTGAACTGGTTCAAGCTCCGGAACTCGGAGGCGAGCGCCCGGTAGATCTCGATGGTCCAGGGCTTGTCCTGAGGGATGAGGCTCGAGTCGCGGACGCGATCGACCGCGACGTGGAGCTTTCGCTCCGCGACCTCGGGACGAGGCTCGGTGTCGACGATGTCCGGCCGCTGGATGTACGGCTCGTTCGCGCCGGGGCCCGCGAAGTCGATGTTCGTGAGCGAGCCCGCGATGTACGTGTAGGCCTCGTTGCGGAAGTCCGCGCCCGTGTCGCCCGTGAGCTTCTGCTGCTCGTCGGTGTAGTTGAGGAGCTTGACGAACTCCTTCGTCGCGTGCTCGTAGCGTTGCTGCTTGAAGAGCGTCCACGAGTACTTGTAGAGCGAGACGCCGTAGATCGGCGGCTTCTGGTATTTGAGCGCGCGGGTGTACGCGCTGGCCGCGCGGTTGAAGCCGTAGACGCTGGCGGGCTCATCGCGGACGTAGCCGGCGCCCAGGTCGAGCTGGTCGAACTCCCAGTTGCCAATCTGCCACCAGATTTCGGCGACGTACTTGGGGTCGTCGCCGGGGAGCACGTTCGGCTGCGTGAGGTACTCGCAGGAGCTCGGGAACACCTCCACGTAGCTCGAGTCGGCACCGTTCTTCTTCAGGTTCCGCGGATCGCGGTTCAGGTTTCGCCACGCGGCCCAGTAGGTCTCGTCGTGGTCTTGCGGCATCGGGAGGATGCTGTCGCGCTCGGGCCGCTTGGGATCGGGGGGCGTGGGGTACGCGTACTTGTTGTGGCACACGAGGGAGCGCCACACCTGTTGGCCTTCGTCGTTCCGGCCCGAGTCGACGTACGCGTGCCCGAGGAAGTAGTAGACGCCGGCGAGCTCGCGGTACCGCGGGAAGTCGACGATGATGCGCTTGTAGAGGGCGATCGCGTCCTTCAGGCCCACCTCGAGAGGATCGGTCGCGTCCTCCGAGCGGGCGCGCTCTTCGTACAGCGCCGCGAGGCGATACATCGCGTCCGGGGTCGCCTCGGGCTGCGCGCGAGGACCCTGGTAGCGCTCGACGAACTCCTGAAGCCGCTTGATGGCCGTGTCGCGCGCCTTGCGGAGCTCGGCCTTCTCGACGAGGAGCTCTCCGTCGAGCCCCGCAAGAATCTCCTTCTTCTTGGTCTCGTAGTGGAGGCGAATGATCGAGGTGACCGCGTCGCGATAGTCCTTCGCGCCGCGTTCGTAGGTGCCCATCTGTCCGCGCATTTGGTCGAGCGCCGCCACCTGGCCGGGCGTCGGCGGAGGCGGAGGGGGTGCGGCCTTGCGGAGCCTCGGCGACCCCGTGGGGGCCGTCTGCATGCCCTTGATCTGATCGGGCGCGCCGACCGCGGGTGAGGCGGGCTCGGGTGCCGCGTCAGCAGCGGCAGCCCCCGCGTCGGACGCAGCGGTCGTCCCGGCGTCGGCGTCGGTGCCCACCGCGGCCCCGGCGTCACCCGTCGTCGCGCCCGCCGGCTGCGCGGCCCCCGAGCCAACGTACAGCGCCAGAGTGCTCAGGGTCAGGAGGCCAAGAGTCGATCGTCTAAAATTCTTCATCGTCGAATCCCCACACGCAGAGGAGAGCGGAGTTTGGCTCGAACAGACCCGGATCGCCCTGCGGAAGCGGCGCGCTCATCGGGTCATCGGCCGGGGCGCGAGCCGAGCGCGCCGCGGCCGGTGGAGGCGGGGTCACTTCAGCGGCTTGCCCGCGCTGTCGCTGGAGTCGTCGAGGACCTCGCGGAGCTCCTCGTCGAGGAGGGTCTCCTGCTTGGCGCGCTCCTTCTGGAGGGCGTGGACGCGGCCGAGCTCTTCCTCTCGAACCTCCCACGCCTGCTCCGTAATGCCGACATCGGCGCGGAGCACGATGCTCCTGAGCTTGTCGCTGACCACCTCGAAGTTGCGCTTCGCGACGAGGCCCACGAGGTCCTGCGCTTCGTTGTCGAAGGCGCCGAGCTGCGTGTTGTAGCCGTTGATCTTCCCACGCTCGGTCTCGATCTTGTCCTTGAGCGCACCGACGCGAGAGGCGACCTGCGCCTCCAGCTGGGCGAACGCGGCCATGATGCGATCTTCACCGCCGCGGGCCTGCGCGAGGACCGGTGTGATGCTGGTCGCGAGCGTGGCCGCCGCGGGGCCCGCCTGTCCGCGCGACGCCAAGGCGACCTCGCGATCCAGGAGGTTGCGGAACTGCTCGCGAGCTTGCGCGTCGGCCTGGTAGCGCGCGTCGCCGAGCCCCACCTGCAGTCTCCCCATCTCGATCTGCCTGCGGAGCGCGACGATTTCCTCGCGCCGACGCTTGAGATCGCGCTCGTTGGCCTCGAGCTCGCTCGCGAAGCGCTTCGCGGTCTGGGGATCGCGCGTCACGCCTCGCTGCGCGTCTTCCCTGAGGACGCGGCGGAGACCGTTCACGGTGGCCTGCAGGTACTCGGCCTCGACACCACGCCGGGTGAGCTCCTGCGAGACCCGGTTCCACTGGCGCTGGCCATCGTAGTCGCGTTCCGCGAATCCTCCGGCGCTCGCCGGGAGCGAGGCGACGAGCGGCATGAGGGCTCGGCGCTGCGCGCGGACCTCGGCGATCTCCCCCGTCAGCGTGGAAGGCTCCTCGCCGTCGAGCTCCTTCGCGAGCGCGAAGCCTCGCCTGCGCCATGCGGTTGAGCAGCGCGAGGGCCTGCTCCTCGCCGGCGGCGATTTCGGGGAACGCGCGGACGCGGTTCGCGGCCCCAAGAATCGCCGTGAGCTTGTCGATCAGGACATACGACTGGCGGATCAGCGTCTTGCACTGAGTGACGTCGTCGATGACACGGAAGGCCGAGGCGCCGTCCTCGGCTTCGCGCGCCCAGCGCAGCGCGAGGGGCGGCAGCTCGTCCGCCTGATCGAGGACCTCGAGCTGCTGGTCGGCCAGGCGGTGGTAGAACTTCCGCGGGTCGCGCGTGCTGTCGAGGAACGCGTCGACCTTTGCGCGCATCGGCTCGTAGCGATCGCGGACGCCCTGGTAGAGCTCCAGCGACTTGTCGAACGAGCCAGAGCGGAGGAGCAAATCGGCGCGGAGCAACGTCCCGTCGCCCACGAGCGTGGACCCGGGATCCGACACCTGGAGGAGCTCCAGCGCGCGTTCGGCGCGCTGGACGTCGCCCAGCCGCACGTAGACCCAAGCGAGCTCGTACAGCATCGTGTCGAACTCGGCGGAGCCTCGCGTGACCTTCGAGTACGCCTCGGTGGCCTGCTGGTAGCTCTCCATCTCGTAGAAGAGCCGGCCGATGGCCATCCACGCGAGATCGACGATATGCCGATGGTCGTCGGTGTCGGAAGGGAGCTCGATCACCTGGCGGAACGCGTCGATCGCCGCCTTGTAGCTCTTCGGCGGAACGCGACCGTCAGCGCCCGCAGCGGGCGTGGTGGCCGTGCGCATCGCGACGAGCGCGAGGAAGTAGCGCGCCTGGTGGGTGTAGGTGTTGCCGTTGCCCACCGACTGGAGCGACTGCGCCGCGTTCGCGTAGTCCTTCTTGGCGTAGTAGGCCTTCCCCTTGGCGTAGTGCAGCGCCGCGTCGACTTGCGCCGGAGGCACCATGTTCAGCTTGGAGAACACCTCGTCGAGACCCGCCAGGTCGCCCGTACGGAGAGAGACGTCGACGAGGCGCGCCAGGCCCGCCCGAAGTACTGCTGGAACCGCGGCTCGCTCGCGCGCTGGACCATCAGCCGGTAGTCGCGACGCGCCGAGAGGTACTCTCGCGCTGCGTAGAACGTCTCGCCGCGAAGCCAGAGCGCGTCCGTGAAGCTCGGCGTGTCGGGGAACTCTTCGATGAGCTCACCGAACACGACCGTCGCGCGCGCGTAGTCCTTGCCGCGAAAGAGCAGCTCGCCGTTGGCGAGCCGCTGCTCGGGCGATAGGCGTTGGGTCTTCGCTCGCTCGACCGCGGACTGAACGCTGCCGATCTCGCGATCGACGTTCGTGACCTCGGTCCGCGCCTCCTCGAGCCCAGAGGCATGCGCGCCCGTGACCCAGCCGAGCGCCAGAGGGAGCACCACGGCCCCCACCCGGAGCCGGAGGTGACGATTCCGTGGGCTCACTACTTTCCTCCGCCGATGGAAATCGAGCCGCCCACCCCGCTAGCCGCCGGGGCCGTCGTGACCGTGGGACCACCGCCACCGGCGGACGCGGCCGCGCGGCTCGGCGCGCTGAGCGGCTGGACCTTCTCGTTCCACTCGAACTGGGGGCGCTGCTCGAGGGGCGTCGTGACGCCGCCCTTCTCGAGCGACGTACCGGTCACGACGATGGCCTTGCCCTCGACGACCGTGAAGGAGTGCGCGTTGCGGACGTCGAACTTGTAGCCGCGGAGGTAGGTGAACACGCCGTAGCCGTTGCCCTGGAACTGCAACACGGCCTGCACCATGTGGTCGCCCGGGGGCATGGAGCCGCTGAAGAGGGGGATCTCCTTCTGCTCCGCGAGGACGCCCGTGTCGTCTTGGCGGTTGTACTGCACCGCCCCGTCGATGATGAAGGCGGCCTTCACGAGGCGGAAGGCGGTCGACATCTCGTTGCGGTAGATGATTTCCGCGCGCGAGCCCGCGGCGCCGCCCGTAAGGATCGTGTCCGACAGGAGCGAGAGGCGCGTGTGGCTCCGGCGAATCTGATCCTTGAGCTCATCGACGCGCGCCTCGAGGTCGCGGAGGCGAACCGAGTAGGTCGCTCCGTCGGCCTGCGCCGGGATCGGCACGGCGGGCGCGCCAGTCGCAGGAGCAGCGGTCGTCGCCGCGGGCGCGGCCGACGCGGCTGCGGACGGTGCAGCGGCCGGCGTTGGCTGAGCGAAGGCCGTCGCCGAAACACCGACGCATAGGAAGAAAGCCAGCCCAATCGCTTGACGTCGCATCGCGTACTCCCCTTGTCCGCACCCGGGCGGAACGATTCTCAGAACCCATCTACAAAGTCGAAGCCTGTGGCGAGGCTCGCGCCTTCCGGCCCGGCCACGCTGCGCGTGGACGATCCGTTCGCCTCCCCCACGCCCTCGCTAACGCAGGGCAGTGTAGACGTGGCGCAAGCCTCGTTGCAACCTTGGAACGCACGTTGCCGAGCGACCCGTGGAGAATCTCGCCCCACCGGACAGTGCGTAAACCACTTCGCACTTGCACGGAGGCCTCGTGGCGCACGCATTGGCACCGCCAAGGGCCGCCGGTTTGTTAGTGTGCGGGTCGGTCGGGGGGCAACGCCGCCCCTCGTAGAACTTTGGCGACTCTCATGCGTCTCCTTCCCCAAGAAAATGAACCGACGGGTGTCCGCGAGCGCGGGTCCACTCCAGCGGCTCCTCGCGGCGCGGGCTCCCCGCGGCGCGGGCGAGCCTTGGGACGGACCGCATGACGACCGACAGCGACGAGCTGCTCGTGGCGCGATTTCAAGCGGGGGACCGCGCCGCGTTCACAGCCCTCGTTCGACGTCACCAGGGGCCTCTGTTTCACTTCGCGTTTCGACAGCTGCGGAGCGCCCCGGCCGCGGAGGACGTCGTCCAGGAAGCGTTCGTGCGCGTGGTGCAGAGCGCCGCGGAGTTCAAGAACGAGGCGCGCTTCACGACGTGGGTCTACACGATCACGCGAAACCTCTGCATCGATCAGCTCCGCAAGCGCGCCCATCGCCGGCACCCTTCGCTGGACGAGGCGCGGGGCGACGACGGGGACCGGACGCTCGGGGAAGTGGTCCCGGATCGGGGGGCGGACGTCGAACGGGACGCCGTCGGTGCAGAGCTGCAGCAGCAGGTCGCGGCGGCCGTGGAGCTGCTCCCGCCAGATCAGAAGGAGGTCTTCTTGATGCGCGAGGTCGCCCACCTGCCCTTCAAGGAAATCGCGGCGATCACGGGTGTGCCCGAGAACACGGTGAAGAGCCGCATGCGCTACGCCCTCGAGCGACTCCAGGCGGCGCTGAAGGACCACGAAGAGTACGCACGTGCGCTCCGCTGACCGAGTGCACACATTCAACTAAGAATACCCACCGTCTGCGCCCGCCCCTCCGATAGCCACCATGGACTGCGAGAAATTCGACTCCCTGATCATCGACGAGCTCTACGAGGAGCTCGACGAGCTGACGAGCGCCGCGATGAAGCGGCACGCGGCGGGGTGCGAGAGTTGCGCCGCGAAGCTTGGAGGGTTGCGCGCGACCCGCGCGGTCGCCAGGCTCGAGACGCCTGAGCTCCCCGCGGGGCTCGAGGAGCGCATCCTGGCCTCGTCGCGTGACGCGCAGGTCGTCGTGCCCATCGCGCGTGGCCGCTTCTCGCGCGCGGTGTCGCTCGCGGGCACGTGGGCCATGCGGCCGCAGACCGCCATGGCGGCGCTCTTTCTGCTCATGATCGGATCGAGCGCCGTGCTGCTCCGGTCGCGACAGCCGCGCGAGTCCGCGGCGCTCACGGTGACGCAGGAGGGCGCGCCTTCGCCTCAGTCGGCCGCGGCAGAAGAGCGCGAGTTCGACGACAAGGGCGCGGCGGCCGCCCATGGCGCGACGCCCACGGGGGCCGTCGCGCTCGCGACGAACGAGCGCGCGAAGAAGTCGGCCTCCGACGAGCCGGAGGCCCCCCCGCCGGCCGCGTTCGCCAATCGCAACGAGGGCAAGCGTGAGCGTGGCGATCTCCAGGAACCCCAGGCGCAGCGGGGGCTCGGGGGGGCGGCGGGCGGCGGGGCGCCTCTGCCGGCGGCAGCGCCGACCGCGGCCGCGGGCCCGGCTGCCGAGTCGCGCGACGACGGCGACGGGTACGCGGCAGGCCTCGCCGCCTACAGGGCGCAACGGTACGCGGAGGCGACGAGGCGCCTCGACGAGGCGGCGGCGCGCGGCAACGCGACGGCCGCGCTCTGGGCCGCCCGCAGCGTTCGTGACTCGAGCGGGTGCGGGGCCGCGCTCGCGCGATTCGACGCGGCCGCCGCGCGAGGGGGCCCTGCCGGGCACGACGCGACCTTCGAGGGAGCGCGATGCCACGAGGCGGTGGGCGACGTGGACGGAGCCCGCGCGCGCTACCGCTCGTTGCTAGGGGTCCCGGCGTACGCCGCGCGAGCACAGGCCGCGCTCGACTCGGGGACGGAGCTCGCCTCACGGAGGGCGGCCCCGGCGAAGGCGGCGGCGGCGCCCCCAAGCGGAGGCGCCCGCGAGCCCTCGAAGAACGCCGCGCCGAAGCCCGCCGCCCCTCCCGCGGTCGACCGAGCGTCGTCGTTCTGAGCGATGAGCGAGCGCGCTCCCCCCTCCCCGCGAGCCGGGCACGCGGCGCACGGCGCGCTTGGCCTCACCGAGGCCGACGCGCGGGCGCTGTCCGCCACCGCGAGCCTGCGAGAGCGTCTCGTTGGCCTCGCCGAAGCCCCGCTCGACAACGATACGCTGCTCCTGTCCTCGACGATCGGCCGGGTGCTTGCGCAGGCCGGGGCGTCGCCGACGCTCGCGGCGACCGTGCTCGACCCGGTGGTGGCCCGCTGGCCGGCTGCCGGCGCGCTCCGCGCAGCGGCGTTCGAGGCGTTCGCGGCGACCCGCGCCGAGGAGGCCTCGCGCGAAGCGATCGCGGCGTGGCGCTACCCGCGCTGCGTCGTCCCTCTCGAGGACGGCGCGTTCGGTGTGTGCGTGAGCGTGCCGACCGACGACCCGGAGCAGCTGGCCGACTGGGCCGATCACGTGGCGGCGGGGCTGGCGCGCGCGGGCGCGCGCCACGTCGTGCTCTCGGGGGAGGCCCCCGCCGCGCGGGCGCTGTTGGACGCGCTAGCGCTCGTCGGAGTCCCCACTGGGCCGCGCCCACTCCACCTCCGGCTCCCGTGGGGGCGATGACGCAGAGACCGTTGGCCCGGGGTGGAATCCCGGCTAGGTTGCTCCGCGCATGATCGTTCGGACCGTAGGTGCTCGGAGATGGTCACGCGGGCGCGCGCCAAAGGGCCTCGGCGTGGTCGGCGCGACGCTCACCATGGCTCTGCTCGGGGCTTGCGGCGCGACCGACGAGCGCGCCGACGTCACGCTCGACGCCCGGTTCGTATCGCCCAAGGGGCTGCTCGATACGGTAAGCCGCATCACGCTGGTCGTGTACGACAAGTCCGACGCCGTGACCTGCGATCCGGCGAGGGGCGCCTCGACGGCGAAGCCCGACACCCCGAAGATAGCCACGCGAGAGCTCTCGCGGGCCGGGTGCGCCGACCGCGTGAAGTTCTGCGGCGACGTCCGCGTCACTCGGTCCGACCTCGAGCGCGTGTTCGTGGCGTCGGCCTCCGACGACGCGGGCGACACCATCGCGCAGGGCTGCGCGGTGGCGAAAGTGAATCAAGACGCCGTGCCCCTCGAGATCAAGATGGTGCGCGCCATCCCACCCTCGACGTGCGGCAACAAGGTGATCGAGGGGCTAGAGCAGTGCGATCCGCCAGGCGCCGCCTGCTCCGCGACCTGCAAGACCGAGGAGACCGCGCTCTCGGTCGGATCCATCCTCGCCAACACGAAGACGGGCGGACCGAACGAGAAGAGCGAGACCTCGCTGCTGGCGACGAAGTCGCGATTTTTCGCGTTCTTCACCGACAAATCGAGCGGCAAGGCCGACGTCGGCGTCCGGGCGCTCGACGCCACCTTCGGGCCGGTCTCCAGCCCGCCGGCGGCCGCGCAAGGGTTCGTGTACCTGCCCAACGGTTCGAACCCGCCGGAGCCCGCGACCCGCGCGGCGGGAGGCGCCGAGGCCGCTGCGCTCGCAGACACGACGTGGGTGGCGTTCCACGCGGTGGCGGCGGACGGCGCCGCCGACGTCTTTCTGCGCTCGTTCGACGCTGAGCTGACCCCGGGACAGGCCGCGTCGATTGGCGTCAACGGGGCGAACGGGGCCGGTGAGGCAGGTGCCCAGACCTCGCCGAGCGTCGCCGCCGGCGCGAACGGAAAGCTCTACATAGCCTGGCAAGACGAGAGCGGGGGCGCCGGCAACGGGCGCATCTTCGCGCGCACGTTCACCCCGCCCAACGTGCTCGGCAACCAGCAGGAGATCTCGACCGGCACGTCGAACTCGCACGTCAGCGTAGCGGCCCTCCCCGCAGGCTTCGTCATCGTGTGGGAGAGCGGCGGCGACGTGAAGCTTCGCGTGGTCAACGGCGACGGCATCCCGGCCGGCGGCGAGAGCGTCGTGAACGACAAGGCCGCGGGTGTCCAAGAGCGCCCACACGTCGCCTCGCTCGACGACGGACGCTTCGCGGTCGTCTGGGCCGACAAGGCGAGCGGGAACGCCGACGTCGTCCTGCAGCGCTTCTCCGCCCAAATCGTGAAGCTCGCCGGCGACCAGGCGGCGCCCATCAACGACCTCGTGCGCGACGGCGATCAGGCGGCCCCTCGCGTGGCCGCCACGACGGCCGGGGCGGGCGTCTACTTCGTCGCCTGGGCCGACGAGCCCCGCGGCGACATTCGCGGGCGCTACGTCCGGCTCACGACGGGCTTTCCCTTCAACCCGGTCGACGGCACCGACAGCGAGTTCTCGGTGGGCACGCGGTCAGGGCGAAAGCGCGCGGCGCCATCGGTGGCCATCGGCGGCGCCACGCCGTTCCTCGCCGTCGCGTGGGACGACCAGGCCGCACAGGGCGCGGGGGTGTACGGCCGCCGGCTGCCGGTGCCCGCGAAGTAGCCGCGCACCACTCTCCGCCCGCGGGTCGACCGTGGCCGTGCGCAAGCGCCGCGTCGAGGTTGGCCCTGGCTCGAGGCGGGGCGGCGGCGGCCCGCGGCGGCCCGCCCACCGCTGCCGACGAGCAGTCGCCGCTACTGGACGTTGAGCTGGCCGGCCACGATGCGGTTCTCGCCGTCGTGCGGCCCCGATTTGACCTTGAGCCGGGTCTCTCCGGTGTAGAGCCCGAAGTAGATCGTGTAGGTGCCCTGCGTGAAGTTGGGCTCAAGGGCGAACACGTGGTCGTCGACGATGATGTCACCCTTGTTCCACATCGACAGCGGGTATTTTCCCTCCGCCATCTTGTGATCGCCGTTGTGCCGCCGGCGGTACCCGTCGATGTGGATGAAGCCTTCCCACTCGGTGGTGATCGGGGCGAGCACCTTGAAGTAGGTCTTCATGTGGTATTTTCGCCCCGGCCCGATCGCGTCGACGAGGCGACCGCGCTCGTCCACCAGGTCGATGCCCAGGACCTCGAGCTTGTCCTCGAGGTTCACGTCGAGCCGACGCTGGGGCTTGGGCGCGGCGCTGAGGACGATCGTGTCGAGCGGACTCTCGCTCGTCTCGCCGGCGCGCAGCTCGGAGGCGATGAGCACGATCTGGCTCGATCGACCGTCGAGCACGGGCACGTTGGCCCCGCGGGTCGTGCGGTAGAGTTGGTTCAGGCGCCCCAGCTGATCGGCCTTCGCCGAGATGAACCGACGTGAGCCCGCGGGTGCGCCCGTGAGCCACGCCTGCGCCGCGGGCGCGTCTGCGAGGAGCAGCGGCTGCCCACCTGCGTAGTACGCGGCGGTGCGCCCGCCCACGCCGAGGAGCGCGAGCGGCTCGTCGCCCTGCTTGAATCGCCGGTAGCTCTCGAAGACGTCCTTCGGGGAGAGTTGGTTCGCGAGCGCGGGGTAGTACCCGGCCGAGAGGACGAGGCCCGTGACGACGCCGAACACGACCAAGAAGGCGGCGCGGCTCCGGCGGAGCAAATCGCCTATCACCCCGAACGCGAGGAAGGCGAGCACACCCGCGGGCACCGCGAGCGCGCTCGCGACCATCGGGCGCACGCCACCCTTGTGGAGCGCGACGTAGACCACCCCAGGAAGCTGCAGGAAGAGCAGCGGCGCGAGGATGCCGAGCGAGGTCGCGGAGAGGGCCTCCTCCTCCGTCGCTTTGTCGGAGAATGCCACACGGAAGAGCGCGACGTGCGCGGGAACTGGCTTCTTCCCAGCGGGCGCCGGGCCCCCGCGGAGGCTCGCGACGAGCGCCTCGAACGGTTCGAATCCTCGGCCGAGGCTGCGGCCTCCACCCTGCCGGGAGAACGCCCACAGCCACACGTCACACCAGAAGAGCAGGCCGAAGAGCAGCGCAGGCGGGCCGAGCGCCGCCTTCCACCACGCGCCGACGGCGATCTCACGCACCTGCAGCGGCACGGTCGTGAGCCACCGCGCGTGGTTCCGGGTACCGAACCACACCGCGAGGCCCGAGAGAGACGTGCCAGCGACGAGGGCGAAGTAGGCGAGAACGAGGAAGCCGTCCCACGCGTCGCGGACCGAGCGGAGCACCGCGAGGTAGGTCTTCGGATCGAACGGTCGGCGCTTCGCGTCGCGCTCGACCCACGTGAGGAACGCGACGCCCGCGAACCCGATGAGCACCACGGTCCACAGCGCCAGCGACTTGTCCTTGAACGACTCGGGGAACGGGATCGCCTGGGCGATGCCGAAGGCCTGGTAGGCCTTGTCGGGGACGTTGTGGTAGTCGTGGTGGAGGAGGCCGAGGAGCACCATCGTGCCCACGCCGAGCGCCACCGAGGCGTGCGCGCCCCGCTCGTAGTCGCGCAGCGCGATGCCCGCGATGGCCGCCAGCAGGGCCGGGCCCGAGAACGCGATGAGGTCGGCGCGCGCCGCGAGCACGCCATGAGCGACGAGCGCCGCCGTCGCCCCCAAGAGGAGCGCCATCCGCGCTGCGCTCTCGCGCGCGAGCGCCGGAGACGGCCGCCCCTTCGGCGCGATGAACAGTCGACCTACGGCGAACGGCACGAAGGCGCTCCACGGCGCCATCGCGTGGGCGAGGTGCCCAATCACGTAGTCAAACGTGGGATACTTCGCCGGGGGATGAAGCGTCGCCCCGATCCACGGGTTCATGTCGGTCGGGGGCGTGTCCGCGAAGAGCACGGAGGTGACGGGATAGAGGGCCAGGGCCGCGATGAGGCCGCTTGCAACCCCCACGGCGTGCGCCATGGGGTCGAGGCGCCGTTCGGCGCCCACGAGGACGCCCCACGTGAGCCCCACGGCCCCGGCGGGCACGACGACCCCGAGCAGCGCCCCGCGGCTGTAGTACCCCGCGACCAGGCCCAGCACGCCGACCGCGAGCCACGGGAGCCGCACGCCGTGAGCGGGCGCCCCATCGTCGTCGTTGCCGAAGGCGGCGACGGCGAGGCCTCCGAACGCCATGGCGAGCGACGCCATCGTGGTGATGTCGCCCAGCATCGTGCGTGCCTGGACGAAGTAGAGCGGCATCGTGAGGAGGGCTACCGCGGAGAAGACGCCCGCGCGCCGGTCGACGAGCCGCGCGACGAAGCCGTAGGTGACGACGGCCCCCAGCAGCCCCCACACCGCGAGCGGCGCCCGGCCGGCCCACTCTCGGAGGCCGAAGAAGGAGAACCCGAGCGCGATGGACGTGAAGGGCAGCTGGGGGCGACCGAGGTCGTTTAGGTGCGGGAGCGAATTGTCGGCGCCTTCGAGCGCGAGCGCGGACGCCCCGTGGAGCTTGAGCGCGACGCGCCTCGCGAGGTCGGCGACGTTCAGCTCGTAGGGATCCCAGATGCCCGCCTTCGTCAGCGGCGGGAGCACGAAGAGCACGACGAACGCCGCCGCGAGCACGACGAGGAGCGGCGCGAGCCACCCCTTCGCATCTTCGACGGGCTCCGGCGCTGGCCCATCGTCCTCCGGCGCCGCCTCTGGCGCCACGCCGACCGGGGTCTCGGCCGCAGGAGCGGGCTCGGCGGCCACCTCGACGGGGGCTTCGGCGGGTTCGGCGGGGGGCGTTTCGTCGTCGGATGCCATGAAAGCTCGTCGGTGAAGGAAGGCCGGGGCCGCAGCGCCTCCCGCGCGCGGGGCGCGGGAGCGGGCGGAGGGGTCGGCGATAGCGTCATACCGAGACGCGGCAGCCGAAGCAACCGCCCTCTTCAGAGGCTTTCCACGTGGAGTTGCGCGCGAAGCCGCGGGTGGCGCGAGCGAGTGAGCGTGCCCACGAGGGGTGTGCTAGAGGGCCTCCGCCATGGCCGAGTCACGTAGCGCACCGGGCGGGAAGAGTCGCGAGGCGCGAAGAACCGCGGACCCGCAGGAGCCCCGCGCGCTGCGTCGGGCGGGCACCGTGGCGCTGCTTGGGCGGCCCAACGTGGGCAAGAGCACCCTCATGAACGCGCTGCTCGGCGAGCGCCTCACCATCACGAGCCCGAAGCCTCAGACCACGCGCGATCGCATCGCGGGCATCCTCACCGTGGAGGCGACGCAGTTCGTGTTTCTGGACACGCCCGGCGTGCACGCCGCCAGGACGAAGCTCGGCGCACGCATGAACCACGTGGCCGAAGAGGCGGCTCGCTCCGCCGACGTCGTGCTCTTGCTGGTGGAGCTCCCGAGCTCGCCCAAGGCCGAGCTCGCCCCGGAAGACCTCGCCCTCTTCGACAAGATCCCCCCGGGCACCCGCACCGTTCTTGTCCTCAACAAGGTCGACCGGGTGAAGGACAAGGCGGCGCTCCTCCCTCTCCTCGAGAGCGTCGGGCGGGTGCGCGACTTCGCGGCGATCGTGCCCCTCTCGGCGCGGCGGGCCGACGGCGCGAAGCGGGTGCTCGCCGAGATCGCTCCGCTGCTGCCCAAGGGCGACTTCCTCTTTGCCGAGGACGAGCTCACCGACAAGCCGGTGCGCTTCTTCGTCGCCGAGTACGTGCGGGAGCAGGTGCTGCGCTTCACGCGCAACGAGGTGCCACACGGCGTCGCGGTAGAGGTCGAGTCCTTCGAAGAGGGCCTGCGCGTGCCGCGCATCCAGGTGGTGGTGCACGTCGACAAGGAGTCGCACAAGGCGATCGTGCTCGGGGAGAAGGGCCGCCTCATGAAGGAGATCGGCACCGGCGCGCGCGCGCGCGTCGAGGAGCTTGTGGGCCGGCAGGTCCACCTGGCGGTGCACGTGCGCACCACGGCCGGTTGGTATGAGAACGAGGCCCGGCTGAACGAGCTCGGATATGGGGCGACCAGCGTGCCTGGCGCTCGCCGCGAGGAGCGGAAACGATGACCAAACATTTCAAGCCGCGGCCGAACCGCGGCATCCCTGGCGGCACCTCGGGGCTCCCGATCGTCGCCGTCGTCGGACGGCCAAACGTCGGCAAGTCCACGCTCTTCAACCGCCTCGCGCGAAAGAAGCTCGCGATCGTCCACGACGAGCCCGGCGTGACCCGCGACCGGCACTACGTGGACACGTCAGCGTTCGGGCGCGACTACACGCTCGTCGACACCGGCGGCTTCGATCCCGAGGACGACGACCCCATGCGCGCTGGCATCGCGCGGCACGTGAAGGCGGCGATCGCCGAAGCCGACGTGATCGTCTTCGTGACCGACGCGACCGAGCCGCTCACGGCGGCAGATCGCGCCGCCGTCGCGCTCCTGCGCCGAACGAGCAAGCCCGTGCTGTACGCCGCGAACAAGGCCGACTCCGCCCGCGTGGAGGCCGACGCCTACGAGCTCTACCAGCACGGCGTCGAGAAGGTGTACGCGGTGAGCGCGCTGCACGGCCGCGGCTTGGCCGAGCTCGAGGGCGATCTCGTCGCCGCGTTCGGGGAGCCGATGCCCGCGCTGGAGCCGAGCGCCCTCACCCGAGTCTCGCTCATCGGTCGCCCCAACGCCGGCAAGTCGAGCCTGATGAACCGCCTCCTCGGCGACGAGCGCATGCTCGTGGACGACAAGCCCGGCACGACCCGCGACGCGATCGACGCGGTCGTCGCGAAGGGCGACCAGAGCTACGTGTTCGTCGACACCGCCGGCATCCGGCGCAAGGGCAAGGTCAACAAGACCGAGGACGTGGTCGAGTCGATGAGCGTGCTCTCGTCGATCCGCAGCATCGAGAACTCGAGCGTCGTCGTGCTGCTCTGCGACGCCAACGACGGCGTGGCCGAGCAAGACGCGAAGATCCTCGGGCTCGCCGACGACCGCGGCCGCGCCATGATCATTGCCTTGAACAAGTGCGACCTCATCGATCGCGACGCCCGAAAGCGCGCCGAGGCGCTGGCGCGCGAGAAGATCTCGTTCGCGCCGTTCGTCCCGATCGTCTCCATTTCCGCCAAGACGGGCCGGGGCGTCGGCGAGCTCTTCTCCACCGTCGGCGCGGTGAGCGAGGCCTACCGCAAGCGCGTGGGGACCGGCGAGCTGAACCGGTTCTTCGCCGAGGTGCTCGAGACGCGGCCGCCGCCGACGCAGGGCGGGAAGGCGCCGCGGCTCTACTACGTGACGCAGGCCGACGTCGCGCCCCCGACGTTCGTCATTCTGACGAGCGCGCCGGAGGCGATCCACTTCTCGTATCGACGCTATGTCGTAAACCAGCTCCGAAAGAAGTTCGGCTTCGAGGGCGTGCCGGTACGTGTACACTACAAGGCTCGCCGCCGAGGCCGGAAGAGGGGCGAGGGCGAGGCCGCCACCGAGACCGACACCCCCTCGGTCGACGTCTCGGAGTGAGGCTCACGCCGCGGTGACCCTCAGGCGCCTTCGGGCTGAGCGTCGCCGCGCGCGGCCGCCTCGATGGCTGCGACGTCGATCTTACGCATCGTCATCATCGCCTCGAACACGCGCTTGGCCACGTCGCCGCCCTGGGCCATGCCGCGGGTGAGGGCGCGCGGCGTGATCTGCCACGACAGGCCCCACTTGTCCTTGCACCAGCCGCACGCGCTCTCCGCGCCCCCGTGTTCGACGATCGCGCTCCAGTAGCGATCGGTCTCGGCTTGGTCGTCGGTGGCGATCTGAAAGGAGAACGCCTCGGTGTGCTTGAAGCGAGGGCCCCCGTTCAACCCGAGGCACGGCACTCCGCACACAGTGAACTCGACGGTGAGGACGACGCCCGCCTTGCCGCCGGGGAAGTCCGATGGCGCCCGGTGGACCGCGCCCACCGCGCTGTCGGGGAAGGTGCGCGCGTAGAAGCTCGCCGCGCCCTCGGCGTCGTCGTCGAACCAGAGGCAGAGGGTGTTCTTTGGGGTCATGATCCGCCGCATCCTACCCGACGCGGGGCCCGGCCTACACGAGATCGCCGCCCGCCATCAGCACGGCGCCGAGATCGGCGAGCACGCGGACGTCGTGGACGTCGGTCGCGCGCTCCGCCACCTTCACGATGGGCACGCCGGACGCGACGTCACCGTCGAGCGCCTGGATGTTGTGGGCGTCGAGCGCGGCCATCTTCGTGGCGTCGCCGTGCGCCTCCGCCAGGCGCGCCGCCGCGTCCGGCTCGAGCGCGAGGCCGTGGAGGCCTAGGCCCGCGGCCGCCTCCCCCTCGCCGACCTGGCCCGCGAACGGAGGGGCGCGACGCACGCGGTTCACCACGAAGGCGCCGCGGGGCATGGCCGCCTCCGCCAGACGATCGCCGAAATAGAGCACCTCACGGATGCTCGGCGGCGACGGCGACGTGACGAGGATGAAGGCGACGTCCGGCGAGCGCAGCGTGCGCTCGACGTGCCGGGCGCGCTCCTTGAACCCGCCGAAGAGCTCGTTGATTTCAGCGATGAACTCGGCCATCGCCTCGAGGAGGCCGCCGCCGGTGATCTTGCTGATGCCCTTCAGGACCGCCGACGCGCCCTTCGCGAGGATGTTGAGGGAGAACTTCCCGGACGACTCGAAGGCCTCCGAGAACCACTTCATGGCGGCGCTGTCGAGCATGCCCACGAGGCGCTCGGGGGCATCGAGAAAGTCGAGCGCGTTGGCCGTAGGAGGCGTGTCGAGGACGATGAGGTCGTACCGAGGGTCGGCCTTCACCTCGACGAGCTTCTCCATCGCCATGTACTCCTGCGTGCCGGCGAGGGACGCGGAGATGTACTTGTAGAGCTTGTTGTTGAGCAGGCGGTCGGCCTTCGCTCGCGAGGACGAGTGCTTCACGACGAGGTCGTCGAACGTGCGCTTCGTGTCGAGCATGGCGGCGGTGAGCGTGCCGGACAGCTCGACCCCCACCTCCGAGAAGAGCGCGCGGTCGACCTCCATGGCCTCCGCGCCCATCTCCTCGAGGCCGAGCGACTGCGCGAGGCGCCGCGCCGGATCGATCGTGAGGCAGAGCACCCGGCGGCCCTCGCGCGCGGCGGCGACCGCCAGGGCGGCCGCGGTCGTGGTCTTCCCTACCCCGCCGGCGCCTACGGTGATGAGGACGCGGCGAGCCCGGACGAGCTCGGAGAGGGGCGGAGAACCGGACGCGATGGGGCCAGACATCGTGACGGGAAATATCACGAGCGCGGGGCCCGGGATCGGTTGATGCGACCCCTCGCGTTCGGCTCGCCTTCGGGGTTCGCGTCAGGTGCTGCGAAGACCTACTCCTGCTCCTCGGGGTACTCGCCGACCGCGAGGTTGTCGAAGCGGGTGTACTCGCGATCGAAGCGCACCTTCACCGTGCCGGTGGGCCCGTTTCGCTGCTTGGCCACGATGATCTCGGCGGTATTGGGCTCTTCCGACGCTTCCTTCGTGTAGTAGTCGTCGCGGTAGATGAAGAGGATGTTGTCGGCGTCCTGCTCGATGGCGCCCGACTCGCGAAGGTCCGAAATCTGTGGTCGCTTCGACTTGTCGCTGCGGGTCTCGACGGCGCGGTTCAGCTGGGAGAGGGCGATGACCGGCACCTTCAACTCCTTCGCGAGCCCCTTCAGGCCGCGCGAGATCTCGCTGATCTCCTGCTCGCGTGACTGAGCGCCGTCGCGCCCCTTCATGAGCTGGAGGTAGTCGACGACCACGAGGCCGATGCGGTGCGTCGGCTGACCGGCCTCGTCCACCCGGTTGAACTCCGACTGGAGCCTGCGCACCTTGGCGCGCAGCTCGAGGATGCCGAGCGACGGAGAGTCGTCGATCCAGATGGGGAGCTTCCCCAGGAAGCCGGCCGACTGCGTGAGCTTCTGCCAGTCTTCCTGGCTGAGGTAGCCCTTGCGCATCTTGCTGACGTCGACCCGCCCCTCCGAGCACACCATGCGGTTGGCGAGCTGTTCGCGGGGCATTTCGAGCGAGAACACGACCACCCCGACGCCAGGCTCTTCCCAGCGCTGGTTCGGGTCGGCGGCGAGCTCGCGCCCCCTCGGGCTCGCCACGTTCGCGGCGATGTTGAGGACGAAGCTGGTCTTGCCCATGCCGGGGCGAGCCGCGATGATGGTGAGGTCGCCGTCGTGGAGGCCCGAGGTCAGCGTGTCGAGGCGGTCGAAGCCGCTGGGGACGCCGATGATGCGGTCGCCCCGCTTCATGGCCTCGGTGAGCTGCTTGAACGACTTCTTCATGACGTCGAGCAGGCGCTCGACGTTGGAGGTCTGGCTGACGCGCGCGATGTTGTAGACGGCCTGCTCGGCGCCGTCGATGAACGCCTGCGCCTCGCCGTAGTCGAGGTACGCCTGCGCCGACACCTTCTGGCAGGCCAAAATGAGCTGGCGGATCCGGTACTTCTCGAAGATGACCTGCGCGTAGGCGGTCACGTTCGCGACCGCGGGCGCGCTGTTCAGCACCTCGGTGAGGTAGCCCATGCCGCCGACCTGCTGGATGCGTCCGCGGGTCTTGAGCCACGAGCCGACTGTGACGACGTCCACCGGCTTGCCGACCTCCCGCAGCTCGAGGCACGCCTCGAAGATGCGGCGGTGGGCCTCGGAATAGAAGTGCTCGGGGCGCAGGAACTCCTGGACGCGGTCCATCGCGGAGCCATCGATGAGCACGGAGGAGAGCACGGCCGCCTCGGAGTCGAGGTCGTGCGGAGGGACGATCCCCTCGACGCTCGGCGGCGTCTCCACCTCTTTCCTACGAAAACCGCCCATCTTTTCCACAGGCTATCCCTCCGAAACGGGCTCGCCCCGGCGTGCACGAGGCGGCCGGGGCGAACGAGGTGAGCGCAGCGAGCGCCCGCGGCGAGCGGCGCGACTACTTCTTGACGACCTCGACCTTGAGGGTCGCGGTGACGTCGCCGAGCAGCTTGACCGCGACCTCATGGGTGCCGAGAGCCTTGAGGGCCTCCGGGAGGTGCATCTTCTTGCGGTCGAACGTCTCGAGACCGGCGGCGCGGACCGCGGCCTCGATGTCCTTGGCGGACACGGAGCCGAAGAGGCGGTCGTCCTCGCCGACGGGGCGAGCGATCTTGATGACGAGTCCGCCGAGCTTGGCGGCGAGCTCGCCGGCCTCTTTGCGGGCCTTCTCGGCCTTCGCGAGGGCGACGGCCTTCTCGTGCTTGACGCGGTTCACCTGGGCGGCCGTGGCCGCGACGGCGAGCTTCTGGGGCACGAGGTAGTTGCGGGCGAACCCGGGGCGAACCTTGACGAGCTCGCCGGAGGAGCCGACGTTGGCGACGTCGGTCTGGAGGATGACCTGAACGGTGGCGGCCATGATGCTTCCTTTCAGCCCGACACGGTGAAGGGCAGGAGCGCGATGTTGCGCGCGCGCTTGATGGCGAGCGTCACCTTGCGCTGGTGGAGGGCACAGTTGCCGCTGATGCGGCGGGGGGTGACCTTGCCACGCTCAGAGACGAAATACCTGAGCGCTTGCGGGTCTTTGTAGTCGATCGTCACGGCCTTGTCGGAGCAGAACTTGCAGACGCGCTTCTTGCCGCCGCGGCGGCGCCCGGGGGCGTCGGCGTTGAGGTCTGGCGTTCGTCCGAAATCTTTGTCGTCGTCCATCATGGTGGCTTGGTCCAATCACGCGCCGCGCGGCGCGGGCAAAAAATGGGTGGGGGACGCGGGGAGGCTCAGTTCGCCTCTTCGTCGGCCTTCTTCTCGGGCGCCTCGACGGCGTCGTCCTCGTCCTCGAACTCGCGATGATCGCGGCGGGGCGCGTCGTGGAAGTCGACGAGGCCGAGCGCGCGCTCGCGCGACTCCTTCTCCTCTTCCTCGGCGGGCAGCTCGAGGCGGGCGAACTTGATCTCCTCGGGGTCGACCGTGAACGAGCCGGCGTCGACGTCGGAGGTGAGGAGCACGGTCTGGTACTTGAGGACCACGTCCATCAGCTTGAGGTTGCGCTCGATCTCTTGGACGAGCCCGCCCTTGCCCACGTACTTCACGTAGACGTAGACGCCCTTCTGGTGCTTCTTGACGGGGTACGCCAGCTTCCGCCGGCCCCACGCCTCGACCTTGAGGAGCGTGCCGCCGTCGCGGGCGACGACCTCGGTCATGCGGTTCTGCACCTTGTCGGCGGCGTCGGCGTCGACGTCAGGGCGCAGGACATAAATCGTCTCGTACTCTTTGGACTTCAGGGTCTGTGCGGTGGCCACTTGTGCTCTCCTCGTGGAATCCCCGGTGCGCAAGGCGCCGGGGGTAGCCCGCGGGCATGCCGCGAGCAAGGGGGAGCGCTTATTAGCACGCTCCGCCTCGAAGGAAAGCGGAAAGGCGCGCCTCAAGAGCCCGGGCGAGCCTCGACGGCGAGGATCCCCACCTCGCGGAGCGCGCCATCGCGAACCAGCTCGCCGAGGGCGTGGCGCGACGTGGAGAGGACCACGCACCCGAAGGGCGGCTGCTCGAGCAGCTCGGCCGCGTCGTCGTGGAACGCCCGACACACGATGCGCGCGCGCGCGTTCAGATCGCGGAGGCGGTCGACGAGCAGGAGGTTCTCGCCGAGGTCGTCGTCGCACACGACGAACATGTCGGCCTTCTCGGCGCCGGCGGCGCGGAGCGGCTCGAGGTCGTCGCCGACCGGCCGCGGCACGCGCTCGTGCGGGATGCGCTTGGCCTCGAGCGCGAGGACCGCGCGAACGGCGACGGCGTTGTCGCCGATCACGATCACGCGCCGGGCGCGCGCGGCCACCGCCTGGCCTTGGATGAACATGGCCGCGAGGCGCGAGGTCGAGACCACGCGCGCGCGGTACGCCTTGGCGAGCACCTCGCCCACGTCGTCGCTCGAGCAGCGAATGACGAGCTCGCAGTCGGGGTTGAGGGCGCGGACGTGCCGGCAGGCGACCGCCGCGGCCTCGAGATCGCCGCTCGCGACCACCACGACCTTCGCGCGCGCCACGCCCGCCGCCTCGAGGGTCGGGAGCTCGCGCGCGCTCCCGAGCACGCAGGGACGCTCGTCGCGGACGAGGCCCACGAGCAGCGCGGCGTCCTCCTCCACGGCGACGACCTCGACCCCGGACGCGTGCGCGAGGTCGACGACGCGGCGGCCGAGGTTCGACAGCCCCACGACGATCACGTGCTGCGACGCCTCGCCGGCGAGCGCGCGGCACGTCTCTTCGGGACGGTAGCGGCGCGTCACGTTGGTCGCGACCATCGAGGCGACCAGGCCGAACACGACGAGCTGCGTGAACGACTGGTAGAACGCGGGCCAGCCGCCTTCGGCTCGCGTGAGGCAGAGCGCCGTCCCGACCGCGCCCGCCCACGGCTCGTGACCGAGCTTGGCGAAGATCGCGGTGTTGACCGACAGCCACCCCGCGACGAAGCCAAGCGCCAGACGGTTCTGACGCACCGCCAACCTGAGCCGCATTCCCATCGCACGCGCGTTCGTCGACAACGGACCTCCCTGGTGGCGCGGGTCAGGCTCGCCGCTCGAGCGCGAGCCCCGCGGCCTGCGTCCACCGTGAGGCGCGGCGACCCGTTGGGAAGGGGCGACGGCGCGAGTTCGTCCGCTCGTTCCGTGGACGTCACACGTCGGACACGGCGGAGGCCTCCGCGAGCGTGCTAGCGTGAAGCCGTGACTTCGCGCCTCGCCCGCATCATCGGCCCGGCATTGGCGTCGCTCGCGGTGATCGGCGCGTGCAGCTCGACGCCTGCCATCGACTCGACGGCACGCTTCGACGGCGGCGCCCAGGACGCACGCCCGGAGGCCGCGACCGACGCCGGCCCTGACGGCCCCCCCACGGATCCGACCCTCGGCGATCCCTGCGGCGACGACTCGCAGTGCGGCGACGGGCTCGACTGCACCTTCGACCGCTGCGACCGCACCCTCTCCCCGCCGCGCTGCCGCAACACCCCCGACGACTCGCAGTGCGCCGACACCCTCTATTGCAACGGGCGAGAGCGCTGCGTCCCGCGGCTCGGGTGCCGCGCCGGCGAGCCGGTCACGTGCCAGGATGGCGACTCGTGCACGATCGACGCCTGCGTCGAGTCCACGAAGGCGTGCGTGCGGATGCCCCGCGATCTCGACGGCGACGGCGAGGCGGACGACCACTGTGCGGGCGGCACCGACTGCGACGATCTCGACCCGAACGTGGGGGCGAGGCGCACCGAGGTGTGTGGAAATGGGCGAGACGACAACTGCAGCCGCCGGGTCGACGAGGCTCCGTGCAGCGTCCCCGCCGACGACACCTGCGCGACCGCTCGCACGGTGACCGCGCCGGCGCTCGTCGCGCTCTCGACGGCGGCGACCCGCCGTGACTTCTTCACCTCGTGCAGCGTGGCGACGCCCACCGCGGCCCGCGACGTCGTCGTCGCGGTGGTCGTGCCGGGGGCGCCGACGGACCCACCGCAGGACCTGGAGGTCTTCGCGACGAGCGCTCCCGGGGCCGCGTCGGCCGACACCGCGGTCGCGATCCTGTCGTCGTGCGTCCCCGCGGGCGCCGAGCTCGCGTGCGGTCACGCTCCCCTCTCCTCCCAGGCGCGGGCGCGGGCCCGCAGCGTGCGACCCGGCACCTACTACGTGGTCGTCACCACGCAGAACGAGACGACCGTGGAGCTGTCGGTCGAGCTCTCCGCGCCCACGCCGCCGCCGCCCAACGAGTCGTGCGCGGCGCCGCTCGCCGTCGCCACGGACACGCCGTTCACGGTATCCCTCGTCGACGCGGCGCGGGATCTCACGAGCGCGTGCGAGTCCGCGACCGGCGAGCTCACGTACGCCTTCACGCTGACCGAGCCGCGCGACGTGCGCGTCGTGAGCGCGCGCCTGCGCGGCGCCGGCCTCCCCGTCGTGTCGCTCCGCGAGCCGGGCGCGTGCACGAACGAGCTGCGTTGCCGGGTCGGGCCCACACCGCCGCTCCTCGCGCGGAGCCTGCCCGCGGGCACCCACGTGCTCGCGGTCGCGGGCAGCGCCGCGCTCGACGCGAACGTCATCGTCCAGACCCTGCCGCCCACCGTGGCGCCGCCGAGCACGACCTGCGCCGCGCCACCCGCGCTCACGCACGACGCTACGGTCACGGTCGACCTCTCGGGGTACGACGAGCTCCCCAGCGGCTGCCTCCCGGGCGGTCCCACGGCCGCCTTCGCCCTCACGCTCGCGCAGCCGAGCGACGTGCTGCTCGTAGGCCGCTTCCCCACGACCGAGCAGGGGGCCGTGTCGCTCAGCGCGGTCGGGTGCACGAAGGCCGACTCCCTCGCGTGCCAGCGTGACACGACCCCCGCGCGCGTCGCCAAGCGAAACGTCCCGGCCGGCACGTACCGTGCGCTTCTCCACGACGAGCGTGGCGAGCGCGCGTCGTTGGGCGCGTTCGTTCGCCCCACAGTGCCCCCCACGGCGGTCGTCGCCGACGGGTGCGCCGACGCCTACGGCATCCCGCTGGCGGGCGGCTTCTTCACGGGCGACACGAGCGCGCGGACCCCTGATTTTTCGGCGAGCTGCGACGGCGTGGGCGGCCCGGCCGCCGGGGCGGGGGACCAGCTTCTGAAGCTCACCCTCCCCGACCGCCGGCGAGTGCTGCTCGACATGGCGGGCTCGAGCTACGCCACGCTGCTCAACGTGCGCGAGGGCGCGGCCTGCCCCGGGACCGAGGTCCCTTCGGGCTGCCACGTCGGCGCGCGCGCGTCGCGGAGCTTCCTCGACCTCGAGCTCGCCGCGGGCACCTACTGGGTGCAGATTGACGGCCTTTCCGGGGCCTCAGGCGCGTGGAACCTCGACGTTCGGATCCTCCCTCCGTAGCGCCGCGGGCGCTATGCTGCGCCGCATGAGCCCGCCCGCCAGTCCGCCCCCGCGTCCGCCGTCGGCCTCCGAGACGAAGATGGTCGAGTACGTGCTACCCCAGCACGCGAACGCGCTCGGGAACGTGTTCGGTGGTCAGATCATGGCCTGGGTCGATCTGTGCGCGGCGATCTCCGCGCAGCGCTTCACGGGGCTCATGTGCGTGACCGCGTTCGTCGACGATCTGAAATTCCACAACCCGGTGAAGGTCGGCGAGGTCGTGCGGCTCTCGGCCCGCGTCTCGGCGGCGTTCCGCACGTCGATCGAGATCGAGGTCATCGTCGAGGGCGAGGACTCGCGCTCCGGGCGCACGTGGCCGTGTGTGCAAGCGCGCCTCACGTTCGTGGCGATCGACAGCGAGGGTCGACCCGCGCCCGTGCCTCAGCTCCTCGCCGAGGACGACGCGACCCGCTCGTCGCAGGCGGCCGGCGAGGAGCGCCGGAAGTCGCGCCTCCGCGCGAACGGCTAGCGCGGTCGTCCACGGCGCGCCAACGCGAAGCGGCCACTCGACGACAGCGCCCCTCCCGGTCTACCGTCGCGCCATGGTCTCTGTCGACGATGTGCTCAAAGGGCGCCAAGGCGCCGACGTAGGGGAACGTGTGACGGTCGGAGGGTGGGTGCGCACGCGCCGCGACTCCAAGGCGGGGCTGTCGTTCGTCGCCCTGAACGACGGGTCGTGCTTCGACAACCTGCAGCTGGTGGCGCGGACCGAGCTCGAGAACTACGCCGACGTCCTGCGGCTCACCTCGGGCTGCTCCATCGAGGCCACGGGCGTCGTGAAGGCGAGCGAGGGCAAGGGCCAGCGGGTCGAGCTCGACGTGACGTCGCTCTCTGTCGTCGGGTGGGTGGCCGATCCCGACACCTACCCGATCAGCCAGAAGCGTCACTCTTTCGAGTACCTGCGCGAGGTCGCGCACCTGCGCCCGCGCACCAACACCTTCGGCGCGGTCGCCCGCGTGCGGCACGCCCTGTCGCTCGCCATTCATCGCTTCTTCCACGAGCGCGGCTACTACTGGGTGCACACACCCATCATCACCGCCTCCGACTGCGAGGGCGCCGGGCAGATGTTCCGCGTCTCGACGCTCGACTTCCTCCACGCGGATCCCGCCCAGCGCGCGAGGCTCGACGCCGCGGACGACTTCTTCGGGCGCGAGGCGTACCTCACGGTCTCCGGCCAGCTCAACGTCGAGACCTACGCGATGGCGCTCTCCAAGGTCTACACGTTCGGCCCCACGTTCCGCGCCGAGAACTCGAACACTGCACGCCACCTCGCGGAGTTCTGGATGGTCGAGCCCGAGATCGCCTTCTGCGACCTCGCGGGCCTCGCCGGCGTGGCCGAGGAGTTCCTGAAGTTCGTCGTCGAGACCGCGCTCGTGGAGCGCGCCGACGACATGAAGTTCTTCGACGAGCGCATCCAGCCGGGCCTCCTTTCGCGGCTCCGGCACGTGGTCGACTCGCCGTTCAAGCGCATCGACTACACGGAGGCGGTCGAGGTGCTGACGCGGTCGGGGAAGACCTGGGAGTTCCCGGTCACCTGGGGCGGCGACCTGCAGACCGAGCATGAGCGCTACCTCACCGAGGAGGTCTTCAAGCTCCCGGTGGTGGTCATGAACTACCCGAAGGACATCAAGTCCTTCTACATGCGCCAGAACGACGACGGCCGCACGGTCGCGGCGCTCGACGTGCTGGCCGCTGGCATCGGCGAGATCATCGGCGGCTCGCAGCGCGAGGAGCGCCTCGACCGCCTCGACGGGCGCATCGACGAGCTCAAGCTCGAGAAGGACACGTACGGGTGGTACCGCGATCTGCGGCGGTACGGCACGGTGCCTCACGCCGGCTTCGGGCTCGGCTTCGAGCGCCTGGTGATGTTCGTGACCGGCATGGCGAACATCCGCGACGTGATCCCGTTCCCGCGCACCCCGAAGTCCGCGACGTTCTGACGCGGCGCGCGCCCCGTCATCGAGACTTCTGCTAGGCTCGGGCGGCATGTCTTCGACGCTCGAGGCGACGGCCGGCACGGCAGACGCGGCAGACGCGGCAGACGCGGCAGACGCGGCAGACGCGGCAGACCGGAGAATCGCCTGCGTCCACGCCGATCGGTGCGGCGGCTGCCCGATCCTCGGCCTGCCGTACGGCGAGCAGCTCGTCGTGAAGCGAGGCCGCGTCCTCCAGTCGCTGAGCCGTTACCCCGCGCTCGAAGGAACGCACACCGAGCCGCTGCTCGCAGCGACCCCCATCACCGGCTACCGAACGCGCGCCAAGCTCATCGTCGCTCCCGGGGCCACCGTAGGGCTCTACGCGAAAGGGGGCGGCCACCAGGTCGTAGACATCCCCAACTGCCGCGTGCTCTCGCCCGCCATCGCCGACGCCGCGGCGGTGCTGCGGTCGCTCGTCGCCCTCCACGAACGGGAAGGCGGCGTGCTCGCGCCCGTCGGTGCGGGCGTCGGTGCGAAAGGAGGAGCCCTCCGCGCGCTCGACATTCGCGAGACGCGCGGTCCCGAGGGCGAGCCGCCGCGCGTGCTCCTCACACTCGTGCTCACACGCGAGAGCGCCGCCCCGTTCGCCGAGCTCGTCGCGCTCGCCGACACCTTGCGCGCGGCCCACCCGGCGTTCGCCGGGATCGCCGTCAACTATCACGACGACGACTCGCCTCAGGTGCTTGGCAGCGAGACGAAGCTGCTCTCGGGTGTCGACACGCGGCCCGACCGGGTGGGCGCCTCCACGCACTTCGCCACCTTCGGCTCCTTCGTCCAGTCCCACCGCCAGCAGGCCGCGCGCGTGCACGAGCTCGTCCTGCGCAGCCTCGAGGTGGAGTCCGGGCCGAGGGCGCGGAGCTTCCTCGACCTCTACGGCGGCTCGGGCGCCATCGCTCTCGCGCTCGCCGCCACCGGAGTGCGCACCACGTTGGTCGAGTCGTACGGGCCTGCCGTCGCCAACGCGCTCGCGGCGGCGACCGCCCAACGCCTCGCGCTCGAGGGCGAGTGCGAAGACGTCGGCGTGAGCCTTCGCCAGCGCGCCCAGCGCGGCGAGACGTTCGACGCCGCGGTCGTCAACCCGTCGCGGCGCGGCATGAGCCCCCCTCGCGCGCGAGGGCTTGCCGCGGCTCGGGATCTCCGCGATCGCGTACGTCTCGTGCGATCCCGACACGCTGGCGCGAGACCTCGATCACCTCGCGCGCCTGGGCTATGGCGCGCGCACGCTCCAGCCGCTCGACATGATCCCTCTCACCGACGAGGTCGAGACGGTGACCATCCTGCGGCGCGGGGACCCGGCGCCGCCGCCCGTGCTCTACGAAGACTCCGACGTGCTCGTGGTGGCGAAGGCGCCGCACGAGCCGGTGCTCCCTCGCGCCGACTACCCCGCAGGCGCGTCGCTCCGTGAGCGGGCGGCGCGCCTGCCGGGCCACGCGGCGACGCCGCTCCGCCCCCTGGCCCGCGAAGACGCCGGCGCGAGCGGGCTCGTGTTCTTCTCGAAGACCGCCGAGGCCCACGAGCTCTTCGCGGCGGCCTTCGCGTCAACCACGGCGCGCCGCGTCTACGTGGTGTACGCGCGCGGGGTCACTCCACAGAAGGGCACGATCTCCCGCGATCTTCGCGAGAACGGTCAAGTCCGTTCGGCGCGCACCCGCTACAGGAGGCTCGCGATCGCGGGCGGCCATAGCGTCCTTCGGGTGGTGCCCGAGCTCGAGCGTCCTCACCAGGTGCGGCGCCACCTCGCGGCGATCGGGCACCCGGTGCTGGGCGACGAACGCTACGGGCACGCGCCCTCCAATCGCTTCTTCGAGCAGCGCAACGGGCTCGACCGCACGTTCATCCACGGCGTCCGCGTCGAGCTCGATCACCCGCGCACCGGGCGGAGGTTCGTGGTCGACAGCCCCCTCCACGGGGACCTGCGCGCCGTGCTGGAGCGCACGAGCGGCCCGGGCACGCTCCGCTTCCTGGAGCAGAAGCAGGCGCTCGGCTCCGAAGCCTCGGTCTCGTCGTTCCCGGCCGCGCTCGACGCAGAGGCGGGCCCGGAGAGCGCCCTCGACATCGAGCTCGGGGTGCCGTCGATGCGCGCCGTCATCGCGACCGACGACGACTGAATCGCCGGTCGCAGGGATCGATCCACGACTCGGCTCAGAGGCGGAGCGCGGCGAGCCCGTCGAGGCCGAGGGCGAGCCCGAGGCGAGCCTTGGCGAGGGCGGACACGCGCGCGCCAGCGTACCACGCGGCGCCCGCGGCCCGCGCCGCGGCCGAGCGCGTGAGGAGGCGCCGGTACGCGAGCCCTCGATCGCCATACACGCGCGCCGCGAGGCCGGCGCTCTGGAGGAGGTGGCGCCCCACGCGCGACGCTCGCACAGCGCGGTCGTAGCCCCCCGCGATCGGGCTGCCGCTCCGGAGGGCGCGCGCGAGCGTGGACGCGGCGAGGGCGCCCATCACGATCGACTGCGCGATCCCCTCGCCGGTCGTGCGGTCGATCCCCGCCGCCTCGCCTACGAAGAGCACGCCCTCGTGCTCGAGCACCGACCCGGGCACGAAGGGCCTCGTCGGGAAGGGCTTCAGCCTCACCCGCTCGGCCGCGAGGCCACGCGCACGGAAGCAGGCGAGCAGCGCCGCCTTGACGTTCGACCTCGGCGTGAGGTTCGCGTGGTAGATGCCGCGACTCACGTGCCGCGCGCCGCCGATGATTGTCGGAAAATCCCAGTAATATCCCTCGATTCCAGCGTCACAGACCGCGAGCTCGAAGTCGCACAGGTCGCGCTCGGGGCCCACGTCGGCGCCCACCGGGAGGGTCTCGGCTACGTACAGGTGTCCCTTGCGCGCCACCTCCTTCAATCCGAGCGCGCGGCGTGTGCGACCGGCGACCCCGTCGCACGCCACGACGTGGCGAGCGTGCAGGACGCGCCGGGCGGTGTGGACCGCGTAGCCGCGCGGCTCTCTCGTGAGCTCCACGAGGCCCTCACCCTCGTGGACCGCGACCCCGTCCGACTGGGCCTCGCGAAGCAGCGACGTGTCGAACTCGTCGCGACGAACGACGACCCCGAGCGGCGACGAGGTCGCGCCGGCCTCGCCTTCGTGAAGAATGCGGAGGCCACGCATGGGCACCCGCGGCACGCCCACGCGAACCCCGACCGCCTCGAGCGCCTCGAGCCCCCACGCGCTCACAGCGCCCGCACAAGGCTTCTCGCGCGGGAACACCGCTGAGTCGACGATCGCGACGGACGAAGGCCGAATGCCGCACGCGCGCACGAGGTGAAGCGCCACACTCGCGCCCGCGGGCCCACCGCCCACGACGAGCACGTCCACGTCGCTCACGCCGCGTCGATCCGCTCGGGGCCGCTCAGGAACGCGAGCTCGTCACGCAGGGCCGCGAGCGCCTCGTCGAGCTCGGCCTCGCGGGAGGCGTGCGCGGCGACGATGAGGTCGCCGCCCCCCTCCGCGAAGACCACCGCGAGCCCGTCAGAGGCCTCCAGGATCCCCTTCAACAGCACGACGTCCTTCGCGCGCAGCACCACGCGCCGCGCGGCCATCCCTTCCCCGATGAGGGGGCGTGCCGGGCTACGTCCCATCGCCGCTAGAGCGACTGCTCGAGCTGCGCTCGGGCGAGCGCGTCGGCGGCGTCCTTCATTTCCTTTTCGGCCGCGGTCGCGGGCTTCTTCGCCGCCTTCGGCTCTTTCGGCTCGGGCTTCGCGGCCACCGGCTTGGGGGCCGCGGCTACAGCGACAGGCTTCGGCTCTGGCTTTGTGGCGACGGGCTTCGGCTCCGGCTTCGCCGCGGCGACCGGCTTCTCGGGCTTGGGAGGCGGAGCAGGCTTGGCCGACACCGCCTTGGGCTCCGGCGCCGCGGCGACGGCGGGCGGAGGCGGAGACGCTGCCGCGACCCCCACCCCTCCCGAGCCCAGAGCGGGCTGCACCGGCGCGGCGATGGGCGGGTTGACCGGCTGGACTGGCTGCCCGGCGGCGACTTGCGCCGTTGGGGGGGGCGCCACCGGGATCGCGGGCTGGGCCGCGAGAACGCCCACCTGCACGCCCTGGCCGGGCGGCGCGATCTGGCCTGCCTGCGCACCTTGACCCGGCTGCGCGATCGGACCGGTCTGCGCGCCCTGACCCGCTGCCGGGGTCACGGCGTCAGCCGTTGCGCGCGCGCCCGGCGCTCGCGACGGGTCCACGAAGGCGGCCACCGTCGGCGAGCCGCGGAGCACGAACGCGGCGAGCGCGGCGGCCGCGCCAACCCCGACGAGCGCCATCGCCCAGACCCGAGCGGGCTTCGGAGCCGCATGCGACGTGGAGAGAGCCATCGCCGGCGGGTCGAGCGGACGCACGGGGGGCACGGAGAAATGCGCAGGAGACGCGAACGGAGCGTGCGACTGCGGCGCCAAGGACGGCACCGGGCCGCTCTGCATCGACGGAGGCATGCCGCCCATCGCTGGGACCGGCCCGGACCGCATGGCCGGCGGAAGGCTGGCGCCCGGAGCGAGGCCCATGGGCGGCTGCGAGCGCGAGACCATGGGCGCTGAAGTGACGGGCGAGAAACTGTGCGGCGCGCTGGGCGCCGGCATGGGGGCGGAGTGAACCGGGAACGGCTGCGGCTGCGCGTGGACCATCGGGGCAGGCGCCACCTGGGGCGGCGGCATCACGGGCGCGGGGGCGGGGATCTGCGCGGGCCCGGGGCCGAGCTGAACTGTGAAGTCGGGCGCGTTCGCGCCGGTCTCGTGGTCCTCATCGAGCACCGCGGCCGACATCGAGAGCGAGACCTCGGCGCGCGGATCGAGGCGCACGACCGGAGGCTCCTTGCCTCGGGGCTGCGCCTGCACCGCCGGGGCCGCGCGGCCGCGGCGCGGCATATGACGAATCTGCGTGTGGCTGTCTTCTTCTTCGGGCTCGGATGGCGCCGGCGGGCGCACGTAGTGGAGCGCGGTGGCGGTCTCGCCTGTCTCTTCGAAGGCGTGGGCGGCCGGCTTCTTCGCGGGCGACGCCATGAACGTGGTCACCTCTTCGTCGGAGCGCGAGGCTTGGAACGGACGAAGAGGGGGCGGTGCGGCGTCTTCCTCGAAGCGATCGACGCGCGGCTGGGATCGTGCGGGCGGAGGCACGGCACGGCTCGAGCGCTGCAACGCTCGGTCGCTCGGGTCCCCGTCCGGAGCGTCGTCACGCGAATCACGACCAGGTCGCTTGTTGAATGGGAGCACAGAGCCTCCGGGACGCAGACGGCGCACCACTTGCGCCTCCGTCAGACGAGCATAGCAGGCCATCGATGGAGTCGCTCGACGGGCGTGGCGCACGAATGTCAATTGAGTGGGAGAACCGCGCACACGTTCCGCTGGGAAGCGATCGCACCCGTGGGGCGTTTTCACCCCGCCGTACGAACCTGGAACATTTGGGCGGCGCGGGCGTCCATCCGCGGCGGCCGACGCGCTCGCGCGGTCCTCCCTCCCTCGTCACCGAGAGCGCCGAAACGATGAGTCTCGCGTCGTCCCCCTCGTCCCGCGTGCGCCCCACGCTTCGCGCCCCCCGATGGCGCACCCTCCTTCGGCGCGCGTTGGCGCTCGCGGCCGGCGTTACGGTGCTCTTTCTTACGGCTCACGCCGCCGCGAGCTCGCCGAATGGCACCGTCGACCACCTGAGCGTCCATCCCATCTTCGGGTCGGAGCTCACCGTGGCGGACGGGTGGGCCGACGTCATCGTGCGGGCCGGGACGCCGGCAGGAGTGCCCGCGGGCGGGGGTGGGCTCTGGGCGGTGAGCGGGAGCGCGCTCACCGCCCCGGTCGCGTTCGACGCCTTGCGGGCGCCGCAGGTCGTGCCGGCCCATAGCTTCCTCGGCGGGATCGACGTGGTGCTCGCCGATGCGCACGGGGCGCGGATCGCGACCGGGAGCGCGCGCACCGAGACGCGCACTGCGCCTTCCCTGCTGATCTGGTCGACCGTCACGTCGCTCGGGCTGGACCTGCGGGGCAGCGAGATCGAGGGACGACGCGACCGCGGCGTCGACCTCAAGCTCCGCATTGGATGGGTGGAGCGCGACCCCCGCACGGGCGCGGCCCTGGCCCCCGACAGCGCGGCCGTCTACGCGGCGGTCGACGTGGTGCTGCTGCGGGCCGAGGATCTCGCCGCGCTCCACGGTGGGCCCCTCGCCGCGCTCACGACGTGGGTGCTCGGAGGTGGCACGCTCGCCGTGGTGCCCGGGGCGCGTGATCTCACCGACACGCCGCTCGTCGCCATGGTCGGCGGCGCCATTCGCCACACGACCGGCACCGACGAGCGCCCCGCAGGGTTCCGCGGAGGCAACCTCCGCGACGACGCGCTGGGCGCCGTCGCAAGCTACGGGCTCGGCGAGGTCTATCTGCTCGACTTCGACCCGCTCTGGTTCGATCACGACGCCGAGAGCTACGCGCGCGTTCGCGAGCTCGTGGCGCGCGGCTTCCGTCGACGCTCGCTGCCTGCCTTCGCACACGCACCCGAGGGGCGCGACCCCAACGCTGCCGTGGTGCGGGCCCTCGATCCGAACCAGGGCCACGGTCGCGCCCTCGCCCTGGCGGCGCTCGTCCTCACCGCTTACGCCGTGCTCGCCGGCCCCGTCGTTCACCTCCGCGCCCGCAGGAGGCGACGGCCGCTCGCCCCGCTCGCGCAGGTGCCCCTGCTCTCGGCGGGCGCGTTCGCGCTGATCGTCGTCATCGGCGTCGTGTCGAAGGGGATCGCCGGTCGCGCGAGGCACCTGACCTTCGTCGAGAGCGGCGCGGGGCTCTCGCGCGGGACCGGCGTGGCGTACAGGAGCTTCTTCGCGGGCCGCACGACCCGCCTGGCCGTGCCAAGCCTCTCGCCGGGAGGGCGACTGGCGCTGGTCGACCGCCACGACGGCGCGGCGCTCGACGGCCCGCACGGCCTCGCTCCGTCGAGCCTGACGCTGCGGCCTTGGCGGACGGTCGTCGTGCAGGAGGTCGGATTCACGTACGAGCTCGGGGGCGGCGTGACGATTCGCCGCCTGCCGGACGGGCGCCTCATCGTGCGAAACGCCACGGGGCGCGCCCTCCGGGACGCGATCCTCGCCGACGGGCCGAGCGCGACCTACCTCGGAAGCATCGAGAGCGGCGCGGCGGCCACGTTCTCCGAGGGCCGCGCTCTCCGCCGGGACTTCGAGGATCCGCGGCGCGACTTGCCGCAAGCCATCGAGGAGCCGCAGTGGGCTTTGCGGCTCGCTTCATACTACCTGGGAGCGGCCATCGGTGGTGACGAGGGCGAGCGCGTTCGTGCGACCTGGCAGCTCGCCGAGGGGGTCGCCGCTGGGAGCGACTTCTGGTCGGCGGAAGGCCCGGTGTTGATCGCGGAGCTCGAAGGGCCTTCGTCGACCACTCACGACGGTGGCTTGCGACTCGAGAGCGACCGTGTCCTGCTGCGCGTCGTCGGCGAGGGAGGCGCGCCGTGAGCGCCGACGCGAAGCCCCGACCCGCGATCCACGTGCGCCAGCTCGGCCACAGGTTCGGGCCCCACGAGGCGCTGAGAGGCGTCTCGTTCGACGTCGCGCCCGGCGAGATCTTTGGCTTCATCGGCCCGAACGGCGCCGGGAAGACCACCACGATCCGCGTGATGACGACGCTGCTCGAGCCCACCTCGGGCCGCGTCGAGATCGAGGGCCTCGACGTGAGCGTCGACCCGGAGAGGGTGCGGCGGCTCATCGGCTATATGCCGGACCACCCGGGGGTCTACGAGCAGGTGACGGTGCGTGAGTACCTCGAGTTCTTCGCCGACGCGTACGACGTGTCGGGCGGCGGCCGCGACTACGCCGCAGTGGAGGCCGTGCTCGAGCTCACGGATCTCACGAGGCTCGAGGACAAGCTCGTCGCCGCACTCTCGAAGGGGATGCAGCAGCGGCTCCAGCTGGGCCGCGTGCTCCTCCACGATCCGAGGGTCCTCATCCTGGACGAGCCCGCGAGCGATCTCGACCCGCGGGCCCGGATCGAGATGCGCGACTTGCTCGTCGAGCTGCGCGCGATGGGGAAGACCATCTTTCTCTCGAGCCACATCCTCACCGAGCTGGCGGACGTGTGCACCTCCGTGGCGATCCTCGAGCGCGGATCGCTCGTCGTCGCGGGCCCGATCGCCGAGATCGCCGATCGGCTCGCGGCCGCGCGCGCGGCGCCTGACGACCTCCGGTGCGCCCTCCCGCCCGAGGCGCCGAGGTGCACGAGGTGCACGCTCCGGCTCAGGGTGCGCGGAGACGACGCGGCGGTGGCGCGGGCCCTCGTGGGAGCCGCGTTCGTCTCGAAGGTGGGGCCCGGGCCCGCGGGGAGCGTCAGCGTCACGTACTTCGGCCGCGACTCCGAGGTGGAGGAGATCGTGCGACGGCTCGTCGCAGCGGGCGTGGGCGTGCTTGGCGTGGAGCCTGAGCGAAGCGAGCTCGAGCGCATTTTCCTGGAAGTGACGAGAGGAGATCTGCAGTGAGGCCCCATCCCCCATCGCCTGCTCGCGCTCTCGACGCTTGGGTCCCGCGCCTCGGTCCGCCGGACCCGGTCTGGATGCGCGAGATGCGACAGGCCCAACGCGTCGCGCGGACGCCGTGGGTGCTGCTCGGTCTCACGCTCGCGCTGTCCTTCTGCCTCTGTGCGCTGGGCGCGATGGCGGCCAGTGCGGAGCGGGCCGACCCCGCGAAGGTGGGGAGCACGCTCTTCCAGGTGTTCTTCTCCGTCTCCTATGCCGTGGTCGCGATCGTCGGTCCCGCCGTGGCGGCGAACGGCATCGCCGCCGAGCGCGAGGGACGCACCTGGGAGGCGGTGCTGCTCGCCGGCCTCGACGCGCCGAAGCTCGCGCGGGGCAAATTCCTCGCCGCGTACACCACGCTCTCCCTCTACGTCGTGACGCTCGCGCCGGTGGGCGCGCTGTGCTTTCTCTTCGGGGGCGTCACGGCGCTCGAGCTGCTCCTCGCGTTCGGGCTCCTCTTCGCGTTCGCCGCCCTCGCGGTGTGGTGCGGGCTCGCGGTGAGCTCGCTCATGACCCACCTGCGCGGCGCGCTCGTCGCGACACTGGCGCTCGCCGCTGCGGTCGGCCCGGGGCTGTACCTCGTCTTCGGCCTCGCGGCCGGTCGGCTCGCGCACGATCGGTGGTCCGAGATCGACGGCGACTCCCCGGTCTGGCTGCCACTCGCCCTCGCGCGGGCCGATTTCAGCGTGGACTACCTCGTGTGGCTCGTGCTCGTTCCCGCCGCCGCCCTCCTCGGCACCGCGAGCTTCCTCCATGGCGTCACGGTGGCGAACCTGAAGGAAGAGAGCGACGACCGCTCGACCGGGCTCAAGCGGTGGACGCTGTTTTCGGCGCCCGTGGTGATCGGCATCGCCGCTGCGCTCACGGCGCTCAGCGAGCGACACAGAGGCGACACGGCCGTGGTCGCGACATGCGGAGCGTTCGCGTACTTGAGCTTCCTGACGCTGCTGTTCCTGCGAGAGCCCCTCGGTCCCTCGCGACGCGTGAGGGTGCGATGGGACCGGGAGGGCGCCTCCGCGCTCACGCGGTGGCTAGGGCCCGGGATCACGTCCTCAGCTCGGCTGGTGCAGCTCGCCACGCTCGCGGTCAGCGGGACGGTCGCGGCGACGGCCTGCGCCTCCCTCAACGACCTCTCGCGGGCGCGCGGGAGCGTGCTCGCCCTCGCCGTCGGCGGCGCGGCGTTCCTGTTCTTCCTCATCGGGCTCGGCCAAGCGCTCCGCGCCCGAGGGTTGGCGGTCGGGGTGACGAGGGCCGTCGTCGTCGCGGCCGCGCTCGTGGCGACCATGGCGCCGTGGTTCGTCGTCCTCGTCGCCGCGGGCGGCGGGGACAAGGCCCCCCTCATGCCGCTCGCCTCCCCCAGCCCGTTCTATGCATTCTACATGGGTGACCAGGTGGACCTCTCCAGCGCGACGCGGATGCGCGCGATCGGATGCGGCCTGTGCGCCGACGTGGCGTGGGCGCTGCTGGGCCTCGCGCTCAGCGCGTACGCCGCCCGCCGGGCGCGGGCGCTCTGTCGGCGCGGCACCGGTGGAGGAGACCTGACGCCGCGCGACGAGCGGGCGCGGCGGGACCTCTAGAAGTGAGGAGTCGGCCTCTTGGGCGAAGGCCGCGTGGGCAGCACCTACCGCAGGGCCACGAGCGCGACGATGGCGGCCGCGACGAGGAAGAGCGCGGCGATGGCGGGCACGATCCACACCGGGGTCTTGTTGACCACGACCGGCGGCGGCGGCGCGGCGGACGGGGGGCGGGGCGCATAGAACTCGGCCGGGGGCGGGGCCAGCTCCGGCACCGGCGGCGCGGGCGTGGGGGGGCGCTCGGAGACCCGCGGGGGCGCCGCGGCGAAGGGGTCCGGGGCCGCCGAGAGGCGGGCCGCGAAGGGGTCGCCCTGCGCGTCGGCGCGCGCCGCCGGCTGAGAGGCCTCGAGGGTCGCGGCGAGCTCCGCGAGGGCCGTCCGCGCCCAGTCGTGGTGCGTGCCGGTCAGGCCGTAGGCGTGCCCCAACGCGTCGGCGAAGGCGCCCACGGTGGCCTGCCGGTGGTTCGGGTTCTTCGCGAGGGCGAGCTCCATGACCTCGTCCATCGCCGCGGGGATGGCGTACTTCGCCTTGCGTCCCGCCACCGTGGGGGGCGGCGGGTCCTCGGTCAGGATGGCGAGGAGGATCGATGGGCCGTTGTTGCCCGAGAACGGGACGGTGCCCACGATGCACTCGTACGAGATGGCGGCGAGGGCGAACACGTCCGCGCGGGAGTCGAGCGTCTCGAGCCCCTGGGCCTGCTCGGGCGCCATGTAGAACGGCGATCCGATCGTGGTGCCCATCACGGTCAGCTTCGGAGCGTTGGCGTTCTTGTCCTTCACGGAGCCAAAATCGAGAATTTTGGTGCGATCCCCGTCGCGCGCGCCGCACATGAAGAGGTTGTCGGGCTTCAGGTCGCGGTGGATGAACTGGCTCGCATGCGCGGCGTCGAGGCCGATCGCCACCTGCGCCACCATCCGCACCACCTTCGCGGGGGCCAGGTACTTGTCGCGCTTCAGCACGACGCGCAGCTCTTCGCCCTCGAGGAACTCCATGACGAGGAGCCACACCCCGTTCACTTCGTCGCGCTGGAAATCGAGCACGCGGACGACGTAGTCGTTCACGAGCATGCTGGAGATCTCGTACTCGCGCTTGAAGCGGGCGAGCGAGACCTCGTCGCGCGCCACGTCGTCGTGGAGCACCTTGATCGCGATGCGCGTGTCGGTCGGGATGTCGATGCCCTCGTAGACGCGCCCCATGCCGCCGTCCGCCACGATTCGGCGGACCTCGTAGCGCCCGAAGATGAGCGCCCCGACGCGCGGGTCGTCCTTGTTCGCGGCGCGGAGGGAGGACGCCGCGACGAGGCCCTCGCCGTCGTGCGCACAAAACGACGCGTCCTCGGGGAAGCTGCGAAAGCACTTCGGGCAGCTCTTCACGGGCTCGCTCCAGGGGGTTGGGGCGCGGGGTTGCTCACGAGGAGACGCTCGGCGCCACCGGCGGCGCGAAGTAAATGAGGCGGTTGCACGAAGGGCACTGCTCGATCATCGGCTCGCGGCGCAGGCGGTGGAACAGCTGCGGGGGCAGCGCGATGTTGCACGCCGTGCAGGTGCCGCTCGTCGTCTTGGCGAGCCCGGAGCCACGCTTCGCGCGGACCGCGTCGTAGCGCCGATAGACGATCGTCGGGATCTGGCGGACCAGCGCCTCGCGACCGCCAGCCTTCGTGCCGTGCGTGGCCTCGAGCTCGCCCACGTTCGCCGCGATGAGCCCCTCCTTCTCGGCGAGCTCCGCGAGGATGCGGCCCTTCTCCTCCTCCGCCGTGGTGAGGGCGGCGCGGATGGCCTCGATCGACTTGCCGAAGCGCTCGACCTCTTCCTCGCGGTCACGCTGGAGCTTGCGCAGCTCTTCGAGCTCGCGCTGCACCGCGTTCGTCTCGCGCTCGGTGCGCGCGCGGTTCATCTTGTCGCGGGAGGCGTCGAGCTGCGCGGCCGTGGAGCGGGCCTCGGCGTACGCTTCGCCCCGGGCCTTCTCGGTCGACTCGAGGGCGGCGCGCTCCGCCGTGGCCTTGGCCTCGACGGCGGCGAGGGAGGTCTTGAGCCCCTCGAGCAGCGCGCGCTCGACGACGAGGGCGTCGCCAACGGTCTTCAGCTCGGAGTCGAGCTTGGCCAGCTCCTCGAGGGCACGAATCTGGTCGACGATGCTCAAAAGCAGATCTCCTGAATGAGGGGACCGGGCGCAGCGCGCGCGCGATCCGTTCGTAGGCCCACCTGGGTTCGAACCAGGAACAGCCCGGTTATGAGCCGGGGGCTCTGACCGATTGAGCTATAGGCCCGCTGCGACACGCCCGACCGAAAGTAGTCGAAGCCGGCGCGAGAAGGAAGGTTCGCCGCACGGCGGCACGCGAGAATCGGACGGGAACACGGGTTCAGCGCGCGCGCGGCTCACGGGCACCTGTGGCGCCGCAGCCACGCACGCCCCGGGCCGCCGTCTGCGCCTACCTCCACCGACACGCTGTAGAGCGCGCCCGCCGCCGACGCCACGAAGCGGCCGCCCCGCGCGAGCGGCTCACGCGTGAGCGCGCGTCCACCTCCGGTCGAGCTGAACAGCATGCTGCGCTCCGCGAGGTCGACGAAGCCGACGAGGCCGGGGCCGAGGACCGAGGGGGCCGCGCCCACGCCGCCCGGGAGGAGCTCCTCGGCGGCCAGGCTCTTTCCTCCGCGCACGGGGACGCGGAGCAGGCGGGCGCCCTCGCGCTCGCCCCGAAGGACGGCGTCGTACACGTACACGTCGACGCCGCCGGCCGCCGCGGGCGCGAGCTCGAACGACGTCGTGTGCGAGCGCGCGCGGGGGGTCGCGGAGAGGATGGGGCCCGAGAGCTTCCCCGCCCCGTCGAGCGGCGCGAGCTGGACCCACTGGCGCGCACGCTCTTCCCCGGCCGTCTCGAGGTACTCGCCCTGGCGGTCCGGCTCGGGGGCGCCCTTCTCGCCACCGTCCTGGCTCGCGAGGACGTCGCGGGAGAGCCACGCGAGCGTGAGCTGTCCGTCGACGGCGCGGAGCAGCGCGGGGGAGTCGGCGTCGGTCTCGTACGGAGTGACGACGGCGCCGCTCGCGACGCGCCCGTCGGCGAACGACGCGACCTTCACGACGCCGCGCACCACGCGCTCGGAGTCCTCGTCCCACGCGACGAGGCCCGAGGCCTTGCCCGTCATGACGAGATCGAACGCGAGGGAGTCGTCGGCCTGCTGCGAGAGCCGAAAGAGCGGCGTCGCGCGCTCTTGGCCGAGCTCGGCCACAGCGAGCGTGCGGGTCGCCACCACGCGCGCCGCGCCGGGGCGGTTTCCCAGGGACTTGGGCGTCGACCCTCTCACGTAGCTCGCCACGAGGACCGCGCCCTCGTGGGCGAAGAGGCGCGGCGCGAGCTCGCCGCCCGCGAGGTCGCCGAGGTCGAGCGTTCGCACCTTCGCCAGGGCCGGATCCGCGAGGAACACTACGCCGACGCGGGTGCCGTCGCGCTCGATGGTGGCGGAGAGCGCGAGGCCTGCCGGCGTCAGGTGCGCGTCTCCCACCTCGAGGGACGCGCCGCCCTCGAGCTCGAGCTCGGCCGTGGTCGCCTCGCACCGCGAGGGCAGATCGGCGCCGCCGTCGCCTCGCCCGCCCTCGGTCGCCGACGCGCCCGGCGCGTCTTGGGCCGCGTCATCCGGCGTGGCGGCGAGCTCGCGTCGACCACGGCAGTCGCCGCAGGCCGCCGAGCCGAGCGCCAGCGCGAGCGCCCAAGCGGCGGTCCGCCGACCTACCCCCGCCGTCGCCGGGCGCGCCATCATGGCTCGAGGAAGCCGTCGACGACCTCGAGCGCGAGCTCGTAGCGGCCGAGCGGCGGCATGATGTACGCCCCCGCCACGCGCGATCGCACCGAGGCGAGCATCTCGCGGGCGATGGCGACCCCCTCGGCGCGCGCCTCGGCGCCCGTGCCCGCGCGCTGCATGCGGGCGCGGACAGCCTCGGGCACCGACATCCCCGGGACCTCGTTGTGGAGGAACTCGGCGTTCCGGTAGCTCGCGAGCGGCAGCAACCCGACGAGTACGGGAAGCCCCAAATCCTTGATATCATTCAAAAATCTATCCAGAACCGCCGCGTCGTAGACCGGCTGGGTCATCACCAACTCGGCGCCGGCGGCCTTCTTCTCGGCGAGGCGCTTCAGCTCGCGGTCGTAGTTGAGCGCGGCCGGCTCCGCCCCGGTCGCGAGGAGGAAGCTCGTGACGCCTCCCAGCGGCTTTCCGCCGGGGTCGACCCCGTGGTTCAGGTTCCGGGCGAGCTTGAGGATGCCGATGGAGTCCAGATCGTAGACCGCGGAGGCGTCGGGAAAGTCGCCCATCTTCGGCGGATCGCCCGTGATGATCACGAGGTTGCGCGCCCCGAGATCGTGCGCCCCCAGGAGATGCGCGAGCGTGCCGAGCAGGTTGCGGTCGCGCCCGCAGACATGGAGGATCGTCTCGAGGCCCGCGTCGCGCTGCACGCGCACGGCCATCGCGAGGTTCACCATCCGGGCCTGCGCGCGCGCGCCGTCGGCGATGTTGATGACGTCGATGCCGCCCGCCTTGAGCATCTTCGCGGCCTCGATGGCCTTCTTGGGGTCGAGCCCGACGGGCGGGTTGACCTCCACGGAGACGACGAAGCGCCCCTCGGCGATCTTTCGCGCGAGCAGGCTCTTCTCCTCGAACGGGACCGGAGGCTGCCCGGGCGCGACCGACGGCGCGTCGCTCGAGATCTCGGCGACCCTCGCCTCGCCCCGCGGCGCGTCGGCGTGAGCCGAGCCTGCCATGCGCGCCGCCGCCGCGATGCGCTTGACGTGCTCGGGGGTCGTGCCGCAGCAGCCACCCACGAGCTTGACGCCGAGCTTGAACATGCGCCGCGCGTACACGCCGAAGTATTCGGGCGTCGACACGTAGACCAGGCGCTCGTCGACGCGGCGCGGGAGGCCCGCGTTCGGGACCGCGTACACGGGGAGGCCCGCGGCGAGCATCGCCTCGGCGGCGTCGAGGACCATCATTGGGCCATCGGAGCAGTTGATGCCCACGACGTCGGCGCCCCAGTCCTTCAGCATGCGGCCGAGCTCGGCGGCCGTGGTGCCGTCGGACATGCGGCCCGTCTCGTCGACCGAGGCGCTCGCGATGATCGGGATCTTGCCCTTCGCCGCGGCGCGCGCCGCCTCGAGCGCGATGCGGATCTCGGTGGTCTGGCGCATGGTCTCGACGGCGAGGAGATCCGCGCCGGCGGCGACCAGCGCGTGCGCCTGCTCCGAGAGCGCGTCGCGCACCCTCGCCACGTCGTCGGCGCCGGGGTCCCCGAGGAACCAGCCGCTCGGCCCCACGTTGCCCGCCACGAAGGCGCGGCCGCCCGCGACCTCCTTCGCGAGGTGAACCGCGCGCTCGTTGATCTCCGCTACCCGCCCGCCGAGGCCGTGCTTCTCGAGGCGGAGGGCGTTCGCGCCGAAGGTGTTCGTGACGAGCACCTGGGCGCCGGCGCGCAGGTAGTCCTCGTGCACCTTCTTGACGAGCTCGGGGCGCGAGACGTTCAGCTCCTCGAAGCACGCGCTGTAGAGGACGCCACGCTCGTAGAGCTGCGTGCCCATGCCCCCGTCGACGACGAGCACGCCCTCGGCGAGCGCCTCCGAGAACGTGCGACCGATCGGGGCGACGCTTTCTGCTTTGGCGCTCATCGTCGCGGTCACTAGGCGCGAACGGCCAGCCGTGCAAGGAGCCGCGTCGGGCGGGGGCGATTTCGCGCGCCGACTACGCGCTGCACGGGTCGGACGACGTGGAGATGCGGTGGCCCTCCCCCGCCGGCACCAGCACCACGTGGCCGGACTCGAGGGTGGGCGTGTACACGGTGACGACCCCGCCGCGCGTGATGAGCACCTCGGTCTTCGCGGCGTCGCGGACCGTCCAGGTCGCGTTCGTGGAGACGAAGGCGCCGGTCTCGAAGTCGAAGCTCCGGAAGGTCGCCTTGCCGCCCGCCGCGAAGGTGACCTCGAACAGGTTGGCGACGCCCGGCTTCGGCCCGAACATCGTCTTGCCGGGCAGTGACTTGTCGAGGTTGGTGAACCCCTTCGTGTCGAGCGCGCCCGAGACCACGTCACCGAGGACGCTGTCGGCGAGCACCTCGCGGGCGGGGGCGGCGTAGGGGCTGGTCTTGTAGACGTCGCGGAACGCCGCGCAGCCGGCGACGGCCTGCTGGAGAAGCTCCCCGACGGCCTCGTCGGTCGCCTCGACCGTCTGGCCGTCCTTCGGGTTCTTGACCGCGTCGCAGACCTTCTTCGCTCGGACCGACTTCGCGGCGATCACGGCGAGCTCGTACTTGCGGAGCGCGGGTGTGTAGCTGGCGCCGCAGCTCGTGCGCTGGCCCGAGGTGACGTCGGCCTCCGACTCGTCGATCGTCGGTTCGGCGCCCGGCTCGACGGCGGCGGAGCAGGCGGTGGAGGCGACGGCGACGGCGGAGAGGGCGGCGAAGACGAGAAAGCGCATCGAAGGCTCCTGGTGGGTGGGTATGTCGGCTCATGAAAGATATGTGCCACTATGTCTTACCTGCTGCGCGTGCGATAGATCCGCTCTTTCCGCGGCTCAAGGGTGGTCCGCGTGAGCCTTACGGGATCCAGTGCCGCGATCCACCCCGCGACGCGCGGCCCGAGCGCGCCCGCCGCGACGCGAGACATCCTCGGACCGCCCGAATAAGCTCGTCCCGATGACGTCGCTCCTCTCCCGCTTCGCCCGCGAGGTGCCCGGCGTGCGGGCCTCCGACTCGGTGGTCGACCAGGTCGCCTACGGCCGCGATCTGTGGCCGAGACACCACCTCGCCGTCCGCTCGGGCGTCGTCGGCACGCACCGCCCCGGCGCCATCGTGTGGCCCGAGTCGACCGCAGACGTGGAACGCATCGTCGCTTTTTGCAATCAGACGGGCACGCCCCTCGTGCCGTTCGGCGCGGGCAGCGGGGTGTGCGGCGGGGTCCTCCCCACGAGCGACGCCCTCGTGCTCGACATGAAGCGGATGACCCGCTGGATCGAGCTCGACGGCGCCGCCCCGACCCTGACGGTCGAGGCCGGCCAGATGGGCCTGCCGCTCGAGGACGAGCTCGGCCGCCGCGGCTACACCCTTGGTCACTTCCCCTCGTCGATCGTGTGCAGCACCGTCGGCGGCTGGGTGGCCGGGCGGAGCGCCGGCCAGAGCTCCGGAAAGTACGGCAAGATCGAGGACATGGTGGTGTCGGTCGAGTGCGTGACCGGCCGCGGCGAGCGCCTCGTGCTCCCGCGCCGCGGCCAGGGGCCGAGCCTCTTGCCGCTCGTCATCGGCAGCGAGGGTACGCTCGCCGTCATCACGAACGCGACCCTGCGACTGCATCCACGCCCCACCGCCCGCGCCTTCGCGGGCTTCGCGTTCGACTCGACCGAGGCCGGCTGGGAGGGGATCCGCGCCCTGTTCCAGAGAGGCCTGCGCCCCGCGGTCGCGCGGCTCTACGACCCGTTCGACGCGATGCTCGCGCGGCAAGGCGCGGTCAAGGCCGAGAAGAGCGCCGGGCGCACGCGCCCCGGGGCCGCGGCGCCGGGGATGGGCGGCGTCGTGCTGCGCAGCATCCTGCGGGCCCCGGGTGCGCTGAACGCGCTCGTCGAGGGCCTCGGTAGCCGCGTCTTCGGCGGCGCGCTCCTCGTGTTGGTGTTCGAAGGCGAAGGCGAGGCCCCGGGCGAGGAGTGCCGCGAGGCCCGCGGCGTGCTCGAGGCCATGGGCGCCCGCTACGAGGGCGAAGGCCCCGCGCGCAAGTGGCTCGCCCACCGCTACTCCGTGAGCTACCGCCAGGCGCCCGTGTTCCGCGACGGGGCCTTCTCCGACACCATGGAGGTCGCGGCGTCCTGGTCGAAGCTCGGAGCGCTCTACGACGGCGTGCGGCGCGCGCTGGGCGAGAGCGTCTTCGTGATGGCGCACTTCAGCCATGCCTATCCCGACGGGTGCTGCATCTACTTCTCGTTCGCCGGCAGCGCCCCGCCCGGCACGCCCCGAGGTGAGTGGGACGCCGCGTCCGAGGCCGTGTACGACCGCACGTGGCGCGCGGCGCTCGCCGCCGCGGTCGACGCGGGCGCCACCCTCGCGCACCACCACGGCGTGGGACGATCGAAGGCGCCGAAGCTCGCGCTCGAGCTGGGGAGCACGGGCATCGTCACCGCGCGGGCGGTCAAGCGCGCCTTCGATCCCGGGGGAATCCTGAACCCGGGCGCGCTGCTGCCGCCCGTGTCACCCGAGCCGTACGAGCCGCGCGCGGGCTCCGCGGCCGCCTTCGACCAGCGAGGTGCGCGATGATCTCGCTCGACGAAGAGAGCCTCCTCGTCGAGGTCTCCGCCGACGTGGGCGTCGCCGAGCTCGAGCGCTCACTTTCACATGCAAACTACACACTTTACCTCACGGGCGTGCCGCCCGAAGGCACGGTCGGCGCGTGGCTCGCCGCCGGCGCGCGCGGCGCGCGGTCCCCCTGGGACGACCCGGCGGACCACCTGGTGGCGGGCTTCCAGGCCAAGCACAAGGGCACCGGGGAGGACCTCGACGTGCGCGCGGCGCCGCGAAAGAGCGTGGGGCCCGATCTGCTCGCGCTCGTCGTTGGCATGCGCGAGCGCTACTTCGTGCTGACGAGCGTGTCGCTGCGCATCTTCCCGCGCGACGCGCGGCCCGTGGTCGCGCCGTTCGTGCCTCCGGCCGACGGCCCCGTGTCGGCCGAAGAGAGCGCGCTCATGGCGCGCATCGCGACCGAGCTCGGCCTCCCCTGACCGGCGCGAGGTGGAGGTGACGCGCCGCGACCGACCGGCGCCGAGGGTGGCCGCGCGGCTCAGTCGTGACCGAGCGTGCCGCGGCGGTAGTCGTAGAACGCGCGCTCGATCTCCTCTCTCGTGTTCATCACAAAGGGGCCGTGCTGGACGATGGGCTCGCCGAAGGGCTTCCCCGCGGCGAAGAGGAGCTGCGCGCCCTCGGCCCCCGCGACGAACGCGACGCGCTCGCCCGCCTCGAGCACCGCGAGCTCGGCCCGCCGCACCGCCCGCTCCCCGATCGTGAGCGCCCCCTCGTTGACGAACACGAAGGCCGTGTGGCCGACGGGGACCGGGAACTCGAGCTTCTGTCCGGCGCCAAGGGAGAGGTGCGCGAGGAGCGGCTCCGCGGGGCGCGGGCGCACGGGGCCCTTCACCCCGAAGAGGTCGCCTGACACGACGCGCGCTTCGCCTCGCCCGTCGAGCTTCGCCACGGCGAGCCTCTCGGGCTGCAGGTCTTGATAGAACGGCTCGGTCATCTTCTCCGAAGCCGGGAGGTTCACCCACAGCTGGAAACCGCTCATGAGCCCGCGCTCCTGCTCGGGCATCTCCGAGTGGACGATGCCCCGCCCCGCCGTCATCCACTGGATCCCGCCGCCGCGGATGAGGCCTTCGTTGCCGCGGCTGTCCTTGTGCCGCATGCGCCCATCGAGCATGACCGTGACGGTCTCGAACCCGCGGTGAGGGTGGTCGGGGAACCCCGCGATGTACGCGCCCGGATCGTCCGAGTGGAACCGATCGAGCATCAGGAACGGATCGAGGTTGCGCAGCCGTGGCTGCCCGATCACGCGCGTCAGGCGAACGCCGGCGCCATCGCTGGTCGCCATGCCGGGGAGCACCTCGCGGACGAGGCGCGCGGAGGTTTGAGGGGTCGTGAGCACGGCGGTCTCCTTTCGCGTCGCGCACGCCGGGACCGTGAGCCCGAGGGCCGCGGCCGCCGCTTGGGTCAGGAACGTCCTGCGTGTCGTCGACATGGGATCACCGTAGGAGGTCTCGAGCGGTCGCGCAGCCGCGCGGGCCGAGCAAAGGTTGTTCTCGCAGTGAGAACAATCGGAACCTCGTCGCGCGAGCGGGCTACGCGAAGAGCGAGCTCACCGACTCGCCGGAGTGGATGCGCTTGATCGCCTCGCCGAGCAGCCGCGCGATGGTGACCTGCTTGATCTTGCCGCAGGTGCGGGCCGCCTCGGAGAGCGGGATCGAGTCGGTGACCACGACCTCCTTGAGCGGCGACGCCATGATGCGCTCGATGGCCGGCCCCGAGAGCACGCCGTGCGTCGCGCACGCGACCACGCTCGCGGCGCCGGCGTCCATGAGCGCCTTGGCGGCGCCCGCGAGCGTGCCGGCGGTGTCGATCATGTCGTCGACGACCACACAGTCCTTCCCGCGCACGTCGCCGATGATGTGCATCACCTCGCTCACGTTCGCCCGCTCGCGTCGCTTGTCGATGATGGCGAGCGAGGCGTTCAGGCGCTTCGAGAAGGCGCGGGCGCGCTCGACGCCGCCCGCGTCGGGAGAGACGACCGCGCACGACGAGTCGAAGTTCTTCTTCAGGTAGTCCTCGAGGAGCACCGGCATCGCGTAGAGGTGATCGAACGGAATGTTGAAGAAGCCCTGGATTTGCCCCGCGTGGAGGTCCACCGACACCACCCGCGTGACGCCCGCGGCCTGCAGGAGGTCGGCGACGAGCTTGGAGGTGATGGGGGTGCGCGGGGCCACCTTTCGGTCCTGGCGCGCGTATCCGTAGTACGGCAGCACCGCCGTGATGTGCTTCGCCGACGCGCGCTTCAGCGTGTCCGCCATGATGAGCAGCTCCATGACGTTGTCATTCACGGGGCTCGACGTGGGCTGGACGATGTAGGCGTCCACCGCGCGGACGTTCTCACCGATCTCGCAGAAGGTCTCCCCGTCCGAGAAGCGGACGACGCGCGCCTTGGCGACGGGGATCTCGAGGAAGGCGCCGATGGCCGAGGCGAGCGCCGGGTGCGCGTTACCGGTGAACAGACGGACCTGGGTGTGCACGTGGTCTCCCGCGGTTGGTTTGCCCCGGTAGCGGGCTCGATTGCGCGCGTGTGTACCCGCGCGAGGGGGCCGTGTCAACGCGCGGGCCGCGCGCCCCGCCCGCAGCGAAATGTGCGTTCGTGAGGTCGAGCACGATCGCCGATGGAGCGCCGCCGGCCTCGCCCAACGGAGCGCGCTCCCGAGTCACTTGCTCGAGCGTCATGACCGCCGCTTCAGCGCGCGGTCCCCGAGTTCCCCGCCTTGCCCTCGGGGCACTGGGCGGGTCGCGAGGGGTAGGGATGCTGCTCGGGGCACCGGGCCTGGCAGGTCGCCACGGCGCCCTGCAGCTTGACGCGGCATTGGTGCTCGTGACCGGCGCCGGAGAGCGGGCGCGCGGGATCGGGCGCCGGCTTCGCGCGGTAGCAGTCGTAGAGCGCCTTCTCGCAGTCGCCCCGGCAACCGAGGCGCCGCATGTCGATCTCGCCCTTCCTGGTCGCGAAGGCGCCGCAGATGCGAGCAACCGCGGCCTGCTCGTTCACGCGGAGCACCGACTCGCACGTGCTGTTCCCCGCTGGGCACTTGCCTGCGCCCGCTCCGCCTGCCGAGCCGACGCTGGCGCCGCCCGCGGGCGCGGGCGCTCGCCCCGATCCCGAGCCACCGGCGCCGGCGCCGCCTGCCGGCGGGGTCGCGCGCGCTGCCCCTGCCCCTCCAGCGGCACCTGTCCCGGCTGAGCCGCCGCCGGCCGAGGGGCCTCCACCCGCGCCGACGGGCGGGCCCCCGCTCGGGGCCGAGCGACCGCCGGGTGAGGAGGGCCCGCTGGCGATCGACGAGCCGCGTGAGCCCCCCTGAGGTGGCGCTGCGCCGGCCGGCGGCCGAGCCCCCGATCCCACCGCGGGGGCTGCGGCGGGCGCGCTGGGCCCGCCTTGGGACTGCGTCCCCTGCGCGCCGCCCTCCTTCGACGCGCCCTTGTCGTCGCCGGCTGCGCTCGACGCGCTGCCGCTCGCGTACGGGATCGGCGGCGGCTTGGGCGGCGCGAGCTCCTTCTTCGCGTGCTCGAGCCCGCTCTGGAGGCCCTGCGCCACGGCGCGCGACGTCGACTCACGCTCTGCCTGGCGCCGCCGCTCCGCCGCCTGCCGCTGCGCCTCCCACTCACGCGTCATGCCGCGCAGCTCGCCCGCTTCGGCCGCGAACTCTGCGGCGCGCCTCCGCCGGGACTCCGATCGCTGGCGCTGGAGCCTGCTCACCTCGGCCGCGCGCTCCGCGACGATTCGGTCTTGCTCGGCCTTGGGTGTCGCGGTCCCGCCGGCGTCTTGGAGGAGCGCGGACACGTCGGGGCATGCGACGTTGAGCGCGCGCGCACCGTCGCTCGAGCGCTGCCGGTTGGGGTCCGCCCCAGCCCTGAGGAGGGCGGGCACGTTCGCGCGATCGCAGTGCTCCGCCGCGGACACGATCGCCGGCGCGTAGCCACGCCCAGCGTTGTCGACGTTCGTGGGCTTCACGCCAGCGCGGAGGAGCGTGGCGACGAGGTCGGCGGCCCCTCGGGTCGCGACGAGGTCGAGGGCCGTCACGCGCTCGTGCCCTTCGAGTCGGGGCAGCTGTTCCCTGAGGACGCGGGCGACCAGCGCCTCCCGCCGTTCGAGCGCGAGGACCTCGAGCCCGTCGAACACCTCCTCCTTCCAGCCCGAGCCGGGCGGGTACTTCGTCTTGCCCGACAGCGCGAGCACCGTCTCGTCGCTCAGCCCGGCGTGGATGCCGGCCCAGAGGGCCACAGGGCACGTGCGCCACCTGGGGTAGGTGCCGAGGGCGTCTCGCGTCGTGCGTAGCGCGAAGTAGTGGTGCCAGTGCCGCGGCGGATCGGCGCTCGCCCCTGCGGCGAGCAGCGCGCGAACGATCCGCTCGCGCGGTGCGCGCATCTCCGGTGTGGAGGGCCAGTGACCCATCTCCGTCGTGACGACGAGGTCGCCGTTCGTGCCGGAGGCGCGGCGATCGATCACGTACCCGCTCAGCCACCCCTCGTCTCGGCGGTTCGGGCGCATGAGCACGCGCTGGAGCGGGGCACACTGGCTCGCGCACTGCGGATGCCAGGCCTCCTGCGGGTGCGTGGCGCTGCAGTCGACCGGCGAGACGACGGGTGGCTGAGCGGGAGCCGGCGCGAGGCCGTCGGCGTGGGCGCCTGCGGCGAGGAGGGTCTCGACGATCGCCGCGCTCTCGTCGCTCGGCGCGCGGTCCGTGGCGGCGACCAGCGGGGTAAACTCGCCACCGCCGTCCACAGGGGCGCCCGCGGCGATGAGGATCTGCACCATCGCCGCGTCGGCCTTGAGCGCCGCGATGTGGAGGGGCTGCGCGCGCAGCTGCCGACCGGAGAGGCTCGCCCACGCCCCCGAGCGCGCGTGCTTGCGGTGCGCGATTTCCTCGACGACGCCCTCGAGCTGGAGCGGACGCCTCACGTCTGCGCCGACCTTGATCAGCGCGCGCACCCGCCCGTGGCGCCGCTCGATGATGGCGCGGCCTAGCGGGTCGCTGGTCGCGCGGTCGGTCTCTGCCTTCAGGCTCTGGTTCGCGGCGACGACCGCGGCGTACGCGCTGTCGTCGAGGTTCCAGTACTCGGACCGCATGAGCTGTCCGTGCCACTGAAGGCGTGGCGCACAGCCAGGGGCGACGACGAGCACCCCAGCGCCCACCACGACCGCGACACCTCGTAGCCACGTCGTTGCGCGCATGGCGGAGCCCTTCCTGTAGAGCTATCAGGCCAACATGACGCGCGCCGAGGGTCAACGGGTGCCACCAAGCGTCGCGAACGATGGCCGGGGTGATACACTGTGTGCGATGTCCCACTCGGCGACGGGCCGGGTGATGGAGTCAGCGGAGCCCGTAGGTGCCGCGGAGCGCGCGCATCGCGTTGTCGCAGGCGAGAACGCGAGCCTGCCCCTCGGCCAGGCTCGCTTCGGCCGCGGTCAGCTCCTCGAGGAGCCGCTTGGCGCGGGGGTCGTCCGGCGTGGGCGGCTGCGAGGCGAGCGCACGCTCGACAGCCTGCTTGCGGTCGAGCCCTTCCGCGGTGGACCGAGCCGACGCGACGCACGCGGCGCGCGCGGCGCACACGTCGTCGACCGTGCAAGGGGCCGCCTCGACGGCGCGAGCGCGCGCCGCCTTCTGGGCGTTCTCGGCCTGCCGAAACGCGGTGACCGCCCGATCGAGCGCGGCGGCCTCAGTCTTGCCGGGACCGCCGCACGCGACGAGCCCGACGAGCGCGACCGCGCTCGCGAGCGCCGTGCGGGCCGGGGCGAGGAGGGGACTCTTCATGACATTTCCACCTTGCTCCACATCTCGCGACGCATCTTCTCCTTCTGGCCGTCGGTGCGCGTGATGATCTTGGCCACGCTCGTGGCGGCGAGCAGCTCGCCCTCCTGGCCGAGCGAGGGGAGCACCGAGCGACCGCAGAGGAACGCCCCCTCTAGCGGGGCGCGGAGGGGCTCCGCCGCCAGGCCGAAGAGCTCCGCCCCTGCCACGCGGTAGCGGGGCACCATGGGCTCCGCCTCCGCCGAGCCGCCGCCCTGGCGGAGGCGGAGGCGGTCGACCTCCACGCGAGCACCCCCGCGGAGGTCCCAGAGGGGTCGGCCGTCGTGGACTGAGTCGCACAAGAGCACGTGCCGTTCGAGGAACGGGATCTGCGCGGCGAGGGTGCTGAGGACCGCCTCGCGCGCCTTCGCGATCCGGGGTGTCGCGTCGGTGAGCAGGGCCTCGGCGAGCAGCAACGTGGTGCCAGGCAGCGGGCCAGGCCGGCGCTGGAGGTGCACGGAGAGCTCTGCGCGCGACGGCTCGCCTAGCACGAACGACTCGACGCCGAGCGGCGGGGGGAGGGCCTCGTCGCGAACGAGCAGCGAGACGCAGTAGCGATGCTCCTCGGCGAGCAGCTCGACGTAGGCGTCCGCGAGGCGCCGAGGCACCGGGAACGTAGGAGCGAGGCGCAGGAGATCCTGGAGAGTACCGCCGCTCACGACGAAATTCACGCCCAAGGGCTCGGCGTGGCCGTCGAGCTCCACGGCGCGCACCTTGCCCCCGCGCTGCACGATCGAGACCGCCCGGTCGGCGGGGCGCACCTCCCCGCCCTGCGCGCGGATACGCCCCACCAGAAACTCGGTGAGCTCGGCCTCGCCGCCGTCGAGGCGAAGCACCCCGCGCGTGAGCGAGCCGTGGGCGCGGGCGAGCGCGAACGCGGGCAGGTGGGTCGCGTCGGTGCCGTGGCGAGCGGTCTCGTGGACCACCCGGCGGAGCTTGTGCGAGGCCGGGAAGTCGGCCATGAGGTCGCGCCCCGGGGACTCGGCGAGGCGCACGTCGACCAGCGCGCGTCGGGTGGCGCGCGTCTCCCAGAAGGTGCCGGGCGGCCACACCACGTCGCGCTCGAAGGCGTTGTCGGCCTCGCCGTTCACGCGCCCGAGCTCGGCGTAGAGGTCGTCGGTCGCGCGGCGCACACCGGCGAACTCGCGGTCGATCTCCGCGCCGAAGCGCTCGACGTCGGGAGGGACCTCGAGGCGCAGGCCGTCGCCGAGGACCTGGAACATCGGCTCCAGCGGGCGTGTCATGCGGCGAAACGTCATGGTCTGGGCGAGCTCGCCGAGGGCACGGAGCCAGACCGGCGAGGCGCCAAACAGCAGGGTGAACGCCCGGCGCGAGAGCGGGATCCCGTCGAACGAGTAGGCCGGGGGGCGCTCGGCCTGGCCGAGCACGAGCACGCGCCACGAGCGCCGCGAGAGCAGCGCGGCGGTGACGAGCGGCCCGAGGCCCATGCCCAGGACGACCACGTCGTAGTGTTTGTTCACGGCGAGACCTCGCCTCGCCGTCGACCTTCGTTCGCCCCTTCGGGCCTCCGCTCCAGCTTCACGGGTGCAACAGCGCCTCGGCGCGGAGCTTAGCCGGACTGGGGCGCGCAGGGGAGCGCGCAGCGAGCCCGCCTGACCGTCGATTCAAAAATGAACCGGCGTGGGCACGTCGAGGACCGGACCATGCCCGACCGCGAGGCGCTCGTTCTTGTTGTCGCCCCAGCAGCGGACGGACTTGTCGGCGAGGACCGCGCACGTGCCGTCGGCCGCGGCGACGAGGGCCGTGGCCCCGTAGATGCCTTGGACGGGGGCCGGAGCCCGAGACCCTCGCGGGGGCGGCGAGGCGAGCTGGCCACGGTCGTTCTCGCCCCAGCAGAGCACGGTGCCGTTCTCCATGCGGGCGCAGGCGTGCTTGCGGCCCTCGGCGAGCTCCGCGATGGGGCCGGCGCGATCGAAGGTCACGGGCTCGGGCCAGCGGGCGCCGGCGCAGGTGACCGCCCGCCCGTGCTCGAGGCGGCAGCCCCCGGGCGGGGCTGGGGCCACCTTCACGCCGGCTCCTTGGCACGCGGGCGCGCGCCCCTCGAGCACCACGCAGAGCGACCCCGGGGCGAGCTCGATGGAGAGCACCGCGCCCTCGAACGGGAGCGTCACCGGCCCGTGAGGAGCGCCGGTGGAGGTCGGCCCGAGCGCGCCGGTCGACCCGTCGCCCTGGCAGCGCAGCGCGCCGCTCACGAGGCGCGCGCACGCGAGGGTCTCGCCGAGCCAGACCCGCTCCACGGGCGGGGGCTTGTTCTTCTTGGGGCAGCCGACCAGAACGAGCGTCGCGGTGATGGCCAGCGGGGCGAGGACCCTCGAGGTCATGGATGACCGAGCGCGGCGCGGCTGAGGGTCGCGACCATGATGAGCTTGGCTGCCTGGACGAAGATGACGATCCCGAGGACGTCGACGAGGCTCGCGATGAACGGCGTGGAGCTCGTCGCGGGGTCGAGCCCGATGCGCTTGAGGAGAATGGGGAGGAGGCTGCCGACGGTGCAGCCGGTCATGACGATGAAGACCAGCGAGGCGGACACAGTGAGGGCGAACGGGACCGTCTGCTCCGGGTACATGAGGACCCGCACGAAGCCGACGGCCGCCAGGCCGAGGCCGAGCACGAACCCCATGAGGCTCTCCCGAACAAGAATCCTTAAGAAATCCGAAGACTTAATCTCGCCCACGGCGAGCCCGCGGATGATGAGCGTCGACGACTGGGAGCCGGAGTTGCCTCCTGCCGAGATGAGGAGCGGCACGTAGTACGCCGCGCCGTGAATAGCCTCGAACACGGGATCGTAGTGCCGCAGCGCCGTCTGCGTGAAGAACTCGCCCAGGAAGAGCGCGAGCAGCCATACCCCGCGCTTCCGGATGAAGCTGACGAAGCTGGTCTGGAAGTAAGGCACATCGAGCGGCTCGATCGCGCCGAGCTTCTGGACGTCTTCGGTCTGCTCCTGCGTGAGGACGTCGACGATGTCGTCGATGGTGATCACGCCAAGCAGCACGTCGTTCTTGTCGATCACCGGGACGACGTTCAGATCGTACTTGGCCATGCCGCGCGCGACCTCTTCTTGATCGAGGTCGGGCCGTACGCTGTGCACGCACTCGCGGATCTCCGGGGCGAGCGGCGCGTCGGGCGACGCGAGCAGCAGCGCGCGCATGCTCGCGGTGCCGATGAGGTGCTCGGCCTTGTCGACCACATACACGTGGTAAATGGGCGCGTTGTGCTCCTCGGAGAACGCGCGCACCGCCGCGATGGCGTCGGCGACGGTGCCCCGCGGCGGCACCTGCACGAAGTCGGTGGTCATGAGGTGGCCGGCGCTGGTCTCGGGCCACTTCTCGATCTCCCGGACCTCCTGCGCGGCCTCGGGGTCGACCTTCTCGAGCGTCGCCAGGAGCTTCGTGCCGACGTCCTCCGGGAGGGCGCTGAACAGGTCGGCGCGGTCGTCCGGCGCCATTTCGCTGGCGATTTGCGCCACCGACTCGGCCGGCATGAGCTGCGCGAGCTCCTCCTGCTCGTGCTCCTCGAGGCGCTCGAAGATGGGCGCGGCCTCGTCGGCCGGGAGGCGCTGGAGGAGCAGCGCGGCGTCATCGGGGTCGAGCTCGGCGACGAGGTCGGCGAGATCCTCGGCGTGCATCTCCGTGAGCACCGCGCGCGTCTGCTCGGGGTCCTCTCGGAGGAGCGCCTTGAGGTCCGGGCCGATGAGCTTCGCGAGGCGCATGAGCGGCGCGAGACTAGAGCGCCCCTCCCGGGAATTCTAGCGGGCGGTGAGAAACGTGAGAAACAGGAGAAACAGGAGAAACAGGAGAAACAGGAGAAACAGGATCGGAGAAACGCGCGCGGCGCCCCAGCGGCCTCGCCTCCCTCGCCGACGGGCTGCAATCGGACGTGAGGCTGGGAGCCCGCAAACTGGAAAGCAAGAGGGATCTCCTCTAATCTTGTCGGCTGCTGGCCTGCGCGTCGACGCCCGGGCGTCCTTCCACTTGAATTGAGGTCCCGATGAAGAAGCTCCTCGTGCTCACCGCCTTGCTCACCACGGGGCTCGCTGCCTTCGGTGGCTGCTCGTCCACCACCGGCACGGCCTCGGACGCCGGCGCCGACTCGACGACGCCGACCGGCGTGTGCGACTCGGTCAAGACCTGCCCGAAGGACAAGCCCGCCGAGGTCGCCGAGGCGAAGGCGGCTTGCAAGGCCGCGGAGGACGCCGGGAAGTGCCTCCCCCAGCTGCGTGCATTCTACAAGTGCCTCGAGACCAACCGCTTCTGCGACGACGCCGGCGAGAGCGAAGTCGGCGACAACGCGTGCAACGCCGAGACCCAGGCGTTGTCCACCTGCGTGGGCGTGGGCGTGGGCGACGGCGGCGGCGGCGGCGACGCGGCGACGGACGCGGCGACGGACGCGGCGACGGACGCTCCCCCCTCCCCGCCGGTCGTCAACGGCTGCACGAGCTTCGTCGACGCGACCGCGGTGGCGGCCGGGATCACCTGGGATCTCGCCGTCGGCGGTGCGCCCGGGCGCTGCCTGAAGATCAAGGTGGGGCAGAGCGTGACCTGGGCCGGCAACTTCACGAGCCACCCGCTGAAGGCCTCTGGCGGCACCACGCCGAGCCCGATCGTGAACGGCCAGCAGGGCGACACCGACGTGACCATCCAGTTCGACGCGGCGGGCGTCTATGGCTACGTGTGCGAGTTCCACGGGAGCATGACCGGCGCGATCCAAGTCGTCCCGTAGGCTCCAGCCGAACCGCTTCCCCCGACGGCCTCCCGGTGCGCAAATTATGCGCGACTCGGGAGGCCGCACGTGCTTTGCTCTCCACGTGGGCCGTGCGCCCTCTGGGCTTGGGACTTTCACGAGGGAGCATTTTCATGAAGAACGCCGTACGTCTCGCCGCACTCGCCGCGCTCGCAGCCTCAGGCATCGCCGTCGCCGCCTGTAGCGACTCCGCCACCGCGACGGACGCGGGGACCTCGCCGTCGTCGACCACGACCGCCACGGGCACCACCACGAGCACCGCCACCGGCACCGGCACGGGCACCACGCCGCCCACGGTCCCCGGGCCCGACCTCAACGGCTGCAAGAACTACGTCGACCGCACCGCCGACGGCGCGAGCCGCGAGATCGCCTGGGGCTTCAACGTGTCGACCACCCCGGAGGCCTGCATGAGGATCAAGGTCGGCCAGACCGTCACCTGGAAGGGCGAGCTCGGGATCCACCCGATCGGCGTGAAGGGCGGCGACGCCAACAACCCCATCAAGAGCGCGAACACCAACACGTTCCCGGCGGCGGGCACGTTCGGCTACGTCTGCACGGCGCACTCCACCATGACGGGCGTGGTCGTCGTCGTTCCCTGAACGGCGCTCGGCTCGCACGCACGCGACGCGGGGGCCCGGGCCTCCGCGTCGCCTTCACTTCGGCTACTTCTTCGAGGCGCCCGAACCGTTGGCGTAGCCCCACTCGCGGAGCATTCGCGCCATTTCCGCCGCGCCCTCCCCGGCGGCCCCTTCTTGCGTGAAGGCGGCGCCCGCCCGATCGCGGGTGACGAAGAGCCCGACGTCGCGCCCCGGGTCGAGCTCGGGAAAACGCGGCGCGCCCACCGCCCGCCGCTCGAGCTCGCCGGCCAGGCCCCGCTCCAGGCCCTTGCGTGCGATCCCAAAGGGCCCGCCGAACGCGACGGCGAGCGGCCGCTCGTCTTCGGTGAACGCCCAGGCGAGATCGGCCGACGGCGGATCGGTGAGCAGATCGAAGCCGAGCGCGTCGCGCGGGGCCGTGTCGAGGACGACCTCGAAGCCGTCGGCGGTGCGCGTGAACGCGTCGGCCCCGACGCCCACAGGCGTGAGCTGCGCCGCGCGCCCGCCCCCGAGCACCTTCAGCGATCCGCGCACGTGAAGCACGCGGCCACCTCCCGCGAAGCGCACGTGCAGCTGGGGAAGATCGTCTTTGGCGGGCGCGGCGGGCTCCGCGCTGCCCGCCACGGCGACGTTCTTCATGGCGGCGTCGAGCCGCGCGCGGAGCTCGGCGACGTCTCCGGGGCGCTCGCGGGCGAGGTCGTGGCGCTCGCCCGGATCCTTCGCGAGGTCGAACAGCAGCTCCTTGCCGGCGAAGCCCGGGCCGCCGTCGCGCCCGGCCTCGGGATCGCGCACGAGAAAGTGCCACGCTCCGTAGATGACGGAGCGTGTGCCGCGCCCCTCGGTGACGACCACGCGCGGCTCGGCCTCGCGCACGTCGGAGGTCGCGAGCCCGCGGAGGCTCTTGCCGCTCATCTTCGCGGGCCGCTCGAGCCCCAGGAGATCGAGCACCGTGGGCGCGATGTCGGTGCTGCGGACGCGCGCGTCCACCGCGCGGCCCTCCGGCAGCACGCCGGGCAGCGAGAGCAAGATGGGGACGCGGGTGGTCTCCTCGAAGTTGCTCGCAGAGTGATGAAATCGCACCTGAATTCCGTCGTTCGACTTCCCCACGTGGGCCGACGACAGGGTCTCTCCGTGGTCTGCGGTGACGACCACGAGGGTGCGCTCGCGGAGACCCGAGCGGTCGAGCGCGTTCATGAGCGCGGCGACCGCGGCGTCGTCCTTCGCGCACTCCCCGAGGTAGCGGCGGACCACGGGGTCCTTGGGGCCGATCGGGGGCGGCGGCACGCGCGCGAGCATCTCGGCGGGCGGATCGTACGGGTCGTGGGGCGAGTTGTAGTTCACGAACGCGAAGAACCTCGAGTCACGCCTCGACTCGAGGAACTCCACCGCGCTCTTCGTGATCTCGGCGGTGTCGCCCGTGCGGTAGCGGTGGTCGAAGACCTGCTCGAACCCCATGTCGACGCCGATGGGCGTGTAGCCGACGAGGAAGTAGTTGTTCACGAACGCGTGGACGGGCGCGCCGTGCTTGCGGAGCAGCAGGGGCAGGAGCGGAGGATCCGATCCGTAGAAGCGGGTGACCGCGTCGGGCGAGAGCACCCAGCTCTTCGTCTCGATGCCGAGCTCGCTCGACCGCGCGCCGCTCAGCATCGCGAGCGTACCCGGGCGCGTCCACGAGGCCGCGGAGGTCGCGGATCGAAACACGACGCCCCGCTTCGCCAGCGCGTCGATCCCCGGCATGAGCCCCGGCACCTTCGGCAAGAGCGCCTCCAGGGGGGGCAGCTCGGCCGCGGCCATCGCGGCGTCGCGCGCGTCGTCGTGGAAGCTCGCGATGGCGTCCGGACGGAGCGCGTCGATCACGATCCAGAGCACGTTGTACGGTACGGCTCGCGCGCGCCCCCAGAGGGAGGGCTGGCCGAGCAACGCGAGCGGGGTCTGGCCTCGACTCTCTAGCGCCGCGTCGTCGGCCGCGCCCGCCTCCGACGGACGATGGCGCCGGGGCGCCTCGCCGGGGAGCGGATCGACCGCGGTGACACCGAAGGTGAGCCGGCCGGCGGCGAGCGCGGAGGTGGCGAGATCGCACGTCACGTCGGTCCAGAGCCGCTGGCGCTCGGGCGGCACACGGGTCTCGCACGCCGGAGGCGGCGCGCCCGTATTGGGTGCAAACTGCACGCGAAAAAGGAGCGTCTTCCGCGACGCGTTGGCCGTGCCGGCGCCGAACGTCACGCGCGCGCCCTCCGGGAGGGTGACCGGAAACGACACGCTCGCGGGGGTGGGCAACACGATCGACTCGCGCTGGTCGAAGCTGCCCTCGTTCATGTTCCAGAGGCGCGCGTCGGGGCGCCAAGAGCCGGAGCCGGAGCCCGTGCTGACCGCGTGCTGCTCCTCCTTCTCGCTGGTGCGCAGGGAGAAAGAAGACACGTGCCGCGAGAGGTCTTGTGGGACGCGCACGAACGGGGGGCGCAGCCGACGCCAGTGCGCCGCCAGCAGGCCGTCGAGCTCGCCCGCGCGCGGAGCCTCGACCCGGGCGGTCGCCATGGCCTCGGTGAAGCGCAGCGCCACGCTGAAGTCGGCGGCCGGAGCGCCCCCGTCCCGCACCGGGCTCGCCGCGGCGGGGCCCGCCTCGGCGCTGGGAGGGCGCGGCGGTGGGGCTGTCGGATCCGCGCCCCCACCCCGTGAGAACGCCAGGGCCAGAGAGCCGCCGGCGGCCAGCACGATGACCACGGGCGCGGCGAGCGCGGCGACGATCCGACGCGGCCTCATTTCGCCTCCTCCCGCGGGACGAGCATGCCGTCGCGCTCGATCATGCTGCGATCCTCCAGCATCCACTTCCAAAGCGGCGCGCGGAGGCGCGCGACCTCGTCGGGGTGGCCCTTGGCGACGTCGACGACCTCGCCCGGGTCCCGCTCGGTGTCGAACAGCATGTATTCCACACCCATCCGCGTGGGGATGTAGAGGAGCTTCCAGCGCTCGTCGCGCACCATGCGGTGGCGCGCGACGAGCGTGACGGGCGCCATGGCCTTCTGGAGCACCACCTCGACCTGACCGTGGGTGGAGTCGAGCTCGGTCATCTGCATGATGCCGGGGTACGGCAGCCGCTGGCGGGGCGGGAGCGCGAGGATGTCCTCGGTGAACCAGAGCTCGGTCTCGGCGTACGCATAGCTCGGCGCGAGGGGGCCCCCGGAGAGCGCCGGCGCGAGCGAGCGGCCGTCGACCGTGGAGGGCGCCGAGGCCCCGGTCAGCTCGTAGAGGGTGGGCGCGATGTCGACGTCGCGCACGATCTCCGTCGCGCGTCGGCCGCCGGGCGCGCGCGGATCGTGGACGATGAGCGGCACGTGGGTGCCCTCATCGCCGAAGAGGTGATCGCCGTGCCCCTGGCCGTGGCCATGATCGTAGAGGGTCTCCCCGTGGTCGGCGGTGACGACCACGATCGTGTCGTCGGCGAGCCCCAGCTTCGTGAGCGCTCGCAGCACGCGCCCCATGGCGTCGTCGATGCTGAGCACGGCGCCGTCGTACAGCGCGCGAATCTGCCGGACGTCGGCCTCGTCTGGGGGCGCCTCGCCGCCGAGGCCGACCGGCTTGTGGTACTTGTAGCGGCCTCGATAGGCCGGGTCCGAGAAGCGGCGGTAGTACGGAGCAGGCGCCGCATACGGGAAATGTGCGGTCGAGAAGAAGGCGGTGAGGAAGAACGGCGCGCTTCCAGGATCGCGGTGTCCGCGGCCGAGCCGCGCGAGGGCCGAGATCGTGTCGTCGGCGAGGAGGTCGGCGTCCGCGGCGTGCGACAGCTCCTTCAGCACGGGAAAGAGCGAACGGCCCGCGTGCGAGTGGAGAAACGGCAGCAGAGGCGTCTCGCGCTCGAGCCCGCGCTGGCGCAGCATCTGGCGGAAGTCGAAGCTCGGGGTGTCCACGCGGGCGAACCCGAGATCGACCCGGCCGAAGATGTCGGCCGCGTAGTCACCGACGACCTCGGTCGCGTACCCCTCCCGCGCGAGGCGTTGAGGCAAGGCGTCGAGGTCCTTCGCGCGGTCCTCCCACCGCGGGAACATCGAGCGGACACCGTGGTGATGCGCGTGGCGCCCCGTGAGGAGGGTGACCCACGACGAGAACGTGCGGGGCACCGAGACGTACGCCCGATCGAAGCGCGTCGAGCGCGCCGCCAGCTCGAGGAGGTTCGGTGTCGTCGTGGCGGCGATGCGGTCGGCCCGGAGCGAGTCGGCGGCGAGGATGAGTACGTTGGGTCGCTGGCCCCCGGGCCTGCCGGTCGACGCCGTCGAGGGCGGGCTCGGCGTGGCGGGAGCGCCCGGGGTCGCGGCGCTCTGCGCGGCGCCGACGCCCGGCGGGGACGGGGCCTCCGACTGACCCCCGCTCACGAGGCAGAGCGCGGCGGCCCCCGGCGCGACACCCCGGAGCCGCGTCCACGCCCGCGCCCCGAGCGCGCGCGCAGGGCGAGTGACCGCGCGACGCCCCCCTGGGCCGAGGGCGTAGGCGACCACTACCGCGAGCGCGAGGGCCGTCGTCCCGCGCGGACCGAGCACGTCGGTGACGAGCACCTGGAGCGTGCGCAGCGCGCCACCGCGCGCGTAAAACCGGGTGGCGTAGAGCTGCGGGGCCCGCGCCATGGCGTGGAGCGTGGCGAGCGCGTGGAGCCCGGCCACGACCACTAGCGACTCGACGAGGAAGCGGGCCCACGTCGCGCGGTGGGCGCCGCGGGCGCGCATGAGCCCGTACGCCCCGAGCCCGAGGAGGAGCCCGATGCCGATCGCGCACGCGCCGATGGCCATCGCTATGTGATTGATTTCAGAAGCAAATTTTAGCTCGATAAAGCGACTTACGGCCGCCGCCTTGTCGCCGAGATCGCCGTCCTCGGCCTCGCGACCCGCGCGCCACGCAAGCACGAGCATGTAGCCTGCGCCGAGGGCAGCGGTGCCTAGAGGACCTCGCGGGCGGCGCACCAGAGCTTTCTACCCCTTCGCAAGCGTCGTTCCAACACTCGCCAGCACCCGCGACTCGCCGGCCGGCTAGTCCCCTGGAGTCGTGGTTCGTATCAGAAGTCCGGTCTTCGGTGTCATGCCGAGGAGCGAGGGGGGGAGCGAGGGTGCCCCGTTTTCGGCGGCGGCGGGCCCGTCCTCAACTCGGACGTCGTTCCGCGCGGTGGCGGCGGCGCGTTGCGCTCAGGGGGGCAGTGGTTTCGGGGGTGACCGCGCGAGAACGCCGACCCTCGAACATGAGTATCCTCCCACCGCCGCCGAAAACGGGACACCCCCTCGCTCCCTTGTGGCGAAAGGCCGAGCCGCGCGACTTCTGGAAGGGATCACGCTTCCAGGAGACTAGCGGCCCGCGCGCTTCAGGACCTCACGCAGGGCCGGGGCCTGGGTGAGGGGCGCGCCTCGCCCGCCGCGAGGGTCGAAGCGCTCGGAGAGGGCGGACAGCTCGACGAGGAGCGCACGCACCTCGTCCCGCGGAGCCTTCCCCGGCCGTGAAGCGCGCGAGCAGAAGAACGTGCGGCACCCGAGCGGGCGGGCGGCGTACACGCGGCAGCGGCCATCGTCGCCCAGCAGCGGGCACCACGCCTGGCCGGCGGCCTCGCGGGCGAGCGGCAGCCCGCGGCGCTTCGGGAGCCCGCCGACGGCGCGCACCGCGCGGAGGAGCTCCGCGAGCTCGAGAGGGGTCACGTAGGGCTCGCGGCCCGTCACGCCGAAGCGACAGCACTCGGTGCTCGCGTCGCAGGTCGTGTCCGCGAGGAGCGCGTCCACCCGGCCGTAGAGCCCGCGGAGCGCCGCGAGCGCCGCGTCGGCCTCGGTCTCCGCGGCGGCGCGGGGGCGAGGGCGGGCACCTGCGCGGTTCGCGCGGACCACGGCTCACGCCCTCAGCGTCGCGCGCAGCGCGCCGCGACGGAACACCCAGAGATCGCCGGGCGCGCCGGCGGTCCACACCTCGTCGCGGGTGAGCGGCGCCGTCGCGATCACCGCGACGCGATCGGTCGGAGTGGTCACCTCGGCGAAGTCGACGCGCAGCTCGTCGTCCGCGAGCGTCGCTGCGCCGAAGGGTGCGCGCCGCACGATGTGGTGCAGCTTGGTCGCGCAGCGCGCGAAGAGGTGCTGACCGTCGGCGAGGAGGAAGTTGAACGACCCGCGGGCGCCCACCTCGGCGCCGGCGTCCGTGACGGCCTGCCAGAGCGCGCGCTTACCTTCGCGCGAGCGGGGGTACTCCGAGAACCGCGCCTCGAGCCGCGCGAGGATCGCGCAGAACGCGCGCTCGCTGTCCGTGTTGCCGACGGGCCGGAAGCGCCCGAGCGGCAGCCTGCCGGCGCCCCGCACCGTGCCGTTGTGCGCGAAGGTCCAGCTGCGACCCCATAGCTCGCGGACGAAAGGGTGGGTGTTCTCGAGCGTCGCCTTGCCACGGGTCTTCAGCCGCACGTGGGCGACCGCGAGGAGGGTCTTCACTGGGTGGTTGCGCACGAAGTCGGCGAGCGGCGAGCGCGCCGCGGCCTCCGGCTCGAGGAACGTGCGGACCGCCTTCCCCTCATAGAGCGCGAGGCCCCACCCGTCCGAGTGCGGACCACGGAGGCCTCCACGCAGGGCGAGCCCCGAGAACGAAAAGACGATGTCGGTCGGCACGTTGCACTCCATGCCCAGGAGCTCGCACATGCGCGCATCGTCGCACGACGCCGCGCGTCCGGCACGGACCGAGCGGCGGGGGGGCGTCTTGCGGGGCGATCCGCCGTTGGCTACGGTGCGTAGAGCCGACACACGCGACGACACGACCAGGAGCCACCATGCGCCAAGCCTTCCGCCAAGCTCTCCACGCCGCCGCCGCGACCGCGGTGCTCGCCGGCGCCGCGTGCTCCGTCACCACGCAGCCTTCGCAGGGCCCCACGCCCGCGGCGAGCGCGACCGCGACCGCCACGGGCACCGGCTCGGGCACCGCCCCCACCCCATCCACCCCTACCCCGACGCCGTCGACGAAGCCCACGGGCACCACCGAGCCGCCCGCCCCACCCCCGGGGGCCTGCGTCCCGGCCGCCAAGCCCGGCGAGCTCTACGAGCTGTCCGCGACCACGCTGGTGCTCAACAAGACCGTCTCGATGTGCGACTACCGCGGCAAGGTCGCGTTGTTCGTGAACGTCGCCTCGTTCTGCGGGAACACGCCTCAGTACGAAGGGCTGCAGAACCTCTACAGCACCTACCGCGCGCGCGGCTTCGTCGTGCTCGGGTTCCCGAGCAACGAGTTCGGCGAGCAAGAGCCGGGGACCGCTCAGGACATCAAGGACTTCTGCGAGAAGACCTACCAGGTCGAGTTCCCCATGTTCGAGAAGACCATGGTGAATGGGCCGACCGCTCACCCCATTTACAAGTGGCTGAAGGCGCAGCCGACCGCGGGCGGCGAGATCGAGTGGAACTTCGTGAAGTTCCTCGTCGGCAAGGACGGCAAGGTGATCGAGCGCTTCGGCGACGGGGTTGATCCCGAATCGCCCGAGATCGTCACGGCGATCACGACAGCGCTCGCGCGCCCCTGAGACGCCCCCAGAGGCGCCCGCGGAGCGAGCTCGGGCGCTCGAGGCCCGCGCCGACTCACCTGGTCCCCTGTGGCGACCGGCCGCGCGCTCAGGCGCGCGCGGGCTCGGAAGGCAGCGGGATTCGGCGCGCGTCCATCCACAGGCCATCGAGGTCGTATAGCTGGCGCGAGTCTTCCTGGAAGACGTGCACCACGACGTCACCGAAGTCCATGAGCACCCACACGGCGTGGGGCAGCCCTTCGATGGAGAGCGCGTGCCGCCCCTTGCGTCGGAGCGCGTCCTCGATGCCCTGCGCGAGCGCCGACACCTGCCGATCGCTCTTCCCGGACATCAGCACGAGGAAGTCGGCGTAGTCGACCTTCCCGGAGACGTCCAAGATCTCGAGCGCGTGGGCCTTCTTGTCGAGAGCCGCCACCGCGATGGCGACCGCGACCTCGCGCGCGTCGTCGCTCGCGGAGCCCACGGCCGGCGGTGCCGCGCCCGCAATGCGCGGGCGACGGCTCTTCGGAGCGGCCTCTGCGGTGGCGCGAGCGGGTTCCGTCGCCGCCTTGGTGACGCCCGCCACGGTCGCCTTCACGCGCGAGGCGGCGGCCCGCTTCGGCGCGGTTGGCGAGGTGCGCGAGGTGAGCGAGGTGAGCGAGGTGCGCTTCGGCGCGGCCGGCGCCGCACGCTTCGCTGGCTTGGCGGGCTTCGACGGAGCCGCTCCGCCATGGGAGGAGCGGAGGCGCGGGCGCTCGGCCGCGGGCTTCGGGACGTCACGGGTGTCCGAGGCGGCGCGGGGCTTTGCAGCCGGGGTGGCGGCCTTGGTCGGTTTTTTTGTCGAAGCCAAAGAGGTCTCCTGATCGTTCGTAATGGCGCGACCGCGCATGCTGGCATGCGCGGGTGCGCGAGTCGTGATGCTCGACGGAAAGCTCGCCCGCCGTCAACCTCGGACGTGGCCCTGGCCTTCGAGCAGCCACTTCATGGTCGTGAGCGACTCGAGCCCCATCGGCCCGCGCCAGTGGAGCCGGCTCGTCGCGATGCCGATCTCGGCGCCCAGCCCCATCTGACCACCATCATGAAAACGCGTCGAAGCGTTGATCGCCACGCACGCCGCGTCGACCTCGAGGCGAAACCGCGCCGCGCTCGCCTCGCTGGGCGTGACGATCGCCTCCGTGTGACCGGAGCCGTAGCGTGCGATGTGCGCGAGGGCGCCATCGAGCCCGTCGACGACGCGAACGGCGAGCACGCGGTCGAGGAACTCGGCGCCCCAGTCCGCCTCCGTGGCGGGTGTCATCGGCGGCACGATCGCGCGCGCGCGCTCGCACCCGCGGAGTTGGCACCCGCGGCTCGCGAGGTGGTCCGCGATCGCCGGCAGCAGGCGCGCCGCGTCGCTCTCGGCCACGAGCAGGCACTCGAGCGCGTTGCACACGCCCGGCCGCTGCAGCTTCGCGTTCTCGACGATCGCGAGCGCATGCGCGAGGTCACACCCCGCGTCGAGGAAGACATGGCAGACGCCCTTGTAGTGCTGCACGACCGGCACGCGGGCGTGCTCGGTGACGAAGCGAATCAGCGACTCACCGCCCCGCGGGATCGCGAGATCGACGGTGTCGGACTGCTGCACGAGCGCCCGCACGGCGTCGCGATCGGTGAACGGGACGAGCTGCACGGCGTCGACGGGCAGCTCGGCCTCGCGGAGCGCCTCGGAGACCACCGCCGCGAGCGCGCGGTTCGTGTGGATCGCCTCGGAGCCGCCGCGCAGCACGATCGCGTTGCCGCTCTTCAGCGTGAGGGCGCTCGCCTCGATCGTCACGTTGGGCCGCGCCTCGTAGATCATCGCCACGACGCCGATCGGCACGCGGATCCGCCGGACGCGGAGGCCACTTGGCCGAACCGACTCCGAGATGAGCTCGCCCACCGGATCGGGGAGCGCGCGAACCTCGTCGACGCTGGCCGCGACGGCCGCGACGCGCGCCTCGTCGAGCCGCAGGCGATCGAGCATGGCCGAGGCCATCCCGCGCGCCTCGGCGAGGCGGAGGTCCTCGGCGTTCGCGCGAAGCACCTCGGCCGCGCCCGCGCGGAGCCCAGCCGCGAGCGCTGCGAGCCCTGCGTCCTTCGCCGCGGTCGGCCGAGGCGCGAGCGCGCGGGCGGCGCGGCGCGCGCGGGTGCAGAGGTCTCGAACGTCGTCTTCCAGCGCCATGCGGAAGCAGTACCCAAGAGGCCCGACCGCCGCAACAGGCGCGACGACCCGCGACGGGCCACGCGCGCTGACACCCGACGTCGCCCTTCGGCTCAGAAGCCCAGGGCCGCGTGCACACCAAATAGCCCGTAGCCGCGCACGTCGCGCAGCGCGTCGTCGCCCGGGCCCGCGAGACCGCCTGTGGCGTCGACGCCGATCCGGAGGTCGGCCTCGTCGATCGGGGCGAAGTACTCGAGGGAAGCGCGCACCGTGCCGACGGCCACCACGCCGCTCACGTCGGGCCGCGACACATGGAGCACACCTCCACCCACAGCTACCACCGGGTGGATCGATCCGCGCTTCAGCAGGTCGAGCGTGAGCTCGCCCACGTAGTGCCCGACCGCGTCGCCGGTGGGGGTGACGACGCCCGACCGTGTGCCCTCGCCGCGCAGCCAGGTCGCGGAGATGCGACCGCCCACCCTGCCCGAGCCGAGCTCGAGCCCGACCCCCAGCCCAACGCCGAGCCCCTTGCCGGTGGTCAGGAACGACGGCCCGAGGGCGATCCGCACGGGCGCGCGCTTGTGCACGATCTCCGGCTCGGTGAGCTCGTAGCGCTCCCCCCGATCTGGCTCGTCGACCACGGCGAGCGGGGCGCGACCGGGGGGCGACGCGTATTGCCCCGCGACGACGACGGGCTCCTCGGCGCGCGAGGGCGCGCTCCAAAGCGAGGCGCAGGCCGCGACGGCGGCCGCCGCGAGCGACGCCACCGCGCGAGACGACCTGCGAGACGACCTGCCACACGACCTGGGACGAGACATGACGACCTCCATGTCGCCTCAACGCCCCAGACCCCCGCTCCTTACACCTGAGCGGTTCTGAGCGCGTCGCGCGCCGAGTTCGGCTAGACTCTCTCTGCTTATGGTTCGTCAGGTCCGCCCCGGAGGCTGGTTCGTCTGGCTCGCGCTCACCCTCGGAGCCGCGGCGCCCTCCCTGCTCAGCCGCCCGGCGAGCGCGCAGAGCCTCGAGGAGGGCGCGCACGCCGAGGCACAGCGCCACTTCGCCAAGGCCCGCGAGCTCTATGGTCAGGGCAACTACCGCGACGCTCGGCTCGAGCTGCTGGAGGCGAAGCGGCTCGACCCCACGTCGAAAGAGCTCGTGTTCAACCTCGGAATCGTGGACGAGAAGCTCGCGCTCTTCGACGAGGCGCTCGAACAGTTCCGCGGATACCGTGAAATGGCCGACGTCACCGACGCCGAGAAGTCTCGCGCGGACGCCATCATCCTCCGGCTCGAGGGCGCCAAAAAGCAGCTCGAAGACCAGAAGAAGAACGAGCCGCCCGCGATCGTCGAGCCCCCGCCGCCCAAGGAGACGCCTCAAGGGCCACCCCCGCGAGGCCGCGTCGACGGCGCCACCCTCGGGGCCGCGGGTGTGGGCCTGGTCGGGCTCGCCGTCGGCGCGATCTTCGGGTTCAAGGCGCTCGCGGAGCGCCCGGGCGCGGGCTTCACGACGGGGCGCGACGGTAGCTACGCCGACCTCGTCGCGAAGAGCGACGCGGCGCACACCTCCGCGGTCGTCTCCGACGTTGGCTTCGCCGTAGGGATCGTGGGCGTCGCCGCGGCCGCCGTGCTCTATTTTGCGCGGCCAAAGGTCCTCGCGAGCCCTCAGAAGGTCGGGCTCGCGCCGATGGTCGACCGGTCCGGCGGCGGCGTCATGCTCGTGACGGGGTGGCCATGAAGAAGCTCTCGCTCCGCCCAAATCAGCGGGCCCGCCTCTGGATCACCGGCGCAATCGTGAGCCTGCTGGGCGCCGCGTTCGGGTGCCAGCTCATCGTGCCCACGGAGCCGCCGCCCTACGTGTGCCAAGAGGGCGCCGCCGGCGCGTGCCCCACGGGCCAGTTCTGCAGCGGCGGGACCTGCGTGGTGGGGAACCCGAAAGACACGGCCCCGCCGCCGCCTCCCCCGCCCGAGGACGCCAACGTCCCCGACACCCTCGAGCCCCCGATCGTGGACGCGGGGCCCGATCGCCGCGACTCGGCCGTCGGCCCGGCGCAGCTCGGCGGCGCCTGCCGCCTCGACAAGGAGTGCGCCGCAGGGCTCCTCTGCGGCACGGAGGGCCTGCTCGGCCAAGCGGCCCAGACGTCGGGCCCCGTGTGCACGAAGATTTGCTGCACGTCCGAGCAATGCGCGGCGGGGTTCGCGTGCCTCGCGCCCGGCTCGGGGGGCAGCTACTGCGTCGCGGCGGCCGCGCTCGCCCCGGACCGCAGCCTGCCGCCGTCGGGCGGCGCGAAGGGCGGCACGTCGTGCGGCACCAACACCGACTGCCGCAGCGGTCTCTGCGCGGATCTCGGCGGGAGCGGCGGCAAGCGCTGCATCGACTCCTGCTGCGCCGACGGCGACTGCGCAGGCGGCACCTGCAACGTTCGCACGCTCTCGTCCAAGTACACGGGCTTCGTGTGCGCCAACCCGCCGAGCACCGTGGCGAAAGACGCGGGCGGCGCCTGCAGCGGCAACTCCAACTGCCGCTCGAACTACTGCATCGGCCAGACCGCGTGCGGCGTGCGGTGCTGCGCCAGCGCGCAGTGCGGCGCGGGAAACTCGTGTATTTGGAACTTCGCCGGCCCGAACGGCACCGACATCGTCCAGCATTGCCTCCCCACCGGCGCGCGGGCCCCCGCGAAGGCCCCGTGCACCACCGGCGACGACTGCGCGAGCACGCAGTGCGAGCTCGAGGCGAACGGCCAACCTGACGGCTCCACCACGAGCCGAGTGTGTCGCGACGTGTGCTGCCTCGACTCCGACTGCCCGAGCTCCGAGCGGTGCGCGCCCGCGCCCGACAACCCGCGCGTCCTGCGGTGCGTGCCGAAGTAGGAAGCCCCATTGACTACCCTGAAGGCCGAGGCCCACGTTCGCTGCTTCGCGGGGTGCAGCGGGCGGCTGCCGCTCACGCTCGCCGAGCCGCGCTGCGCGACCTGCCACGGCCTGCTGGAGGTCGTGCACGACGAGGATGCGCTGGCCGCGCGTCCCGCCGCGGAGTGGCGGGAGCTCTTCGACGCTCGCGCGGGCGCCGGCCTCGGGCTCGACGGCTCCGGCGTGTGGGGCTTCCGCGAGTGGGTGCTGCCCGGCATCGCGCCTGCGCACGTCGTGACGCTTGGCGAGGGCAAGACGCCGCTCGTTCACGCCGCGCGCTACGGCGCAGCCATAGGCCTCCCCGACCTCTACGTGAAGCAGTGTGGGACCTCGCACTCGGGCTCTTTCAAAGACCTCGGCATGACCGTCCTCGTGAGCGCGGTCGTCTCCGGACAGGCCGCAGGGGCGCTCACCGCGCGGGCCGTGGCCTGCGCGAGCACCGGAGACACCTCCGCCGCGCTCGCTGCCTACGGCGCCGCGGCGGGAGTGCCCGTCGTCGTGCTCCTGCCGCGCGGCAAGGTCTCCACCGCCCAGCTCGTGCAGCCGCTCGCGCACGGGGCCAAGGTGCTCGCGATCGACACCGACTTCGACGGGTGCATGGCGCTCGTCAGCGAGCTGTCGCGGCGCGGGCTCGTCTACCTCGCGAACAGCATGAACCCGCTGCGCATCGAGGGTCAGAAGACCGTCGCGTTCGAGCTCGCGCGGCAGCTCGGCTGGAGCGTCCCCGACTGGGTCGTGCTGCCGAGCGGCAACCTGGGGAACGCGGCGGCGCTCCACGCCGGGTTCGGGATGCTCCACCGGCTGGGGCTCGTCGACCGCACGCCTCGGCTCTGCGTGGCCCAGGCGGCGGCCGCCAACCCCATGGTGCGCGCCTTCCGTGAGGGCGCGCGCACAGTGACCCCCGTGAAGGCCGGGGACACGCTGGCCTCCGCGATCCGCATCGGCGCCCCCGTGAGCGCGCCCCGCGCGGTGGCAGCGCTCGAGGCCATGCGCGGCGTCGCGGAGGACGCGACCGAGGCCGAGCTGGCGGCCGAGGCCGATCGCGCCGATCGCAGCGGCCTCTACGTGTGCCCGCACACGGCGGTCGCGCTGGTCGCAGCCCGCAAGCTCCGCGAGCGCGGGGTCATCGCGAGCTCCGATCGCGTCGTCGTGGTCTCCACCGCGAACGCGCTGAAGTTCACGGAGCTCAAGGTGGCCACACACGAGGGGACCCTGCCCCGGGGTGTCGGAGACGGCGTGAGCCCCAACCGCCCCCTCGAGATCGCCTGCGATCTCGACGCAGTCGTCGGCGCCCTCGCGCTCTGAAGGGGGCCTCGAGGACCGACCGCTCAGGGGCTTGAGGTCTGCTTGAGGTCGAGAGCGGTGGGGACCTCTTCGTTCTTCGCGCAGCCGCGGTCGAGGAGCAGCCTGACGGCCCGCACGGCGTCGATGCGCACCTCCCGATCGCGGCGCTCGTCGCGGGCGGCGGCGAGGAGATACTTGCATCCTGCACGCATTTCCTCGGCGTCCTCCGGATCGAGCTGGTCGCGTCCGCGCGCTGCGATCGCCACGGCCGAGTGGGCGGCCTCACGCGCGATCTCGACGTCGTCGGTGGCCGCGCGCTCCCCCAGCCACGCGAGCCCCGCGAGGCCGTGCGAGTGAGGCATGGCCCGCGCCGCCAGCAGGCGCGTCGCCGGGGTCGTCGCGCCCTCGGCCAGGCCCGCGGCGCCCTCCGTCTGGCCGAGGCGCATCAGGTCCTCCTCGACCCCCTCGGCGGCCCGCTTCCAGAGTTCCACGAGCTCAGGCGCGCGCTCGAGCCCGGCGTCGCTCGCGAGAGTGCCACGAGGGAGGCCGGGCGACGTGTCGGGCACGTTCGCGGTCGGCGAGGCTCGACCGCAGGCGACGAAACAGACGGCGAGCGCGATCTCGGCCCGCAGGCGCGCCACTGGCGAGGTACGAAGCAGCTCCGCCCCAGCGCGCCCGTACGTGACCAGTCGCTTCACCGAGGCGAGAACTGCTCGAGGGTGCGCTTCCCGCCGCGCGTGTCCTCGTCGAGCTTCTTGTTGTAGGCCTCGACCTCGCGGTTGATGTGCATGGAGCAGAACTTCGGCCCGCACATGCTGCAGAACTCGGCGGTCTTGAAGTACTCCTCGGGCAGGGTCGCGTCGTGCATCGACTGGGCCGTCTCGGGGTCGAGCGAGAGGCGAAACTGCTCCTTCCAGTCGAAGGCGTAGCGCGCCCGCGAGAGGGCGTCGTCGCGGTCGCGCGCGCCCGGCCTGTGGCGGGCGACGTCGGCGGCGTGCGCGGCGATCTTGTAGGCGATGAGCCCTTGGCGGACGTCGTCCTCGTCCGGGAGGCCGAGGTGCTCCTTCGGGGTCACGTAGCAGAGCATCGCGGCGCCGGCGTAGCCCGCCATCGTCGCGCCGATGGCGCTCGTGATGTGGTCGTAGCCGGGCGCGATGTCGGTCACGAGCGGACCGAGCACGTAGAACGGCGCCTCGTGGCAGACCTCCATCTCCTTCTTCACGTTCATCTCGATCTGGTCGAAGGGCACGTGGCCGGGGCCCTCGATCATCACCTGCACGTCGCGCTCCCACGCGCGCTTCGTGAGCTCGCCGAGGGTGGCGAGCTCGGCGAACTGCGCGGCGTCGCTCGCGTCGGCGAGGCAGCCCGGCCGGAGCCCGTCGCCCGCCGAGATGGTGACGTCGTACCGCGCGCAGATCTCGAGGACCTTGTCCCAGTGGGTGTAGAACGGGTTCTGCTTGTGGTGCTCGAGCATCCACTGGGCCATGATCGAGCCGCCGCGCGACACGATGCCCGTGATGCGATCCTTCACGAGGGGCAGGTGCTCGACCAGCACGCCCGCGTGGATCGTGAAGTAGTCGACGCCCTGCTGCGCCTGGTGCTCGAGCATGTCGATGAGGTCCGCCGCCGAGAGCTCCTTCACGGTCTTTCGATTCTGGAGCGCCTGGTAGATCGGCACGGTGCCGAGCGGCACGACCGACTCGGCCACGAGCGCGCGGCGGATGCCGTCGATGTCGCCGCCCGTCGACAGGTCCATGACCGTGTCGGCGCCGTACTTCATACAGATCGAGAGCTTGCGCAGCTCGCCCTCGGCGTTGCCGGTGACCGCGCTGTTCCCGATGTTCGCGTTCACCTTGCACGAGAGCGCGATGCCGATCCCCATGGGCTCGAGGCGCACGTGCCGGATGTTCGCGGGGATGACCAGCCGGCCTCGCGCGACCTCGGCGCGAACGAGCTCGGGGAGCACCCGCTCGCGCGTCGCCACGAAGTGCATCTCCTCGGTCACGATGCCCTGGCGGGCGTAGTGCATCTGAGTGACGTTCGGCTGACCTTCGCGGGGGGCTACCCAGGTGGCTCTCATGGACCCAGGTCTTAGGCTGGAGCGCCGCGCGGAGCAAGGCCGACCGACCGCGCTCGACAGGAGCCGGCCTGGCCCTATCATCGACGCATGAGCGCCCGAGGTACTGCGGCCTACCGCACGGGCGACGTCCCCAAGCTCAGCTTCGCGCTCGGGTCGCGCCCGGGCCCAGGCGTCGCGCGCCGGCGGGTGGGTCCGGCGTACGTGGCCTGCGCGATGACCCTCGTCGGCGCCCTCGGAGGCCTCGCGTGGTGCACGCCCGACCCCATCTTCGCGCGGGTCGTGAGCTCGCCGCTCTTTAGTGCAGTCTACACATTCTCGGTGCTCGGCCTCGTCGGCCTGACGACCCTCGGGTTCCTTCGGTTCACGCTGCTCCATGGCGACGCCGGGGGCACGCGACTCTCGCTCGAGGCCGAGCGCCTGCGCATCGCCGGCCCCGAGGGCGTCCTCTCCGCGCCACCCGGGCGTGTGTCGACGAGGCCCGTCTCGCTGACGCACGACGCGCGCGGTCGAAGCGGCCTCGAGCTGCGTTTCCCCGACGGGGAGGTCGTGCGCATCGTGCTCGGCGAGGAGAGCGAGCGGGTCGAGCTCGACGAGCCGTGGGACTTCACCCTGCGCGAGGACGACCTCGCCGAGCTTCGCCAGCGCCTCGTTCGCCCCACGAGCTAGCGGCGCGTTTCCGCGGGCGTCGCCCACGAATTGATGCACTACTGGGCGCGTGCCGAGCCCGCCGCCACGCCCCTTCGCGACGCTGGCCCTCAAGCTCCTGGGGGCGCTCGTCGGGCTCGCCCTCAGCGCGTGGACGGTGTCGCGCCTCGGCCCCGGAGAGCTCGCTCGCGCGCTCGCGCCGGCGGCGGCGGCGCTGCCGGTGTGCCTCGCCTGCGAGCTCGCCAAGATCGGCTGCGAGACGCTCGCCACGCGACACGCGCTCGGGTCCGCGGGCGCGCGCGTGCCCTTGGGCCGCCTCTACGTCATCCACGTCGTCACCTATGGCGTGGGGCAGGTATTTCCGCTCCCCCGCCCGGCCGCGGAGGCGACCAAGGCCGCGCTCCTCTACCCTCTTGGCGTCCCTCCGGCCTCCGCCGCCGCCTCGGGCGCGGCCCTCCAGGCGGCCACGTTCGTCTCCGTTGGCGGGCTCAGCCTCGTGTGCGCGGTCTTCGTGCGTCCGAGCGCGGAGGTGCCGCTGCGCGCCCTGCTCGTGGGCAACGGGGCAGGCCTCATCGCCCTCGGCGTGGGGCTGCGCGCGCTCGTGCGGTCCACGCGCCTGATGGGCTGGCTCGGCCGCCGGTGGCCGCGCCTCGCTGGACCTCTAGAGCGCTTCCGCGGCGAGAGCGCGCGCGGACCTCTCTTGGCACCGCTGCAGAGCGCGCTGCTCGGGGTGGGCATGCTCTTCAACGTGCTCGCGCTCGGGGCGATCGCGCGGGTCGTGGGCGCCTCGCCCCGCGTGAGCGCGGCGTTCGCCGCCTTCGGCGCGCAGCTCGTCGCGGCCACGGCGGCGGTGTTCGTGCCTGGCCAGCTCGGCGCGCGCGAGGCCGCGTTCTCTCTCTCGGCGGACGCGCTGGGCACGACTCCGGTCCTCGCCGGGAGCATCTCGATCACCGCGCACGCCGTCCAGCTCGGACTCTCCGGCGTGAGCTTCGTGTTGCTCCTCGCGCTTCGCGTAGGCGGCCGCGGCGGCCGCGGCGGCCCGAGCGCCTGACCGCGCACCGACCGCTGTGTTCGTCGGAACGAAGCTTCCGCTCCGGCGCGCTTTCCGCCATCATCCTGGGTCGCCATGCCCTCACCGTCGCACACCGCCCTGAACGACCTGCGAACGCTCGTGGACGAGGCTATCGAGGTCGCCCTCGTGGAGCACCAGAGCCTCTCGGACCTGATGGCGCGCCTGCTACCGGTCGCCCGCGAGCACCTCGGCGGCTCCGCGCTGTACTTCGAGACCTTCGGTGAGGACCTCACCCTCCAGCGATTCCTCTCGCCGAGCGACGCGGCGCCGTCGCAGCTCGAAGAGGTCGCGCGACGTACAGCCGACGACGCGCGCGAGGACGTACGGCTCGAAGGGCCGACGGGCACGATCGTGGCGCGGCCGATCGACGTCGCAGGCGAGTGGTTCGGTCGCGCGGGTCTCGAGCTGCCCGCCGGGCTGGACGGCGCGGCGATCGATCGCGCGGCGGCGGGCCTCACGGTCCTGACCGAGCTGCTCGACAACCACCTCTTCGCCATTCGCGCGGCCCGCGAGAAGCACCTCGCGATGATGGAGATCGGCAACGCCCTGCGCCACCGCGTGCTCTCGATCGGGCTCGCCGCGGCGGTCCGCGTCCTGAGCCAGGCCGTGCCGCTCGATCGGCTCGTGCTCCTTTACGCCTCCGAAGAGCCGGCGGAACGCTCGACCCTGCGCGTGCAGCTCTTCGAAGGGGCGGAGGCGGTCGCCGATCCAGCCGCGAGGCTGGGCCTCGAGCCCGCGGCCCTCCACGCGCTCGGCCGCGCGTGCCTCACGGGCGAGTCGCGCGAATTGCTCAATCGCTTCGGAGCGATCGGCGCCCAAGAGGAGGTGCTCATCAACGGCCTGACGAACGGCGTCCTCGTGGGGAAGGTGGTGGCCACCGCCCAGCGCGGCGCGTTCAACACGTACGACCGCGATCTCATCGCCAGCTTCGCCGGCTTCGTGCGGCAGCGCGTGGTCGACTTCAACAAAGAGTGGCGGGCGCTCGCGCTCGCGTTCCGCCCCGACGACGTGGCCCGCTTGCTCTCCACGGAGAACTACGCCGAGGCCTACCTCGCGCCCCGCGAGGCCGAGGTCGCCATCCTCTACGTCGACATCTCGGGCTTCACGCGGGTGTCCGAGCAGGTGCTGCGCACACCGGCCAACGTCGCCGCGTTCGTCGAGCAGTGGAGCACGCGCGCGGTCGACCTCGTGTGGAAGCACGGCGGCGTGTTCGACAAGATGGTGGGTGACTGCGTCATCGCGCTCTTCGGTCCGCCCTTCTACGACGCGGCCCCGGAGGAGCGCCTCGCGGCCGCGCTCCGGTGCGCGCGCGACATCCGCGCCATGACGAACGCCCTCCCCGACGAGCCCGACCTCACGAGCCTCCGCGGCGCGAACGTCGGGGTCGCGAGCGGCGTCAACCTCGCGCCCCTGTTCGTGGGTCAGTTCGGGCCGAACGCGAATTTTACGGGCTTTTCGAGCGGGATGAACAACACCGCGAGGCTGCAGGGGTGCGCGACCAAGGACCAAATCCTGGTGATGGAGGCCGCTGCGCGACGGCTCTCGACCGCCGAGTTCGGGTTCGGCGAGCCTGCTTTCGCCACGGTGAAGAACGTCGCGGAGCCGCTGCGCTTCGTCCACCTCCGCGAGTAGCGAGTGCATCGAGCGGCGTGGTGAGCCAGCACCCCGCGCGCCCGCTCAGCGCGCCTTCGCGCAGCGAAAGCCCACGCCGTGGCTACGATCGACCGGTTCGGCGGCGAAGCGGTAGGTGGGGCGGAGCCACATCGGGTTCCCCGCGTTCCACCCGCCGCCGCGGACGACCCGGCTCGCCCCCTTGTCGGGGCCCTTCGGGTCGGTCAGCCGCGGGGCATTTGTGTAATTTGCAAAGAAGTCGCCGACCCACTCACCGACATTTCCGACCATGTCTTTCATGCCGTGGCTCGTCTTGCCGCGGGGGAAGCTACCGACGGGCGAGGTGTGCGCGAAGCCGTCGTCGGACTTGTACATGGGCGCGAGGACGTTCGGGTAGTCCGGGTTCTTGCGGCCCCACGCGGTGCACTCGGCGCCGCAAGCGTTGAGGAGGCCGGGCTCGGGCGCCTGGTCGCCCCAGGGGTAGATGCGACCGTCGGAGCCGCGCGCCGCGAACTCCCACTCGGCCTCGGTCGGCAGGCGCCCGCCGCGCATCTCGACGCAGAAGTTCTGCGCCTCCTGCCAGTCGACGCAGTTCATGGGGTGGGCGCCGCGACCGGCGTAGTCGTTCGCGTTGCAGATGGGGTCGTAGAGCTTCTGTTGCTTGGCGGTGATGCCGTCCCAGCGGTTCGTGGGGGTGGCCCGCTTGCACTTGCCGGAGTCGCTGCACGCCTTGAACTCGGCGGCGGTCACCTCGAACTCGTCGAGGCAATAAGGACCGAGCCGCACCGGGTGGGCCGGGCTCGAGTCGGCGCCCGCCTTCTGCTCGTCGGCGGCGTCGCTGCCCATGAAGAAGTCGCCCCCCGTGATGGCGAGCATCGAGGTTGGACAGGCCGGGGCGGCGCTGGCCGACGCCGAGGCCGAAGCCGACGCGGTGGCCGCGGAGGCGCTCGCGGTCACCGCTGGCCCGCCGGGAGGGGGCGGGCTCCGCCCCTTCAGCGTGACGCCAAGCCCGACGGCGGCGACGACGGCGACGACGGCCCCCACGGCGACCAAGCCCCCACGGCCGCGAGGAGGTGCGGGCGGCGCGGGCGCGGCAGACAGCTCTTCGACGCGGGCGGTGGCGGCGACCTCGAGCGGAGTGTGCCCCGACGGGCGGGTGCGATCGGCGCGGACGCTCGAGGGCGTCGCCGAGAGGCCCGCGCGACCGCCGCGAATCGAAGAGAGCGGAGACCGCGGCGCGCTCGCCGAGCCGGGAGCCGGGGCGTTGGCGGAGGCGAGCGTGAAGCCGCTCGGCGCGCCGAGGTCGAGCGCGAGGCGGAGGTCGACCCAGAACGCGCCGGCGTCCTGGTAGCGGGCCTCGGGCGAGACGGCGAGGGCCTTCAGGAACACCGCCTCGACGTCGTCGGAGACGAGGAGCCCGTGGCTCTGCGGGCTGGGCCGTCGCTGGCGGTCCGCCGCGACCGTCGCGAGCTGCACGATCGAGTCGCCTCGCATCGCCTCGCGCCCGAGCAGCACCTCGACGAGCACGAGGGCGAGCGCGAAGACGTCGGTCCAAGGCCCCGTGCCCCCCAGCGAGCGGTCGAACTGCTCGGGCGCGGCATACAGGGGCGTGAACGACGACTGCCCGGCCGTCTTGCGGAAGCCCTCCTTCTCGGCCTCCTGGACCACCTTGGCGATGCCAAAGTCAAGGAGCTTGACGTTATGCTCGCCGTTGACGTCGCCGACGACGAAGACGTTCCCGGGCTTCACGTCACGATGGGCGATGCCCTTCTGGTGGGCCAGCGCGAGGGCCTCGGCGACGGGGCCGAGGAGGACGACGGCGTCGAGCAGCCCTCGCGGCTCGATGTCGTCATGCAGCTCGCGGTGCAGGACCGCCTCGAGGGTCTCGCCGTCGAGCCACTCGAGCACCATGTAGGGCACCTCGTCGCCCTGCGGCAGCGCGAGCGTGCCGATGTCGCGGGCCTGCACGATCGCGGTCGAGCGTTCGGACAGCTCGGCGAGCAGCGCGCCTTCGCGGACGAAGTCGTCGAGGAGTTGCTGGCGACGAGCCGGAGGGACGTCACCGAGCGCCTTGAACACCTTGATCGCCACCGGACGCTTCCACACCTGGTGGGTCGCGCGGTACACCACGGCGAAGCCGCCCTCGCCCACGACGGACTCGACGATGTACTTGTCCGCGAGGGTGGTCCCGACGAGGGAGAGCGGATCGAGCTGCATAGGTTCGCTAGGACTCATGGGCGTTGCGCGCGGTGGCGCGATGACCTCCGCTCTACGCACCTATGCGCAGTGCGGTTTCGGGAAATCAGCGCCGGCGACGACGCCGGACCACGGCGGCGCTGAACAGGGCGCCGAGCCCGAACGCCGCGACCGCCGCGCGGGCGCCCAACGCGGGCGCGCCGACGGTCTCGCAGCCGCACCCGCTCGTGTCCTTGGCGGCGGCCTGGCCGGCGTCGGCCCCGCCCGCGTCAGCGAGCGGTCCGGGGCCGCTTCCGCCATCGCAGCAGCCGCCGTCAGCCCCCGCGCCGCTGTCGACCACGCCGCCGTCGGACCCGCCGTCGAGGCGCCCGCCGTCGGGCCCGGCGTCGACACCGCCGTCGGAGCCGGCGTCTGCGCCAGGGACGACGCAGTCGGAGGCCGGCGCGGGCGTCTTCGGGTAGACGCGCACGACGCGGCTCACCGTGGGCGCGCTCGCGTAGAGCACGACGTAGAGCGCGCCGTCCGGCCCCTCGAGCATGTCGGTCGGCCCCTGCCCGGCCGCGCCGTCGAGCGTGAGGAAGACCTCGCGCGAGCCCGCGACGAGACCGTCACGACCCGGGGTGACGCCCATGGAGTAGACCTCGCGGGACAGGTAGTCGGCGAAGAAGTACTTCCCTCGCCAGGCCGGCGGGAAGCGACAGGAGTCGACGATGCGGCCGCCGGTGACGCTGCCGTTCGCGTTCGCCGGCAGGTGCCCGTAGGCGTGCGCGGGCTCGACGCAGCCGCCGGGGTTGGGCGTGAGCTCCGTGCACTTCGCGGCCGTCCACGGCCCCGCGCCCCCCGCGACCTCGCCCTCGATGAACGGCCACCCGAAGTGCTGCCCGGGCCGCGTCACGACGTCGATCTCCTCGAAAGAGGTCTCCCCAACGTCGCCGACCCACACGAAGTTGGTCTTCGGATCGGTCCAGATCCGGAACGGGTTGCGGAAGCCCATCGCGAAGATGTCCTTGCGCACCGGCTCGGTCGTCGTAGGCATGGTGGTCACCCCGTTCACGACCTCGCACACCCCCGACGAGAAGGGCTTGCCGGACACGGAGCCCGTGGTGGCGACCCAAGGATTCGAGGGCGGGATGGCGCCATCGAGCGCGACCCGGAGGATCTTGCCGTTCGCCACGTTGAACGAGGTCGAGCGCAGGTTGCGGTGGAGGCGCGTCGCGGGGATGTTCTCGTTGCAGCCGTTGTCGCCGACGCCCACGTAGAGGAACCCGTCGGACCCGAACGACAGGCCCCCACCGTCGTGGTTGGCGGGCGCCGTAATGTCCCGAATGAGCACGCGCTCGCTCGCCGGATCGACCGTGTCGTCGGCGTCGTTCAGCCGAAACGACGAGACGTTGATGCGGTTCTCGACGGAGCCGCCCGCCGCGTCGGTGCGCGTCCAATAGACGATGATGCGCCGGCTCGTCGCGAAGTCGGGCTGCACCGCGAGGCCGATGAAGCCCTGCTCCGAGGTCGTGGTGACCGGGAAGCTGTAGAGCTGACGTATCGACCCGTCGTTCTCGCGGATCTTGAGGGCGCCCACCTTCTGGGCGATGAGCATGCGCCCGTCCGGCAAGAAGCGGATCGCCGTGATGAGCGACGTATCGGTGCTCACATAGTCGGTGAGGTCGAACAGGTTCGCCGGATCACCCGCCGCGAGGGTGTCTCCTGCGGCAGCCGACGCGACGACCGGCAGGGCGGTGAGAGCGGCGCCAACGAGGAATCCGATCGTGTGCTTTCGCATGGCCGGAGCCTACCACGCGTCCGCGCGAGCCGCGCGCGCCTCCGCCGCCACGGACGCGCCTCCTGTCCCCGACCTCTGACGCGGCCGCCCTCGCGCCGAATCGCCAGGCGTCACGCTGCATGCTAATTCCTAGAACGTCGCCTTGGCCCCTATCTGCACCCAGCGCGGCGCGTTCGGCCGGGCTCCGTAGGGGCGACGGCCGACGATGTTGTGGACGTCGGCCAGGTTCCTCACGTTCGCGTAGATGCGGAGCCACCGCAGCGGGGCAACGTAGGCGCCGACGTCGGCCCAGAGCTGCTCGTCGGTCGCGACGGTCTGGTCGATGGGCTCGGTGCCGGCGATCTCTCGCATCTTGGCCACGTAGTTGACCGACGCGTTGAGGCCCGCGCGCGCGTGCTCCACGCCGACGGCGAGGTTCCACTGGTGCCGGGGGATGTACGGCACCTGGTCGCCCGCCCGCACCGCGCCGTAGATGGGATCCTGCGAGGTGAACGCGCTCCGGAACTCGCCATAGGTGAGGGTGTACGAGGCGGTGAAGGGCACCTTCACGGGGCCGGCGGGCACTTCGTACGTGCCGAAGGTCTCGAGCCCGTAGACGTGCGCCTTCCCGGCGTCGAACTGGCGATCGAGCTGCGCGTCGACGCACCCGCTCGCCATGCTGCACACGTCAGTCAAGTTTGAGTAATTATTGAAGAATCCGATGGCCTCCACGCGCGCTTTTCCGCGCGTGAGCCGGGCACCGGCTTCGTAGTTCACGCTGTACTCCGGGCTCACCTCGCGGCCGCTCCCGGGGGGCGGCGGGCTGAAGCCGCGATACACGCCGCCCAGCAGGCCGAGGTGCTGGGTGAGCGCGTAGTAGGCGCCCACGCCGGGCATGAGCGCGCCAACGAAGCCGTTCTTGGCGGTGCCCGTGAGGTAGTCCTCCGCGCGCGACGCGACAAACTCGGCGCGCACCCCCGGGGTCACCGTCAGGCGCCGAAACGTGAGCGCGTCCGATAGGTGCACCGCGAGCGCGTAGGTGCGGGCGAAGTTGCGAGTGGTCGTGAGCTCGCGCTCGCCCGCGGAGACGAGCTGCCCGCCCTCCATCAAGTAGCCCTGCTCGAGGTGCACGCGGTTCACCTCGTCGTAGTGCAGGCGCGCGCCAGCCTCGATCGCGTGCCCTACGGGGCCGGTGTTGGCGGTCGTCGTCAGCACCGACTGCACTCCCTCGCTCACGAAGCGGCGCTGGTTCGGGCCGATGTACAGGGTGTCGGCGCCGGCGCCGCTCGAGTCGACGTCGCCGCGGAGCACCGCGAAATAGCCCACGTTCGCCGGATCGTTCGGGCTCGCGAGCACGTCGGCCACCGCCGCGCGACCGAGGCGATTGAGCTTCGTCCACGACCGCGTGTAGTCGAAGCGGTAGGCGCTCGTCTTCAGCGTGTACGAGGTCTCCGCCCCCTCCATCGTGTGGGTGAGCACGACGCCCGTGCGGTGGTTCTTCATCTGGTCGAGCGCGCTCGCGGCGTACCGGCGCAGCGGATCGGCCCGAAAATCGGCGTCGCTCTGCCCGACGTAGGTCTCGTTCGAGACCTCGTCGCCGTACGAGAGCTTCACCTGGAAGCGGTGTTTGGTGTCGGCCCGTGGGTCGAGCACGTACCCGGCCTTGACCATCCAGTCGTTGCGCGACGAGCCGGTGTCTGCGCCGCTCGGGAGGCGCGCGAAGCCCGTGTTCTGGAGGCGCACTCCCTCCACGAGGAAGCCCCACTGCTCCGTGCCGGTGCCGAAGTGGACGTGCGCCTTGCCGTAGCCGTACGCGCCCAAAGCGAGGTCGGCCGTGCCGGTGGTGTGCGTGGGCGTCTGGCGGGTCAGAAAATCGATGGCGCCGCCCACGGTCTGCGGGCCGTAGGCGATGGCCGACGGGCCCTTGACGACGCGGATCTGGGTCATGCGCGCCATGAGCGGGAAGTAGTACGCCGCGGGCGCGGAGTAGGGCGCGGGCCCGAAGAGCACCCCGTCCTCCATCAGCGTGAGCTTCTTGCTGCGGTCGGGGTTCGAGCCGCGAATGCCGATGTTCGGGCGGAGGCCGACGCCGTCCTCCCCGCGCATGGTCACGCCCGGCACCTGCAAGAGGGCCGCGGTCGGATCGTCGTAGGCGAAACGCTCGAGCTGCTTCTTGCCGAGCACCTGCACCGAGCCGGGCGTGCGGGCGAGCGTGTTCCCGAGCACGACGACGTCCTCGGCGCGCGGAGGCGCGGGCGCGGGTGGCGGCGGCGAGGCGGCGGCGGCGGCGGGGGGTGAGGTGACCGGCAGCGGATCGGCCGCCAAGGCGGGCGGAGCCACCGTGAGACCCACGACGAAAGCGAGCGCGGCGAGCGGGCGCCCGTGGAGCGCGTGGAGCGCGTGGAGAGAGCGGAGGCGACGGGTCATGGGAGGCTCCGAGGGCCCTTTCAGAGCACGGGGCGAATGGGCGGGGGCGGCCCCGGCGGCGAAGGCGCGATCCAGCGGGCGGGCGCGAGGCCGTCGCGCACGGTGAGCAGATCGACCGCGGGGTCCACGAGCGCGGCGCCACGCCGCGCGTTCAGCGACGAGAGCGCCTCGACGCGCACCTCGACCGGCCCTTCCCGGAGCGCGAAGTCCTCGCCGATGCTGTGCGCGAGCTGCAGGATGAGATCCGGCTGCCCGGACATCTCGTTCTCTTGGTAGGGGGTCAGGTACCTGCGCGGGCTCACGTGCCACACCTTTCCGGTGGCCTTGCTCTTCACGAGGAACGTGGTCGAGCCGCCCTTCGCGCGCACCATCACCCGCCACGAGAAGCGCATGCCCTGCTCGTGCCAGAGGACGTTGCCGCCGTAGAGGAACGTGCGGAGCGGCATCGCGACCTGGAAGACGCAGTACGCGAGCCCGAGACCGAGGGCGAGCCGCTGGACTGTCGTGACGCGCGCGGGCGACTCCCCCGGAGTGGAGACCGCGACGGGAGGCGCGGGCGGCGCGAGGCGGGCCCGCGCGCGCACCCAGCTCACCATGTCGCGTGGCCACGACGGAGGAAAGAACACGAGCGCCGAGGCGGTCATGATCACGGGAAACATCCCGATGTCGAAGAGCGCGCGCGTGAGCGTGTGGAACGTGAGCACGACGAGGAACGCCCACGGCCGCGTGCGCTTCATCGAGAGCCAGAGCACGATCGTGGCGTCGTAAAGGAAGCCCGCCCAGCTCATGGCGAGCGGGACCCCCGGCAGCGTGAAGAGCCGCCCGAGCGCGGGCAGATCGGTGCTCGCGCCGAGCCAGATGCCCAGCGGCTGGCCGTGCACGAGCCAATCGGGTTGCGCCTTCGCGATCGACGCGAACACGTACACCACAGCGATCTGCGTGCGGAAGAGCGCGAGCCACGCGAGCGCCACCTGCGGCCGCGCCGGGCCGTTCGCGCGTCGACGGAGCCGCTGTCCGAGCCACGCGTCGACCGAGTAGGCCCGGCCCGCGGGCGACGCCGCGAAGAGCCACGCGAGCAGCGCCGCGAGGTAATAGTGGTTCAGGTACGTGGAGACGTCGATGAGCTGGATGTAGGTGAGCCCGAGCGCGAAGAGCGGCGCGGTCACGCGGTAGGCGAGCCCCGCCGCCATCGCGAGGCCGAGGGCCGAGAGCCCCCAGAAGAGCGCGTGCATGTGCCCACGCGAGAGCGGTTCGACCCACTCGAAGCCCCAATAATGGAAGCGATATCGAGGAGATACAAGGAGCTCGTCCACCCAGCCGTAGGCGAGGAAGCGCTGCATCGAGACGCCCAACGCGACCCCGAAGAGCACGCGGTACGCGGCGAGCCACGCGGCGTCGACCGGGCGCATCAGCGCGGCCTCGAGCCGGGCGAGGCCCCCACCGACGCCGGGCGAGGCGTGGTGACGGGCGAGCGAGGGAGCGGCGTGGAGCGCGGCCTCAGTCCGTGTCACTGGCGGCGCTCGCGGGCAGCTTGAGGTTGAGGGAGCTCGCCGAGCCGAAGAAGTTGGTCTTCAGGAGGTTCGCGAGCGGGCGGACTTTCAAGTAGAAATCGACGAACTGCGCCTCGGTGGCCTGCTGAAACGGGGGGAAGGCGTCGGCCGCGGCGAGCGCCGTCGCGAAGTGGGCGGCGAGGTCTCGCGCGAGACCGGGGTCGCCCACCGCGACGAGCCAGTCGTCGAAGCCGAGCCCCTCGCCCTCGGGACCGCAGCCCATGAACAGGCTCCGGAACCCGCGCAGGTTCGCGCGAACGTTCTCGACGTCGAGCCGCGCGAACGGGCTCTCGGGGATGGGCGGCGCGGTCTGGAAGCCGGCGTAGCTGCCGAGCTTGAGGTCCTTCACCTGTAGCTCGGGGTAGAGCAGCGACCAGGCGACCACGTTCAGCGCCTCTTGCTCGCTGCCGTAGCCGTCCGCCGCGAGCAGCTTCGCCTTGAAGCTCTCGCCCGTTGGGGTCCACACGGCGTGCAGCGCGGCGGCCCGCGTCGACACGTCGCGCGCGACGGCGACGGCGTAGTCGCCCTTGGCCTTCGCGAGCGCGTCCGGCGACAGCGCGGCCCACGCCGCAGCGCCCGTGGAGGAGGGGGTGCACGAGGTGTCGCGCCCGGGGTAGTGCAGCGCGTATTCGATCGCGAAGAGGCCTCGCGCGCTCGGGAACACGAGGTCGAAGCCTTGCGCGTAGCCTCGCCCCGCGATCTGGGTCTCCACCTGGCACCGGCTCGTGTCCGGCCACGGGTGGACGTACGCCCGCAGTCCGCGCCCATGGTATTTGTCGGTGACCTTCTCGGCGACGGGCCCGAACTGAAAGAGCTCGACCCCCGACCACGCGGCCATGGCCTGTCGGTAGGCGAGTTGCGCGAGCGCGCGGCTCTCGGAGGTGGCGTCCTTGGCGTCAGACGCGACCGTGAGGCTCAGCACGTGCGCGGCGTTCGCGAACGTGCACGCGTGCCACGCTGCGCAGTCGGCCGCGGCGCCGAGGAGCGCACGCTTCGAGAACGGCGCCGTCGTCGCCGGGCGCGCGCCGCACGCGAGCGGCCCCACGGGGAGCGCCGCGGCGTCCGGCGTGAGGCCGGCGTCGATGGGCGGCGGCAGCTCCGGCGTGGCTTGGGCTCCCCGCTTCGAGATCCCCGGGCGCGGGTCTTCGGTCGTGTGGCACGCGGCGAGCCCCGCGAGCCCCGCGAGGTGAAGCGCGCCCACGACGGCGAGCGTCCGAGACGCGCGCGCCGCGAGGCGGTGGCGGAGGGAGGTCATGGGGCGGTGGCTCACGGTGCCTGCGTCTCTTCGTTCGTTCGCGCCTCGTCGTCAACCGCGTCGTCAACCGCGTCGTCGGTGGCGGACGACCCCGACGACCAGGTTCTGCGGGATCGACCCGTCAGTTGCCGACCTTGAGCGTCACGAGCAGCGCCGCGTCGTTCACGGTGCTCGCAGTCGCCGCGAGGCGCTTCTTGTCTGGGGAGAGCGCCACCTTGAAGAACGGCGCCGCGTGCGTGTACTGGAGCTTGCCGCCGGTGCCGAAGGCCGTGTCCAGCGCGCCGTTCTTCGTGAAGACGAAGACGCTGGCGAAGTCGTCGTAGCAGCCCACCTGCACCGTGCGATCGTCGGCGAGGACCACGAGATCCCGGCCATTGTCGCGGAACTTGCGCGCGCCCTTTCCGGCGGCCGGGTCCTTCTCGCTCTGCACGGCGAGCGCGCCGAGCTTGCCATACGACGGATCCAGGTTATCGCGCAGCAACCCGAACGACACGAGGTCGTTCTCGAGCGTGGGGGTGTCGAGGTTCGACGCGCCGTAGCCGGTCGTCACATAGCGGCCGCCCGACTGCTTGATGACGCCGTACGCTTCCGCCGAGCCGCCCGAGGCCTGGAAAGGGTTGAACTTGGTCTGGCCCGGCGACGTCGTGCCGAAGCCAAAGGTCGCGTCGGGCGTGCCGTCGGCCTTCAGCCGAAGGAGCGCTACGCTCACGCCCGTCCCCGCGCCGAAGTCCGTGTAGCCTGCACTTAGAATCGTCCCGTCGGGCTCGACCATGCCGCGGCGGGCGTTGTCCGCGAGCGCCTTCCCGTCCACGTCGGCCGAGGTGGGCTTCCCGCCGTTGAAGGCCGGGTCGTTCGACAGATCGCTCGCGAGCAGGCGGGCCACCCAGCGGTCGGCGTCGGTGCGCTGCACGCCCGCGGCCACCACCGCGGGCGGCCCGGAGGCGAACACGACGATCTTCTCCGCGGCGCCGGAGCTGTCGAGCGCGAGCCCCCACGACCCGTACGCGGGCGTCGCGCCGGCGACCGGCCAGTTCGGGAAGTCGGCGTCCTCCCATCCAAACACGAGCGCGCGAGGCGCGCCGAACGAGTACACCCCGCCCGCGTCCTTCGTGAGCTTGGCGAGCCAGACCTTGCCGCCCGAGACGGCGTGCACGACGAAGCTGCCGTCCTTCAGCGCCAAGAGGTCGTACGACGTCTCGTCGCCGGGGATGGCCACGGTGACGACGCCGTTGGTGCCGAACGTGGGGTCGGGCCGGTTGGTGGTCTTGTCGATGCGCCACACGGCGAGCTGGCGGTCGCCCGCCACCAAGGTCGCGCCCGAGACATAGAGGTGGCCATCGGCGCCCCACACGAGGCCGTACGGGTTCAGCGCGCCCGTGAGCGGCTGCGACGACTCGGCGGCGATGGGCGCGGGAGGCGGCGCCGCGTCCGGTGGAGGGGCGCCATCGGGCGGCGAGGCATCGGCGGTCGAGGAGCCCGTGGATGACGTCGTGGTCGTCGCGGTCGCGCTCGGCGCCGCGTCGGGCGCCCCCGCGTCGGCCGGAGCCCCGGCCGTGTCGCCGCACGCGAGGAGACTCAGAGGGCCAGCGCCCAGGGCCACGAGGGCGAGCGCGAGGCCAGAGAGCGCGCGTGAAGTTGAGGTGTTCATCGTCCTGAAACGTCCTTCTGGGCGGATGCCCGTCTGCCAAGACGGTTGTAGCTTATCGATGCCGCCAATGAAAGTCGCTTTCAACAACGAGCCTAATCTTTTCCGATCCTGCCTCGGCTCAGGCGCCCGTCGCCGCCGCGGACGCCTCGCCGAAAAGAGCCGTAACATCGCGCGCGCGCGTCGCTCTTGACATTCGGGCCGCGTCAGGCGAGAGAAGCGTTCGTGACTCGCGGCGACGCGCGTCGCCCAGGTAGCTCAGTTGGTAGAGCAGGGGATTGAAAATCCCCGTGTCGGCGGTTCGATTCCGTCCCTGGGCACTTCTCGGAGCAGCCCGGCATCTCGCCTCCGGCGGCAGCGGCCCGAACTGACGATTCACCCTCCGTCGAGGCTCACGAGCCGTAGCCCGTCACGGGCGGGACACGAGCTTCCCCGACAACACCGGTCTGGTGCTCCCGTCGCGCGAGAGCCCAGCCGGCCCCACCCTCCGCATCTCGGTCCCTGAACCGCCGAGCCCCTCAGACCTTTCGGCGCGCCCGGCGCCGCCCGCGCCACGCCACGAACGCGACGAAGGGCCACGCGAGGGTCCCGCCCGAGCCCACGGCCGAGCCCACGTCGCACCCTCCGCAGCCCTGCTTCTTCGGCGCGTTGGCGTCGGCCGAGGGGCCGCCAGCGTCCACGGCAGGGCTCCCCGCGTCGACCGCCGGGACCGGCGTGGGCCCCGGAGCGCTTGAGCCGCTCGGCCCCACCCCCGACACGAGGGCGCCCGCCGCCGCGACCCCGAGCTCCGGCGCGTCGCTGCGAAGGAAAGATGCAAGTTGCATGTTTCGGGGTGCGAACGCGAGCCCCTGCGCGGGCTTTGGGCGCGTGTCGCCTTCGATCCCCGCGGGGGGGCCTCCCCAGCGACCGCGGACGGGGTTCGCGCAGGCGATGGGGCCGGTCCACGGGTGACGGACGGCGTAGCGAGCCTGGAAGTTGTTGGCGTAGTCGCTCGGGCGCGAGCGCTCCTCGAGCTTTCCGTTGGTCCCCATGAACTCGCGTCCACCCATGATGGCGGGCGCCGCGCGGAACACGAGGTCTTCGCCGAGCGACTCCTTCGTATACCGAGCGTGGAGGCGCGTGATCACGAAGCCGCTCGGCATGAAGCGCGGCCCACGCATAGGCCCTCCGGGCCGCCGCGGGCTCGGCGTCGCGCCCGGGCTGGGCTTGCCAGGGAGCGCGCCGGGCCGCGTGGGTGGAGGCGGCACGGGCGCGATCGGGCCATCGGAGTCGGCCGGGGCGAGGGCGTCGGCGCCCAACGTCGCGAGCTCGTTGTAGGTGAGCGCCGGCAGCGGGCACGGATCGCAGGTGGACGCGTCCCACGAGTACTCGGTGACGACGGCCCGCGGGTTCTTCTCGAGCGTCCGGTCGAAGAGCGCCGTGTAGAACGAGCCGAAGGACGACTTCGCGTTCTCCGCGACGTCGAGGTTGGTGGGGATGGTGACGTTCGGGTAGTTCGCGACCTCGTAGCGGGTGTTCTTCGCGAGCACGTGAACGATGAGGTCCTGAGGGCCGTTCGCGTTCATCAAGCCGAGGCGCACGGGGAGCGCGAACTTGTCGGAGTCGTAGTGAAACCGAAGGGGCGAGAGGTTCGCCATGCCGCGCTCGAACTTCACCTTCGTGGCGTCGACCTTCGCGACGAAGAACTTGCTGCCCTGCTGCACATAGGGGCGGAAGTAGGGCTCTGCGCCCGGGGGGATCGAGTACTTCTCGCGCCGCAGCCACATGTCGAGCCCGCCCGCGTCCTTCGCCGACAGAATGACGATCTCGTATTCGCCCACCATGAACTGGGCCTCCACGGTGACGCCGAGATCCGCCGAGCGGCGCGGCCCCGCCGCCGCCGGGGGCGCGGGTCTCGGCATTCCCCGGGCGCGCTCCTCGTGGCGCATGCGATCGACCTCGCACGGATCGCGCTCCCAGTATTCGACGAGCCTTGGCGCCGCGAGCTTGTCGAGCTTGTCGAAGATCTCCTTCGGGAGAGTCTTGACGTTCTCCTTCTGGAGAATGACGGGGACGGGGACGACGAGCGCGAAGTTCTCCGCGGGCCCTTCGTAGTTGTTCTGCATCGAGAGCACGGTCCGCGTGCCCTCGCGCATGAGGGCGACCTGCGTCGCGTTGTTGAAGAGCTTCGCGTCGGCCCCGCCGACGTAGAACCCGCAGAACGCGTCAGCGTCCTTCGGGAGCGCGAGCGTCGCGAGCGCGACCAGCGCGGCGGCGGCACATGGGACGGAAGGCTTCTTCATCGGGGCTCCAATCGGCGGAGACGAGCGCCTCCGCGCGACGATTGGACGACGGGACGCGGCCCAGCGCAAGGGGCCAGCGCGCTCGAAATTTCGCAGCCCGTTGATCTACTCCCGTCGGTCCGTCGCCGCCGCATCCCGACCTCCTTCGTTGCGCTCCTGCGGTGCGCGCTCACAAAGAGAACGAGGCTCCGCGCGCTCCTCGGACGCGGCGGGTCGCGCGCACGACGGCAGGCCTCGGTCCGTGAATCGACGAGCCCGGACACTTCATGAGGTCTCCGCGCGAGCCGCCCGGTCCTCTTGCGGCAGCGCGTACTGCGCGCGTCGGTCCTGCGGAGTACGGACAGAACGCTTCGGTCCTGCGGTGCGGAGCGCGAGCCGTTCGCGGCGGCCTCGGGTGCCCGTCGCGCGAACCCATCTCGACCGTCCGCGGGCCGAGGGGAGCCGTAGACGCAGCTCGCCAGGAGAGCACGGGCAGGCAACGCGCGCTCAAGGTAGTGCAGCCCTCGCGGGACGACGACGCGGCGCGCGCGCACGAGGCGAAGGCCGGCGGCGGGGCGGACGCGCGGGTGGACGCGTGCGCGTTCAGGGTGAACCCGCTCGGGGGCACCTCCGAACCGCGAAGAACCCGCCAAGCTTGCGGAAGCCGGCGCTGATCGGCTTGGCACGGCCCTCGCTAGAGGCATCGCGTTCACCGCCGGGCACCGCCGATCGTCATTCCGACGTGGGGGGCCGCGGAGCTCGACAGGATCCCGGAGGACTCAACATGAAGACCCTGACCGCCGCCGCCGCTGTTTCGTTGCTCGCCCTGCTCGCCTCCGCGTGTTCCTTGAGCACGGAAGACGAGCTCACCGCCGACGAAGAGTCGGCCACGGTCTCGTCTGCGCTCGACACCGGGATGAGCGCGTCCGAGCTGGAGAACCTCACCTCCGCCGACGCCTCGCTCGCCGCGCGTTCGCTCGCGGCCGGCGAGACGAAGGACTGCAAGACCCGAACGCTGGACGCCGAGAAGCCCAACGTCGTGCACGTGAAGCTGACCCACTGCTCCGGGCGCTTCGGCCGGCGCGTCGTCGACGGGGACATCACGGTCACGTTCACGGCGAACGCCGATGGCTCTCTCCACGCGGAGCACGTCAGCGACAGCCTCACCATCGACGGGCGCCCCGCGACCCGCGTGGTCTCGGCAGACATCACGTTCACGGCCGAGGGGCGACGCGTCGTGCGCCGCGCCACGAAGACGGGGACGAACGCCCGCGGCCACGCCTTCACGCGGAGGTCCGAGGAGGTCGTCTTGGTCGACCGCGCGAGCCGCTGCCGCACCATCAACGGGGCCGGCGTCGCGAACTTCGAGAGCGGCCGGATCGTCGAGTCCAAGATCACCGACCTCCGCCTCTGCGAGGACGCGGCGGGCGTCGACCTCTGCCCGACCGGCGTGGTCGCGCACAGCAACGCCTCCGCGAACAAGCAGGTGACGCAACGCTTCGACGGCTCCTCCACCGCGCAGGTGGAGATCGTGCGTCCGAAGGGCAATGAGACCCGCACCTGGTCGCTCGACTGCGCTCCGCTCGCCGCGCAGTAGGAGCCTACCACGCGGCGCTGGCGGAGATCGCGGTAGTCGAGCCCATCCCCACGATCCCCACGGCTTCGCCGCCCGGGCCGGGGTCCACTTCGGCTCGGTGATCCTCGGCGAGGACCCGCCGTCGGGCGAGCCGCGGGGCGCCAAGCCGCTCGAGGTCGAAGGGGCACGAGGCTCCCTGAGCGGTGCGCGCGTCGGACGACCCCTCCGTCGGGCGAAGCAGCCGATCGAGTCGCCGCGTCGTGCGCCGCTCGCGCGCGAGTCCACGCACCCGCGTGCGGCGTGCGCGGAGGTCCACGACGTCGAATCGACACCTCCGCGCGCCCGGTTCGAGCGGCCGTTCCCGGGACTCGGCGCCGCGGCGGCGCTCCCGCCCGGCTTGCCAGCGAGCGTGCCTCGGACTAACCTCTCAAGATGACGGTGGTGCAGGGTCGTGGGCTCTCGGCTCGCTTGCTGGCGGTGGCGCTGCTCGCCTCCCCCACCGCCTGCGGTGGCTCCACGGAGCAGCCCACGCCCTTTCAGCCGGCCGGTGCGCTCGATCCCGAGCTCGCTGCCCTCGGCCTGGACATCGGGGCCGACGAGCTCGTCGGGGATGAAGCCGCGAGCGAGGCCGAGCACGACGCGCTCGCTTGGCCCGAGGGCTCGGAGCCTCAAGAGGAAGGCTCATCCCCTGACGACTTGCTGGACACCGCGCCGCTCGACCCGAACATTCCAGACGAGCTCCCGGCGCCCCCGCCGGACCTAGGGCAGGAGTCGGGCCCGGGCTTTCAGTCACTGGGGCTCCTCGATGCCCCGATCGGCGCGGGCCGCACGTGGTGGAGTCGCGCGTACTCCTGCGCGCGAAACCCCCTCCGCGCGGCGTGCGTGTGCCGAGGGTCGCTCTACAACTGCCAATTCCCGAACAACCAACCCGGCCGCAATCGGTACTTGCCCCCCGCGGCCATTCGCGCGCTGCGCGCTGTGACCGGACCGAAGGCTCGCGTCGAGATCATCGAGAAGGTCGGGAAGTGGGGAGTCGAGACCGACACCCCCATCTACGACGGCGCGGGTCATGCAAGAGGCAGAGTGTTCGGCGCCTGCTACTCCTTCGCGGGCGGAGAGGTCCGCAAGGACGAGCGCGGGCACCCGTGCGTGAAGGTGAATTTCGGCCAGCTCAAGGTCATGCAGGTCGACGGCTCGAGCGAGCGGCGCCAGTACGTCTATGCGTTCGACGTGACCATCTCGCCCTCGCCGCGCCCGGGGAACGCCGGCGGGTCCTCATGGATCCCGGCCGCGAGCATCCGCGAGAGCGCCTTCCAGCGGTACGACACGCCGCCCCGCGGGAGCCCATCGTTCGCCACCACCGAGTACGTCGTGAAGTCGGCGAGCGACTACGGGTGCACGCAAGACGGCTACGACTCGACGCGTTGCCTGCCCCCGTGGGCGCAGCTCAAGATTCGCCCTCGAAGTGGGCCCCTCGTGAGCGAGAAGGCGCGCGACTACATGCTGCGCGACGGCAACACTCTGAACCTCGCCTACCAGACGCCGCTCCTCGGCGGCGCCGCCACCGACACCTTCCTGGTCGCGCCCTCCTCGCTCGCTTTTCAGCGCGTTCGGAGCATCGATCCCGATCGTCGCACGTTGCTCCGCATCTCGCTCTTCGAGCTGAACGGGGTGCGCCCGGTGCGGACCATGATCTTCGTCTTCGGGCGCGTCGAGGGTCGCTACGGATGGGTGGCCGCCGAAGCGCTGAAGAGGGGCCGCGTGGCGGCGAGCGCGCTGTGCGCCGGCCGGTCGAACGGCGCCGCGTGTGATCTCGCGGGGACCGGATGGATCACCTGCCGCGACCAACGAATCGTGGGAGCCCAGGCTTGCACGGCTGGCCAGCGGTGTGTCGTCACGTCGGGTATTTCGCAGTGCCGATGATCGAGATGTGCCGCTGTCCCAGGGCTCTCGCCGGGGCGCTTAGCGCCAGCGAGGCCAGGTGAGTGACTTCCACGGGGTGGTGGTCGTGGGCCGGCTCGTCATGGGTCTCGGCGTCGTCGTGGGCGCGCTCTTGCAGCGCCGCGCGATGCGGCGCCGCCCCGCCGAAGGCACCGTGGTGGAGCTCAAGCAGGGCCCGCGCGAGCTGGGTGACAGCCGCCACAGCGGCGGCCTCGCGCCGGTGATCGAGTTCCAGCCGTCCGAGGGCGGGCCGTCCCGCCGCTTCGTGGGCGTGTACTCCACGCCCCCCGCCTACTCGGTGGGCCAGAAGGTGAAGGTTCGCTACGAGCCGACGGATCCCGAGCGCGCGTTCGTCGACTACGGGCTGCTCGGCGTGCTCGGCCCCGCGGCCATCTTCTTCGCGGTCGGTCTCGGCCTCATGGCGCTGGCGTACGCCGACTGAGGGATCCCACCGGAGCGAGCGCGTCGCCCGCGTCACTGCGCGGCGATGGACGGCTCGATCCGTGGCAGAGTCCTCGCGCTCGAGCGGGGGCAGCGCCCACCCCCACGAGTGCCCATTTCGATACTTCGTATTCGCTCTTGCGCCGACGCGGGTCAGATCACGCCGCGACGCTCTTGATCGCGCTCGATCGAGCGGAACAGCGCGCCGAAGTTGCCCTCGCCGAACGACAGGTGGTTCTCCCGCTGGATGAGCTCGAAGAAGATCGGGCCGACGCAGTTCTTCGTGAAGATTTGGAGGAGGTATCCCTCGGGGTCCCCGTCGATGAGCACGTTGTGCGCGCGGATGCGCTCGGGGTTCTCGCGGACGCCGGGCACGCGGGCGAAGGCGTTCTCGTAGTACGAGTCGTCGATGTCGAGGGTCGGCACGGCGCCGTCGATGCGATCGAGCGTGGAGAGGAGATCGTTCGACAGCAAGGCGATGTGCTGGATGCCCGCGCCGCGATACTCCTTCAGGTATTCGGCGATCTGCCCCGTGCCGCCCTTGTCCTCGTTGATGGGGATACAGAACGAGCCGTCGGGAGACCGGAGCGCGAAGGAGTAGAGGCCCGTCTTGTTTCCCTTGATGTCGAAGCTCCGCACGTGCGTGAAGCCGAACACCTCCTCGTAGAACTTCGCCCACGTGGCGAGCTCACCCTTCGCCACGTTGTTCGTGAGGTGGTCGAAGCATAGGAGGCCCCGATCCGGCACCAAGGTCGGGCGCTCGACGGCCGGGCACTCGCGCATCACCGCGCTCTCGCGCCCGGCCGCGACGAAGTAGATGAGGCTGTCGCCCACGCCGTGCACCGCGGGCGCGTCGATCGCCCTCGCGGCGCGCCCCGTGTAAGGCCGCGCGCCCCGGGCCCTCGCCTCCGAGAACGCCTGAGCCGGATCGTCCACGGCGAAGCCGAGCGCGCTCACGCAGGGGCCGTGCGCTGCGCGGAACTCCGCCGCGTGGGTATCGGGCTCGTCGTTCACCAGGAAGGTGGCGGAGCCCTGGGTGTAGACGTCGAGCGCGCGCGACGCGTGGCGGCGCGTGTGGGAGAAGCCAAGCGCGCCGAGCAGGGCGCGGAGCTCGGGCTCGCTGCCGCAGAGCTCGGCGAAGGCGAGCCCCCGCAAGCCGACGGGGTTCTTCGCGGCGTTGGCGGGGCCCGCCTGGTCGATCGTGCTCACTTCGTGTGCTCCTGTCGCGTCCAGCTCTGGTGGTAATCAGGAATGCTCGCGGTCTCGGCCGCGGCGGTGACGGCGAGGGGCCGGCGCGTGTCGATCATGACCGCCTGCTCGTTCGTGCGGGTCTTGCCCTTCGCCGCGGACACGGCGCCAGGCTGCGGGCCGTGGTGGATGCCCTGCGGGTGGAAAGTGACCATGCCCGGGCTGACGCCCGCGCGGCTGAAGAAGTCCCCGTCGTGGTAGAAGAGCACCTCGTCGTAGTCGATGTTGGAGTGATAGAAGGGCACTCGCAGCGCGCCTTCGTCGCCTGTCTCGAGGCCCCGCGGCAGGAAGGTGCAGATCACCACGTTGGGGGTCACGAACGTGGCGTGGGCGCTCGGCGGGAGGTGGTAGCGCTCGGAGAGCACGGGCCGGATGTCGCGCACGTTGAGCCGATAGGGGTAGAGATCCCCCTTCCAGCCCACGACGTTGAGCGGATCGAAGGGATACGTGATGGTCGACAAGCGGCCGGCGCGTTGAACGACCACGCGGTAGGTGCCGTCGGGGCGGGCCTCCGCGGGGCTCGGGACGTCGAGCACGTCGAGGTCGAAGAGGGCGTGCTGCCCGAGGAGCCCTCGCTCGGGGATCTTTACCTCGTCGGTGGACTCGATGACGAGGAACGTGGAGGGGGCGCTCGGCTCGAGGGCGTACGTCACGCCGCGCGGGAGCACCACGTAGTCGCCCTTCTCGTAGGCGAGCGGGCCGAAGTCGGTGCGGAGGGTGCCCGCGCCCGCGTGGACGAAGAGCACCTCGTCGGCGTCGGCGTTCCGGAAGAGATCCGCCATCGGCCGCGACAGCCGCGCCATGTGGAGCGTGACGTCCGCGTTGGTGAGGAACGGCACGCGCGCCGTGGGCCAGGCGGCGCCGTCGACGAGCCCGGGAAGCTCGGTCGCGGCGATCGCGCGGGGGCGCAGATCGCCCTCGAGCGAGGTCCACTCGACCGGAGGCCGGGTGCGGTAGAGGTGCGACGAGCGACCCGAGAAGCCCCCGCGCGCGTATTCTTCTTCGACCGTCCCCGCGGGGAGGTCGACATGGGCTTGGCGGGTCGTGCGGCCTCGTACGTAGTGCATACCCCCCGGGGTACGACCGCGCGCAGGTCCGCGAAAGTTCAACGTTCCGAACGTCTTCATCGAATTTTTCGAAGGACCGGGGGCGGGCGGGGGCACGCCGTGCCACACTGCGTGGCGATGCTGTTCACGCTCGACGCGCTCGAGGTGCTCGACGCCATCGACCGCCACAAGGGTTTCAGCGGCGCCGCAGCCGAGCTGCACCGGGCCCAGTCGGCCGTGTCGTACTCGGTCAAGCAGCTCGAAGAGGGCCTCGGCCTTCGGCTGTTCGACCGCTCCGGTCACCGAGCGGTGCTCACGGCCGCCGGGCGCGCCGTGCTCGAAGAGGGGCGCGGGCTCCTCACCCACGCGCGGCGCATCGAGTCGCTCGCCTCGCAGCTGCACGAGACCTGGGAGCCGCGGCTCGAGGTGGTGGTCGACGGCATCCTGCCGATCGATCCCGTGCTGAGCGCCCTCCGTCGCATGGCCGACGACGCCGTGCCTACCCACGTCCAGATCCGCGTCGAGTTCCTCGGGGGTGTCCAGGACCGCTTCGAGCGCGATCGCGCCGATCTGATGCTGGTGAAGGACTATCTGCGTTCCGACGCGCTCGTCGAGCACGCGCTCGCCGAGGTCGAGGTGGTGCTGGTGGCGTCGCGTTCGCATGCCCTCGCCGCGCTCGGCCCCAGCGGGAGCGTGGGGCCCGCCCCCGCCTCCGCGGGGACCGGCGAAGCGCGCGGCGTGTCCCTCACCGAGCTGCAGCGTCACGTGGAGCTCACCGTGCACGACTCGAGCGAGTCCCATCGCCTCGGGGACACGCGGATCTTCGGAGGCCCGCGCGTCTTCTACCTGAGCGATTTCGCGATGAAGCTCCGCGCGATCGAGCTCGGCCTCGGCTTCGGCTGGATGCCCCTCTATCTCGTGCGCGACGCCCTGCGCGCGGGTTCGCTCGTGGTCGTGCCGTACGAGGGCGGGGCGCGCTACACGTTCCAGCCCGTGCTCGTGCACCCCCGCGAGAGGCCGCTCGGGCGCGCGGGGCAGACCTTCCTCGCGCGGCTCAAGGAGGCGGCGCAGAGCCGCTGAGCGCGCGCGGCTCGTCGACGGATTCGTCGCTCTCGCCGGCCCCGTCGGCACGCTCGGTCGTCGCGCCGACGTCCACACGCTCGACGCCGCCAGGGGCCGCCTCGTGGCGAAGAAACGCGACGATGTGCGCGGCGACGCTGCGAGAGAACAGAATGCCGAAGTGACCGAGGTTCGCGACCTCGACGTCTTCCCCGCCCCGCGCCGCGAGCGCCGAGGTGAGCTTCGGGTGCACGACGTTGTCGTGGCTCGAGTAGACGCTGAGCACGGGCACCGGCGCGCGTGAGGCCTCGTGCTCCCGCACGAGCGCGGACCCCGCGCGCAGGTCCCTGCCCGCCGCGCCGAGGATCGGTCCGCGGAAGACGACGCCGCCGTGGGGGCTCGCGACGGTGACGCAGCGCCGCACGTGGGCGGGATCTTGCCGCAAGAGCTCCAGCGCGACGAGTCCTCCCAGGCTGTGGCACACGAGGTCGACCTTGGCCGCGCCGGTCTCCTCTCGGACGCGCGCGCAGAAGCGCGCGAGGCGCGCCGCGTTGTCTTTCACGCTCGCGAGGAACGGGTAGTTGATGCCGAAGAGCGGCCCGAGCCCCGCCGCGCTCAATGTACGTGCAAGATACACAAAATCGACGCGGTTCTGAAAGTACCCGTGGACAAACACGACCGGCACGCCGTCGCGCGCGCCGCCCATGCGCCTGCCCACGAGGTAGAAGAGCGGGAGCCACGGCTGCACGAGCGCGACGCACACGAGCTCGTAGAAGAGGCTCCGCGCCGCGGTCCCGAGCGGGCGGGGCTCGGCGTGTGGCGTCATCAGCGCGAACGTGACGCCGAGGTAGGCGAACGCGCCGAGGGTGAAGGCCGCGACGACACCGGCGAGGACGAGGAGGACGGTGGCCGTGCTCACGGGCGCACCTCCAGCTCCAGGCGCGTCATGCGCCGCGCGCCGTCGAAGGCGAGCGTCGCGCGCTCCCCTCGTGCGAGCGAGAGCCCTCCAACGACGGTGACCCCGCCGCTCCGCAGGACGTACGTGTGCGCGCCCTCGCCGACGGTGGCGGCGACCTCGTCTCGACCGAGCCGGAGCGTGCGCGTCGCGCGCGGCTCGTCGGAGCCCACCGGGGTCAGCGAGAGCGTGCCGGGCGCGGCCGACGAGGCGCGGACCTCGGGGGTCGCGGCGGCGGCCTCGGGCGCGCGCCGGACGCGATCCACGTCGCCACGGGTGGGCTCGTCGGGGAGGAAGAGCGCGACCTCGGTCGGGGCCGGCGCGTCGGTGCCCGCGACGAGCACGGCGTCATTCAGGACGATGCCCCGTGAGCGATCGAGCGCAGGTGTGGCCAAGACGCGGGCCCCGAACAGGTGCACCCGCAGCACCGCGGTGTCCGGCGGGAGGAACCGCGCGAACCCGCGCGGGCGCGCGTGATCGTGGCCCCACAGGATCGCGATCCGGCGCGGCCCGCCGGGCGCCGCGTCTTGGAGAGCGCGCAGGCAGTGTAGCTCCCGGAGCCGGAGGACCTCGTCGCTCGCGCCGTCGCCGCCCCCGACGAGCGCCTCGCGCACCTTCGATGACATGTCGCACGGCAGGACCCGCTGCCCCGTCGCGCGGGCCGCGAGCACGATGTCCAGCACGTCGCGCTCGTAGCCGAACTTCCACGCCGTGTAGTCGTGCGCGGCGTGCGCGCGCGCGAGGCGATCGAGCGCCCCAAGGTCGCCGCGCTCGAGGAACGCGCGGAGATCCGCGCCGTCGGCGCGCTGGGCGTCCTCAGCGAGGCCACCCCATCGACCGTCCGCCACGAGGTGCTCCAGGGCCACGTCGGTCAGTCGAGTGGGGCGCCTCACGAGCGCCCGGAACGCGCGCACCTGCGCGCCCGAGTCGTGGTGGGTGCCGACGAGCACGTAGGCGTCGCGCGCCCCCGCGCGGGCCAGCCACGCGTCGAGCCAGCCCCGGATCGCGGCTTCCCCCGCGATGGCGTAGTCGAGGCGCGCGAGGGAGCGGCTCGCTAGCGCATCGAGGCTGACCTCGGTGCCACCGTCGGGGGCGCCGGAGACGTCGCGGAGGGTGCACGACGAGATGAGCGCGCGCTGCGCCTCGAGCGTCCGCGGCAGCGCGGGCCACGCGAGCGGGGGCGCCGCGTCGAGCCGCGACGCCGCGTCGATCCCCTCGGCGAGCGCGGACGAGGCGTCGAGGGTCGGGCCTCGTGGGTCGGAGCGGCACGCGCCAGCGAACGCGAACGCCAACGCCAACGCCAACGCCAACGCGAAGCCACACGAAGCGCGCTCCCGCGCCGCGGTCGATGTCGACGCTCCGCGCGAACGCCGGGGACTCACGGCCCGGGTGGCGGCGCCGAGCTCGCCGCGGCGAAGGTCACGCCGGCTTCCGCGCGACGAAATAGAGCTTGTGCGCGAGCAGATCGCGCCGATCCTTGTAGGCCGTGTAGCTCGGGTGCACCGGGGGCAGCGGGTGCGTGTCGGGATCACAGCCGCGCGGGTACCGCCGGTCGACCTCGAGCAGCTCGAACCCCGCCTCGGTCGCGGCGTCGAGGTACGCCGAGGCGCGGAGACGGTTCTGGTAGAGCATGTCGGCGTTGACGAGGTTCCAGGTGCGCTCGTCGAAGCGGAGGTAGTGCCACGAGGTGAGCGAGGCGTCGCTGTGGCTGAAGTGGTCGCTCATGTCCACCTTCGAGACGAAGAGCCCGCCCGGGCGCAGCACGCGCGAGAGCTCCGCGAAGATCGACCGGATCTCCGGGAGCGGAACGTGCTCCAGGGTGAGGCTGCTCGTCACGCAGTCGACCGACCCCGCGGGGAGCCCCGTGCGCCGCGCGTCGGCCGGGGCGCGGTAGTCGATGCCGAGCTCGCGCAAGGCTCCATCGACCTCGAACTCGCTCACCGCAAACGACGTGGGGAGGCGGCCGAGGCTGAGCGCCCCGGCGCAAGGAAAATCGGACGGCGGCGCGGCGACGAACGAGCGCAGGCGCGTGAGCGCGTGATGGACGAGCTCCGGCCGCACGAAGCGGTTCAGGTCGACGAGGGTCTGCCGCCCGACCCCGGCGGCGCGAAGGAACAGCCCCATGCCCAGGTCCCACCCCGCGCCGAACTCGAAGAAATGGGCCGTCGCGAGGTCCATCGTGGGAGCGTGACGGCCGAGCGCCGCGAGGTGCTCGCAGCCGATCTGGAAGCGCCCGAGCAGCTCCTTGTCGGGGAACGGGAGCGAGCGCGTCACGTAGCGCTGGAGCGCGTAGCGCACGTCGGGGCCACCGGGCACCCGCGAGAGCACCTGCGCCACGGCCGCGCGCGCGGCCCACTTGGGGAGGGGGAATGCCATCGCTCGCGAGCGTACCTCGGTTCGTCGCCGCGCGGCGGACTCTGCGCGCCGACCCTCCGCCCCGGTCCGCGCCAGTTCTCGACGAGAGGGCGCGGTGCGATGGTAGCGTGCCCGCCGTGAGCCCGGTCGACAGCGCCCTCCGTCCCGAGCACGACCGCCGGCTCGTGATCTCTCCGTCCGCGAAGGCCCGGCTCGAGCTCGCGCGCGACGCGCTGCTCGAGCTGCCCGCGTCTGCGGAGGCCGTCATCGTCGCGAGCAGCCTCGAGGCCGCGAACCACCTCGCGCGGGCGGTCGCGCTGCGGCGCTCTGCGACGTACGGCACCACCCGCACGACCGTGTCGCTCTACGTGGGCGCGCTCGCGCGGAGGGGGCTCGCGAGCGCGGGTCGGGTCGCGGCCTCGCGGCTCACGCTCGAGGCGGTGGCCACGCGCCTCGCGCAGTCGCGCCCGCGCGGAGCCGATCTCGGGCGGTTCGCGCCCGTCGCGGGCACGCCAGGCTTCGCTCGCGCGCTCGCCCAGACGCTCGACGAGCTACGGCGCGAGGGGCTCGTCCCCGCCGACCCCGCGCTCGCCTCGCTGCTCGCCGCGTACGAGCGGTCCCTCGACGAGCTCGGTCTCGCGGACGCGCGCGACGTCTACGACGCGGCGGCGGCCGAGCTCGCGCGCCCCTCGCCTCGCCCGGCGCTGGTCGTGCTGCTCGACGCCACGCTCGCCACGCGCTGCGAGGAGCGCTGGCTCGCTTCCCTCGGGCACGCCTGCCCCCGGCTCCTCGTCACTCTCCCCGAGGGAGACCTACGCAGCCGGGCGCTCGTGGAGCGCGCGCTCCCCTCCACGACGCTCACCGCCGCGAGCGCGCAGGGGCCTCTCGAGCCGCTCAAGCGAGCCCTCTTCGGCGAGCGCGCCGAGCAGGCCGCGGAGGCCGAGGGGGCCGCGGCGCACGTCCGACTCCAGTCGGCGCCCGGCGAGAGCCGCGAGTGCGTCGAGATCGCCCGCGCGGCGCTCGAGCGCGCTCGCGGGGGCGTGCCGTTCGATCGCATGGCGATCTTGCTGCGCGCACCCGAGAGCTACGTCACCCACGTCGTGGAGGCGCTCCGCCGCGCGCGCGTGCCCGTACACTTCGCCCGGGGCCTGCGGCTGCCCGATCCGTCCGGGCGCGCCCTCCTCGCGCTCCTCGCGTGCGCGGCCGAGGGCCTCTCGGCCTCGCGCTTCGCCGAGTACGTGTCGCTCGGCGAGGTGCCCCGTCGCGACGAGAACACCGTCCACCCGAGGGTAGGCGCCGACACCTACGCGCCCGCCGACGACGACGAGGCGGAGGCCGCGCTCGCCAGGCTCGACGGCGAGGCCCTGATCGCCGAGGCGCGGAGCGAAGCGGAGGAGGACACGGGGACGCTACGGGCCCCCTACCGGTGGGAGCGGCTCGTCGTCGAGGCGTCGGTCATCGGGGGCAAGGACCGGTGGGAGCGACGGCTCGGGGGCCTCCGCGAGGCGCTGCGTCACTCCCATGCACTCTACACTCATGAGGGCGATCCGCGGGCCGACCAGGCGGCGAGGGATCTCGCGTCGCTCGGGGAGCTCGAGGCCTTCGCCCTCCCGCTCCTCGACGAGCTCCAGCGCCTCTCCGTCCCCGCCTCGTGGCCCGAGTGGCTCGCGCGCCTGACCGCGCTCGCCGAGCGCGCGCTTCGGCGGCCCGAGCGGGTGTTCTCCGTCCTGTCGGAGCTGTCCCCGCTCGACTCCGACGCGACCGTGAGCCTCGCCGAGGTGCGCTCGGTGCTCGAGCCTCGCCTCGCCGAGGCGCGCCAGGCGACCCGCGGCAGGCGCCTCGGCAAGCTCTTCGTGGGAGGCATCGAGGACGCCCGGGGTCTCTCGTTCGACACCGTGTTCGTGCCGGGGCTCGTCGAGAAGTCGTTCCCCAAGAAGGTCCTCGAGGACCCGCTCTTCCTCGACGACGCGCGCGCGGCGTCGTCGCCCGAGCTGCGCACGAACGCGGAGCGCTCGCAGCACGAGCGCCTCATGTTGCGCGTCGCGAGCGGGGCCGCCGAGGAGCTGCTCGTCTACTCGTACCCGCGGGTCGACGCAGAGGCCGGGCGCCCGCGCACGCCCTCGTTCTACGGGCTGGAGATCCTGCGCGTCGTACACGGCGCGCTGCCCACGTACGAGGCGCTCCGACGCATGGCCGACACGTCGTCGCGCGCGCGGCTCGGGTGGCCCGCGCCCGAGCGCCCCGACGACGCCATCGACGACGCCGAGCACGACCTCTCCGTGCTGGCGGGCCTGCTCTACGACGACGAGAGGAAGCACGTGGGCGCGGCGCGCTTTCTGCTTGGCGCGAACCCGCACCTGCAGCGCGCCCTCCGCGCGCGCGCGCACCGGTGGCGGCGCGGCCCCTACGTGGAGTGGGACGGCCTCGTGAACGTGCCGCCCGGGGCCCGCGCCGCACTCGACGCGCACGCGCTCTCCGCGCGGAGCTTCTCGCCCACCGCGCTGCAAAACTTCGCCGCCTGCCCCTATCGGTTCTACCTCTCGGCGCTGCTCAAGCTCTCGAAGCGCGAGGAGCCCGCGCCGCTCGAAGAGCTCGACCCGCTCCAGCGCGGCACCCTCGTCCACGAGACCCAGTTCGCGCTCCTCACGCGCCTCCGCGCCCAGGGGCTCCTGCCCGTGCGCGCGAGCAACCTCTCGCGGGCCCAGGACATGCTCGAGAGCACGCTCATGGAGGTCGCCGGGGCCCACGAAGACCGGCTCTGTCCGGCGATCCCGAAGGTCTGGGAGGACGGCATCGCCCAGGTGCGCGCCGATCTCCGCGAGTGGCTGCGGCGCATGCCCGCCGAGACCAGCTGGACCCCCAGCCACTTCGAGCTCTCGTTCGGCCTCGTCGAGCACGACGACGGGCGCGACGCGGCCAGCGTGAAGGAGCCGGTCGAGCTCGAGTGTGGCCTGCGCCTGCGCGGCTCGATCGATCTGGTCGAGACCCACGCCGACGGGCGCTTGCGCGCGACCGATCACAAGACCGGCAAAGTGCGGGCCGAACCAGGTTCGGTGGTGAGCGGCGGCGAGATCCTGCAGCCCGTGCTCTATGCCCTCGCGATCGAGCGCATTTTGCCCGGAGAGGTCACGAGCGGGCGGCTCTACTACTGCACGTCGACAGGCGACTACACGGCCATCGACGTGCCGCTCAACGACGCCGCGCGCGCGGCCGCCCAGACCGTGGCGACCGCCGTCGGCCACGCGCTCAGCGTCGGCATGCTCCCCGCCGCGCCCAAGGAGAGATCATGCACCTACTGCGATTTCCTCGACGTGTGCGGCCCGTACGAGCCCGCGCGCGTGCGCCTGAAGCGCGACAAGAAGGCCCTCCCACTGCTGACAGCGGTGCGCGAGCTGCCATGATCGGGCCTGGCCGATGAGCGCACAGCTCGCCGATCACGAGGCGCGCCGGGCCATCCGGGAGGACCTCGACGCGACCCTCGTCGTGGAGGCCGCGGCGGGGGCCGGCAAGACGACCGAGCTCGTGCGCCGCGTGCTCGCGCTGCTCCAGACTGGACGCGCGCGGCTGTCGACCATCGTCGCGGTCACGTTCACGGAGAAGGCCGCGGGCGAGATGAAGCTCCGGCTGCGCACCGCGATCGAGCGCGAGCGCATCCGCGCCACGGACGCGGAGGTGCGCGAGCGCCTCGAGGGCGCGGCGCGCGAGCTGGAGGTCGCCCACATCGGGACAATCCACGGCTTCTGCGCAGACCTGCTCCGTGAGCGACCCGTCGAGGCCGGCATCGATCCGCTCTTCACCGTGGCGGACGAAGGCGAGACGCGGCGGCTCTACCGCGAGGCCTTCGAGCCGTGGTTCCAGGCCGTGCTCAACGGGGACGCGGAGGCCTATCCCGGGGTGCACCGCGTGCTGCGGCGGCGCAGCCGCGACGAGAGTCCCCACGACATGCTGCTCGACGCCGGGTACCGCCTCGTCGAGCAGCGCGACTTCGACGCCCCGTGGACCCGGCCAGTGTTCGATCGCGTGCCCGCGCTCGACGAGATTTGCGCGGCGCTCGCCGACCTCGGGGCCCTCGCCCTCGACGCCGACGACATGTCGATCGACAAGGAGAACAAGCCCAACTGGCTCTACATCTCCCTCGACTCCATCGCGCGCTTCTCCTCCGAGCTCGCGCGCAAGGAGGCGGCGCGCGGCGGAGAGCGCGACTACGACGGCCTCGAGGCGGAGCTGCGGCGGCTCGCGCGCGAGCGCCACTGGGCCTGGGGCGGGCGCGGCAGCCCAAACTACTCCCGCAAGAAGGGCCTCTCTCGCCAAGACGTGGCCGACCGGCGCGCGGCGCTCAAGTCCAGGCTGGACGCGCTCCTCACCACGACGGACGCGGACTTGGCCGCCTGCCTGCGCGAGGAGCTCCGGCCACTGGCGGGCGCGTACGAGGCGTTGAAGGCCCGCGCGGGGAAGCTCGATTTCCTCGACCTCCTCCTGAAGACACGCGACCTGCTCGACGAGAACCCGGGCACCCGCCGCGCGCTACGTGCACGGTACACGCATCTGCTGGTGGACGAGTTCCAGGACACCGACCCCCTCCAGGCCCACATCCTGTTCTCGCTCGGCCGCGCGGCCGACGACGACGACGCGCGCGACGAGCGCGGCGCCGCGACCGCTGCCCCTGCGCCCGGCAAGCTCTTCTTCGTGGGCGATCCGAAGCAGTCGATCTACCGATTCCGGCGAGCCGACGTGGCCTTCTACGAGGCGACCAAGCGCCAGCTCGTCGCCAATGGCGCGCGCCTCGTGCACCTCACGACCAGCTTCCGCAGCACGCCCGACGTGCAGAGCGTGGTGAACGCGACCTTCGCGCGGGCGATGGTCCAGACCGAGGAGGGCAGCCAGGCCGCGTACGTGCCCCTCTCGGGCCACCGGGCCGCGGGTCCGGAGGCCCAGCCCGCCATCGTGGCGCTGCCCGTTCCCCGCCCGTACTCGGCGAAGATCGGCAAGATCGCGAAGTACTCGATCGAGGAGTCGCTCCCCGACGCCGTGGGCGCCTTCGTCGACTGGCTCGTCCACAAGAGCGGCTACACGGTCCAGGAGCAGCGCGACAACCGGCCGGTCGAGGTGCCCGTCACGGCGGGCCACGTGTGCCTCTTGTTCAAGCGATTCTCGTCGTTCGGCGGCGACGTCACCCGCCCGTACGTGCGGGCCCTGGAGGCGCGGCACGTGCCCCACGTGCTCGTCGGCGGGCGCGGGTTTCACGAGCGCGAGGAGGTGCTCGCCCTGCGAAACGCGGCGACCGCGATCGAGTATCCGTTCGACGAGTACGCGGTCTACGCGACGCTGAAGGGGCCGCTCTTCGCCCTGCCCGACGCGGCGCTGTTCGCGTACCGCGCGCTCGCCCGCTCGCTCGACCCACGCCGGCCACCGCCCGACCTCGACGCGCTCACCGCGCCGGTGGCGGAGGCGCTCGCGGTCTTGCGCGAGCTCCACGGGTCGCGGAACCGACGCCCCTTCGCCGACACCCTCGCAGAGCTCCTCGAGCGCACGCGCGCGCACGCCGGGTTCGCCATCTGGCCGACCGGCGAGCAAGCCCTCGCCAACGTCCTCCGCGTGCTCGACGTCGCGAGGAAGGCCACCCACGCGCCGGGTGTGCACTCGTTCCGCGCGTTCGTCACGGCGCTAGACGAAGACGCGAGCCGAGGCAACGTGTCCGAGGCGTTCGTCGCGGAGGAGGACGCCGCCGGGGTCCGAATGATGACGGTCCATCGAGCAAAAGGGCTCGAGTTTCCAGTAGTCATACTCGCAGACCCGACCGCGAGACCCACGCACACGGAGCCCTCGCGCTTCGTCGACGCGCAGCGCCGCCTGTTCGCGGCGCCCCTGTGCGGCGCCGCGCCCCTCGAGCTGTCCGAGCACCGCGACCGCGTGCTGGCGCAGGACCACGAGGAGGCGGTGCGGCTGCTCTACGTGGCCACGACCCGCGCGCGCGACATGCTGGTCGTCCCGGTGGTGGGCGACGAACCGCTGGCGGACAGCTGGCTCGAAGCGCTCGGCCCCACGGTGTACCCGCCGCAAGACCGGCGCGCGCGGCCGAGCGACCTGAAGCCCACGCCGCTGCCCTTCGGCGCCGACTCGGTCCTCGATCGCCCCGAGAAGGTGTGGAACGCGCGGCCGGTACGGCCCGGGTGGCACGCGCCTGCGGCGGGCACGCACGAGGTGCTCTTCTTCGATCCCGCGGCCCTCGGCCTCGGCAAGGAGGACGAGGCGGGGCTCAGACAGCAGAAGATCCTGGCGGCGGACGACGGCGGCGGCGACCGCGCGGCGCAGGCGCGCTACGACGCGTGGGTCGTCGCACGCGACGCCCTGCGCGAGACGGCGAGCGCGCCTTCGGTGCGGGTGGTCACGCCTACCGAGCTCAAGGACGCGCTCAACCTCGCGACGCCGGCCACCGTGGAACCGCTGCCCGCGCTGCCCGTGCACCGCACGGTGACCCCGCGCGAGGGGCGCCCCCACGGGAAACGCTACGGCGTGCTCGTGCACGCCCTCCTCGCCGAGGCGCCGCTCGACGGATCGCACGGGGCCCTCCTGCCCGCGCTCGCGCGCGCCCACGGCCGCTCGCTCGGGGCCACGGAGGAGGAGATCGCCTTCGCCGCGCGCGCCGCCGGGGCCGCCCTCGAGCACGAGCTCCTGGCGCGGGCCCGCGCCTCGACCGACGCGCGCCGCGAGGTAGGGATCACCCTGCGGACACCCGACGGGCGCCTCGTCGAGGGGGTCGTCGACCTCGCGTTCCGAGAGGCCGACGGCAGCACCACGGTGATCGATTTCAAGACCGACGTCGACGAGGGCCCGCGCCTCGCGAGCTATCGCGCGCAGCTCGCGCTCTACGCGGAGGCCATCGCGGCCTCGACGGGCGCGCCGGCCCGCGGCGTCTTGCTCCTCGTTTGATCGCCGCGGCTCGGCGCAATTTTTTCCGCGCCCGCCGCTGGCCTTCAGGCATTCTCCCGAGCCATGCGCACACCGGCTGGCCTCCTCTCTTTCGTCACCCTGGTCTCCCTCGGCCTCGCGGCCGTGAGCGCCGGCTGCGGCGCCCCGCCGCCTCCTCCCGCGCAGCCCGTGACGAAGGTCACCGTGCAGCGGGCGCCCGTGCCCACCGAAGCGCCGCCCCCGCCGCCGGCGATGCTCCCGCTCGACGTCGACCCCACCCTGCACTTCACGTCGGCCGACTCGATGCGGCGCCTGTGCCGAGAGAGCCTCGCGCAGGCCCAGAACAAGCTCAACGAGGTTCGTCTCCTCGCCAAGGCCGACGACGCCGCGCTCACCGCCGAGGCCGTGCTCGGGGGGCTCGACGACGCGCGGCTCGCGACGAAGAACGCCGGAGACTTCAGCGCGCTGATGGCGGTCGCCCACCCCGAGGAGGCGGTCCGCAAGGCCGCCGAGGAGTGCGAGCCCCTCGCGGGCACGTTCGAGACCTCGTTCTACCTCGACGCCACGGCGGCGCAGGTGGTGAAGCGCTTCGACGCGCTGCGAAAAGCCCAGCCGAACCCGCCGCTTTCCAAGGAGCACGCGCGGATGCTCGAGCACCTGCTCCGCGACTACCGGCGCAACGGCCTCGAGCTGCCCGAGGCTGGCCAGGCGCGCTTGCGAGAGCTGAACGCGCAAATCACGAAGCTCGGACAAGAGTTCGACAGCAACCTCGCGGGCTCGACCGTGACCGTCTCGGCCACGGCCAAGCAGCTCGAGGGGCTCCCGCCAGCGTACATCGAGGCCCACAAGCCCAGTCCCGACGGCAAGATCGCGATCACCACGGACTACCCCGACTACTTCCCCGTCCTCCAGTACGCGAGAGACCGCGCGTTCGCGCTCGAGCTCTCGAAGCAGTTCGACAACCGCGCCTCGGACAAGAACGTAGCCTTGCTGGAGAAGCTGCTCGCCGTGCGCGAGGAGAAGGCCAAGCTGCTCGGATACCCCACATGGGCCGACTACGTCCTCGAGCCCCGTATGGCCAAGACGCCGAAGGCGGTGGCCGACCTGCTCGACGGGCTCCGCGCCCACGTCGCCAAAAAGGGCGAGCAGGAATTCGCTGAGTTTCGAGCGATGCACGTCAAGCTTGGCGGAAAGAAGACCGACTCGATCCCCCCCTCCGACCGCACCTACCTGGAGGACCGAGTGCGGAAGGAGAAGTACGGACTCGACTCAAAAGAGGTGAGTGAGTATTTCGAAGTCGGGCGCGTGAAAGAGGGTATTCTCGCCATCACCTCGCGCTTGTTTGGCGTGACCTACCGGCCCGCGAACGTGCCGAAGTGGCACCCCGACGTCGAGCCGATGGAGGTCGTCGACGCCAAAGGGCAGGTGATCGGGCGCTTCTACTTCGACCTTTACCCGCGCCCTGGGAAGTACAAGCACGCGGCCGTGTTCTCCATTCGCGACACCAAGCGCATGGCCGACGGCAAGCGCCTGCTGCCGATCGCCGCCATCGAGTGCAATTTCCCGCGGCCCGCGCCGGGGAACCCCGCGCTCATGAGCCACTCGGACGCGACGACGTTCTTCCACGAGTTCGGCCACGTCCTGCACCACCTGCTGAGCGAGACCGACACCGTCACCTTCGCGGGCACGAGCGTGCCCCGCGACTTCGTGGAGGCGCCCTCGCAGATGCTCGAAGAGTGGGCGTGGGACAAGTCCACCTTGGCGCTCTTCGCGAAGCACTACAAGACCGACAAGCCCATCCCCGACGCGCTGCACGCCAAGATGGTCCGCGCGCGCGGCTTCGGGCGGGCCCTCGCGACGCAGCGGCAGCTCTTCCTCGCGGCGCTCGACCAGGCGTACCACACGCGCCGTACGCCGATGGACACCACCGCGATGCTCGCGGAGATCCAGTCGAGGTACACCCCCTTCAAGCACGTGGAGGGGACGCATTTCCAGGGCACGTTCGGGCACCTCGTCGGCTACGACGCGGGCTACTACGGCTACCAGTGGGCGCTCTCGATCGCGAAGGATCTGCTCACTCGTTTCGACGCCGCCGGCCTCCTCGACGAGAAGACGGCGCGCGACTACCGCGGCGCGATCCTCTCGCGCGGCGGCAGCGAGGAGCCGGCCGAGCTCGTGCGCGCCTTCCTCGGGCGGGCCCCGAGCGACGAGGCGTACAAGCGCTTCTTGGTCGGCGCGCCGAGCGGCCCCGCGAAGGCGACGCCGCGGGCGAAGAAGGGGCAGTGATGCGCCTCGGCCGCGCTCTGGGGATCGCGATCACCGCGTTCGTGGTAGGGCGGTCCGCGCCGGCGCGCGCGTGTATGCCCGCGCCCCCCGAGCACCATTGGGTGCGCATCGCCGAGGAGCAGGCGGTCATCACGTACGATCCGGCGACGAAGGTGGAGCACTTCCTCCGCCGCGCGAGCTTCGAGTCCGACGTCGCCGACTTCGGCTTCATCGTCCCCCTCCCCTCGCGCCCCACCCTCAAGGAGGCCGATCCGAGCGTGTTCGCCCGCCTCGACGAGCTCACGCGCCCCAAGCTCGTCTACAAGGACCGCCTCTCCGGGATCGACCCTACCCCCCTCGTGCTCGCCACGTTCCTGATGCGCAGCGCCGCGGTGGCCACCGCCCCGGGCGCGGTGCAGGTGCTAGACCAGGTGACCGTGGCGGGGTACGACGCGGCCGTGCTCGCGGCCGACTCGGGGGAGGCCCTCGCGGAGTGGCTGCGCGCCCACGGCTACGCGAACGGCCCCGAGGTGGGGGCGTGGGTGGCGCCTTACGTGGCGAAGCGGTGGGTCTTCGCGGCGTTCCGCATGGCCGTCCCACCCGCGGACGGGGGCGGGCCCGCGACCCCGGAGAAGCGCATCGGCTCCGGCACGGTGGACATCGCGTTCACGACCGACACACCCTTCTACCCGTACCGCGAGCCCGAGAGCATGCGCGCGCCGGGTGCCAAGGCGCCGCGATCGCTCGCGGTGTTCTTCTTGGGCCCCGACCGCGTGGGTGGCACCCTCGGAGAGAACGGACCGTGGGTAGGCGCGCCCACCTACGCGCGGCGCCTCGACGCGGACGTCGCGGGGGTGCCTGGCGCCTCGCGGGGGCTCTTTCTCTCCAAGTTCGTCGACCGCTCGTCTCCGCGGCCTGGCACCGACGAGGTCTTCTTTCGCAAGCTTGAGGTCCAGTCGGAGCTCGTGCCCGACCCCATCGAGATCACCGTCGCGCGCAAGGTGCCGATGCCCATCGACGTGGTGTTGGTCTTCGGCGGCGCCGCCCTGCTCGTGGGGCGGACGGTGCGGCGGAGAAGGCAGGGCGGCGACGGCTGAGCCGGCGCCGCGCGCTCACGCTCAGTGGGTGAGAAAGTCGCTCAGCAGGCGCTTTTGGAACGCCCCATACGCCTCGCCGGACATGTCGCCGTAGAGGCGCTCTTCGATGCCGGGCTCGGTCCCCGAGGCCTGGATCTGCGGGATGGTGATGCCCTTCCAGACCTTGTCCTTCGCGGCGTACTTGCGCGCACCCGACGGCAGGACGAGGGCGCCCTCGAAGTGGAAGGTGAGGCCCATGATGGTGGCCCGTGGCTTGCGCGAGGTGTACGTGTGGCCGGACCAGTCCGCGCCGTGGAGCACGAAGAGCGTGGGCACGGTCACGGCCGGGAGCGGGTCCTCGAAGCGCGCGGTGTCGGGCTCGGCCGCGCTGGCGACGACCGTCACGATCTCGGGGTCGAAGAGCGACGTGAGGCCCGCGACGAGCCCCTTCGCCAGGGCCTCCTCGCGCGCCTTGTGGTGCGCGGCGTCGAAGTAGCGCGTCAGGTACGACACCGGACCGTTCCATGTGGGGGTCTTGGCGATGGTCTTGTCGGCGAGGCCGAATCGCCCGCCCGGGCGGCGCCGGAAGCGCACCTCGACCGTGGGGCCGAGGCGCTCGACCGCCGCGAGCAGCTCGACGACGGCGGGCTCGGTCTGGGCGCGCGCGGCGGCCGGGAGCGCGGCCGTGATCCGCGCGCGCTCTTTCATGTAAATTGCATGCTTCGCCGCGCCGAGCTCCTTCGCGAGCCCGTGGTCGGGGTAGGCCTTGGCGAACGCGGTGAGCGCCGAGAGCTTGCCGACGGTCTTCGCGCGCTCGAGCTCGGCGAGCATCGCGACGTGGAGCGCCTGCTCGACCTCGGGCTCGATGTCGGTGTCCGAGAACGCCGTGCGGAACTCGCGGATCGCCTCGACGGTGGACCGCGCCGACGCCTCGCGGAGGGCGGCGCGCGGCAGGAGCGTGCGCTCGACCTCGCGCGCGTGGGTGGTGCCGTAGAGCAGGTAGGACCGGTAGCTCGCGGAGGTGTCGTCGCGACGGGCCCGCGAGAAGCGGAGGGCGTCGCTCGTGGCGTTGCGCATGAAGAAGGTCGTGCCGCCGAACACCACGCCGACGCCGAGCCCGATGGCCCAGCCGAGGCGCTCCCACGAGGGGACGCGCAGCCGATAGGCCGCGCCTGGCCCGACGGGGCTGGAGAAGCGCGGCTCGAGGAGCGGGTCGAGCTCGGCGAGGCGATCCTGATCGTTCGCGGCGAGCGCGGCGGAGAGGACGCTCTGCGCGGCGAGCGACGCGCCCGCGAGGTCGGGTGGGCCCTTCGCGTCGGCCGAGAACGTGAAGCGCTGGCCCGGGAACGAGGCGGTCACGAGAGGCCCTGCGCCGGAGAGCTGGCCCTCCGTGAGCGGGTAGACCCGAAGATCCGCGGTCGTCGCGTCGACGACGCACGCCGGGAACAGGTAGACGCCTCGTGGCACGGGAAACGACGCGACGACGGAGAGGTGCCTCCGCGCGGCGACGTACGCGAACACCGCCGCGGCCGGCAGCGCGACGTAGAGCGCGAGGGCGGCGAACCCGTGCCGCGAGAGGGAGCTCGTGAGGCTGCCGTAGCCTGCGATGAAGAGCAGCAGGACGCCGAGCAAGGCGAGGCCCGCCGCGCCGAAGCCGATCCGCTCTCGGCGCGGACCGCCGGCCCGACGCGCGAGCGGCGCGGGCGCGAGCCCCTCGACGATCGCGCCGCGGAGTCGGTCCTGGAGCGTTCGGGGGAGGGTGTAAAAGGAGACTGTACGCATGGCGGCTCGCGGGCTGGCCATCGTACGGTGGGACACCGCGCCTTGCGAGGGTTTCCGGCTGAGGCGAGGTCAGCGGGGAAGCGCGAGCAGCGCGTCGAACGCGTGCCGCAGCATCCACGCGGCGTCGTGCGGTGACGCTGCGCGGGCGCGCTCGGCGATCGTGCCGAGCCACGCAGCGACCGGAGCTGCCGCAGGATCACGCCCACACTCCCCGACGATGGCGTCGGCGGTGAGCTGGTACTCGCGCGCGCAGCCCGCGTGGTCGCCCGCGTTGTAGGCCGGCACGCCCTGGCGAATGGCGCGGAGGATCGCGCCCCTCACGAGATCGCTGACGAGCGCGATGGGCGGGCCATGGCGCGTGGGCGCGGTGGCGAAGGCCTGCGCGGCGGCCTGCGGAGAGGGCTGCCGCAAGCGCTCGAACGCCTCCGAGAGCGCGGCGGCGACCGCGTCGCCCGTCGCCCGGCTCGCGACGGCGAGCGCGCGGTCGAGCGCGGGGAGCTCGGCCTGGCGCCCGGGCGCTCCCTGAGGAGCGGCGGCAGCCTCGCGGAGCAGGGTCGCGAAGCGAAGGTGGATCGGGCCCGCCACGTCCGCGCGCCCGAGCGCGTAGGTCCGCGCGGCCACCGCCTGGAAGACGTCGATGGCGAGGTCGAGGGCGTCGCGCACGGGGAGGTTCGACGTCGGTGCGGCGCTCGCGAGCTCGTCGAACGCGTGCCGAAGCGTCCACGCCGCGTGCGTGGGGCTCGGCGCCGCGGCGGCTTGCTCGTAGGCCACGAGCAGGCGCGCGCGCTCCGCGAGGCCGAGCGGGGGCGTGCGTTGCGGCGAGAGGGCGGCCGCGACGCACTCTCGATAGAGGGCGTAGCAGCGCGCGTGGTCGCCCGCGTTGTAGGCCGGCGCGCCAAGCTCGATCGCGGCCCAAATCGAGCCGAGCAGCCCGCGCTCGACGCCGATCAGAGCTGGGCCGACGCGGCCAGACACCGGGTGGCTTGGAGGAATGGAGGGCACAGGCGCGGGCGGGGGCTCCAGCACCCGGCGGGCCGCCTCCACGAACGCGCGTGCGGACGGGAAGCGGTCCTCCTTGCGCTTGGCGAGCAGGCCGCGCGAGAGCTCCTCGAGCCCCAACACCAGGGGCGACGTGCCGAGCACGGGGGCGAGCGGCGGTGGCGGCGCGGTGAGGTGCAGGCGCAAGAGCTCGAGCGGGTTGCTGGAGTCGAAGGGCAGCGTGCCGGTGAGCAGCTCGTGGAGGGTGACGCCGAGCGCGTAGAGGTCCGCGCGACCGTCGACCTCGGCGCCGGAGAACTGCTCGGGCGCCATGAACGCCGGAGTGCCGTGCACCCCGCGGCTGCCGGTGAGGCGCGCGCCGTGGCGAAGCCGGGCCACCCCGAAATCGAGCACTTTCGCGACGTCGACGTCGTCCTCGCGGATGACCATCACGTTCTCGCTCTTCAGATCGCGGTGGACCACGCCGCGCTCGTGCGCGTGCGCCAAGCCGCGCGCGACCTGCACGGCGAGCTCGAGGGCGCGCCGCGGCTCGACCCTTCCCGCCCGCCTCACCAAATCGGCGAGGGTGTCTCCGGCGAGGTGCTCCATGGCCAGATACAGCAGCCCCGAATCCGACTGGCTGAAGTCGACGACCCGCACGATGTAGCGGCTCTGCAGGAGGCTCGCGACCTCCGCCTCGCGCTCGAAGCGCGCCCGCATGGGCTCGTCGTAGGCGAGATCGCCGTAGAGCACCTTCACGGCGAAGAGGCTCGCGATGCGCGTGTGCGCCGCCCGGTAGACCTGGCCCATGCCGCCCGACGCGAGGTGGTCGAGCACCCGATAGCGCTCGCCGAGCACGGCGCCGAGGAGGGGATCCACGAGATCGGCGCGCGTGGGGACGCTGTCACGCGGGCAGGAGCGGCGCTCCTGGAACGCCGCCCGACAGACTTCGCAGTACCTCACGCGCAGAGCTTACCCGCACTCGGGCGCGCCTGCTCAAGTGCCGCGCCTCGGGCACGCAGAGCGGACCATGCCGAATGACGATCCGCGGCGCTCGGCGGTCAGCCCTCGACCACCACGCTGACCGGTCCCTTGAGGTTCGTGGAGCCCCAGGCCGGGTAGAAGACGCGCACGCCGAACGGCTCGAGCGAGATCGGGCTCCGCATGATGACCCGCTGCGTGGGCTTCTCGACGCGCTCGTAGTCGACCGACTTCTTCATGTAGTACTCGACCCGCCCATCGGGGAACGTCGCCTCGATGGCCACGGGGGTGAGCTGCCGCAGCAGCCCGAGCAGCACCACCTTCGAGGCGCCGAGACCGCGCAAGAAGCGCTGTGGCGGGGAGTCGTCGGCGAAGAAATTGCCGAGCGCGATCGTGAACGCCTTGTGCGAGAACGCGAAGGTCTCGCGAATGAGCCGCTCGTTCTCGGGGTGAATGTAGTTCGTGCTCCGCCCCCGGGACACCGTGTACGCTTGCTCGGGCGTGAGGCCGTCGAAGCCCTTCACGACGCGCACGTCGTTCGAGGTAGGAGGGCGGCCGAGGTTGTCGGGGATCTCGAGGAGGGCGCGGTCCGGCGCGACCAGCTCGCCGCCGTCGACGTAGCCGTTCGCCTTCGCGTAGGCGCCGACGCGCGCGTAGAAGGTCTTCGTGGTGCCGCGCTGCTTGTCGAGCTCGGCTAGGCTGAGAAACCAGCCGTCGTCTTCGGGCCCGGCCGTGGGGCCCGCGCGGAACGCGAGGAGCGACTTCGTGGCGGTCGCGGTGACCTTCACCGCCGATTTCAGCGCCGTCGTGTCGAGGGCTCGGTCGTTCGCGACGAGCAGGATCGCGGCCTCCTCGGGGGAACCGGCGACGATGCCGGCGGTGTCTTTCCCGGTGACGAGGTCCTCGCTCTCACCGAGCTCGTCGACCAGCTCCTCGTCGGGCGCGGCGGCGGAGCAACCCGCTACGAGGGCGCCGACCACGAGCGGCACGAGCCGGAGGCGGGCGGAGTTCTTGAAGGAGGCGAGAGCGAGCGCGACCGTCTTCATTGGGACACATCCTTAGCCTCCCCAGGCGCGGCAGGCAACCGCGAGCGGCGCTGGGCGCGGGCTCGGGCGCCGCGCAGCCACGGAGCGACGGCGGTTGTCTGTTGGCGCCCACGAGGATAGAACGGAGCAGTGAGTGTAGTAGGCATCGATCTCGGGACCACCAACACCGTCGTGGCGTCGATGCGGGCTGGCCGCGTCAACGTCCTGGCGGACGAGACGGGCCAACGGCTCCTGCCGTCGGTCGTGTCGTTCCATCCGAACGGCGAGGTGCTCGTTGGAGGGCCCGCCAGGGCCCGTCGCGCGATGGATCCGCGCAATACGGTGGCCAGCCACAAGCGGCTGCTCGGGCGCTCGTGGAACAGCCCCGAGATCGTACAGGCCCGCGCGCGCGTACCCTACGAGCTGCGGGAGGGCCCGGCGCAGGGGCCGCTCGTGCACGCCCGCGGGAAAGACTACACGCTCCCCGAGATCAGCGCGTTCGTTCTGAAGCGCGCCAAACAGATCGCGGAGACCGCCCTTGGCGGCGCCGTTCAGCGCGCGGTCATCACGGTTCCCGCCCACTTCAACGAGCTGCAGCGCGCGTCCACGAAGGTCGCTGGCCGCGTCTCCGGGCTCGAGGTCCTCCGCATCCTGAACGAGCCCACCGCGGCCGCCCTCGCCTACGGCCTGGGCCGGGTCGGCTCGGAGCGCATCGCGGTCTACGACTTCGGCGGCGGCACGTTCGACTGCACCCTGCTCGACCTCAACAACAACGTCTTCGAGGTCCTCGCGACCGCGGGCGACACCTTCCTCGGTGGTGACGACGTCGACGCGGCCATCGCCGAGCGCATGGCGGAGAAGCTGCTGAAGCAGCACCGCGTGGACGCCAACACCGACCCTGGCGTGTGGGAGCGCCTGCGCGCCGCGGCCGAAGAGCTCAAGATCACGCTCTCCACCCGCGACAACGCCCAGGTCACGGTCGGGGACCTCGGCTACGGCGTCGGCGGCGCGGCGCTCTCGCTCCAGTACAGCCTGTCGCGGGGCGAGCTCGACCAAGTCATCCAGCCGCTCGTGGAGCGCACGTTCCGTGTCACGCAGGACGCCCTCGGCCTCGCCCGCCTCACCCCCACGTCGTTCGACAAGGTCGTGCTCGTTGGCGGCAGCTCGCGCATCCCGCTCGTGCGTCGGCGCGTGGAGGCGTTCTTCGGTGCGCCGCCGATGGACCGCATCAACCCCGACGAGGTCGTCGCGATGGGGGCCGCGATCCAGGCGTCCGCGCTCACCGAGGGCGCGGGAAAGCGACCGATCCCGGCGCCACCCGGCGTGCCCTCCGCCAAGCCCCAGACGCTGCGCGGCCTCCAGAGCGAGGAGTTCACCTCCACGCAAATGAAGATGCCGTCGGCGCCCGCCTACGCGCGTTCGGGGTCCGCTCCGCCGCCGATCGGTCGCACCGACTCCGCGCCCCCGTCGAACCGCAGCCTGCCGGCCGCGCCCGCGTCCACGCGCAACGTCGTCGACATGTCGAGCGCCGCGATCCACGACGTCAAGCGCGACGACGAGCCGAGCATCCCTTCGTTCCCCGGAGCGGCGGTCCCGCCCCACTCCGAATTCTACGACTCCATCACGGCCGCGAAGCAGCGCGAAGCAGCGAAGCGCTCGACCGACGAGTTCACCGACTCCGGCTGGACCGAGGACGAGCCCACGATGGCGGGCAGCCACCCGCCCCCGGCCAACCCGGAGCTGCCGTTGGCCCTCCAGAGCGGCGGGTTCGGCGCGCTCGACGAGCCGCCGTCGCTCGTGAGCTCGGTGAGCGCCGTGGGTCTCACGCACGTGCCGAGCTTCTCGGACTACGAGGACAGCACCTCCGCGACCGAAGCGGTCCCCGGGGGCACGTTCGGCGAAGTCCGCGATCTTAGTCTCATTTCCAGCTCGGGGGTCTCGTCTCCGGGCACGGTCCCTGGCGTGCCTGCGAGCTGGCACGACACCGCGTCCTCGCCCGAGCCGCACACGAGCCAGCAGGCCGCGGCCCCCTCACCGGGCATGAGCGGCGCACCGCCCGAGAGCACTCCGAGGGTCCCCTTCGGGCCGATGAGCGACCTCGGCAAGGCGCCCGCCGACCCCAAGAAGCGCACAGATCCGTACGGCCCGTTCGAGGGCAAACGCACGGCGGCGATGTCCAACGCGCCGCCCCTCCCGAAGGCCGCGCCTCCGCCCGCCAAGGCGCCCCACAAGACCACCGATCCCTTCGGCGATCGCGCCCCCGCGGAGGCGCGCCGACCGCCCCCTGCGCCCCCAGCGGCGCCCGCCGGGCGCGCGGCACCGCCCGCGCCACCCGCCCAGCCAGCTCCCGCGCGCGGCGTGGGCGTGGGCGCAGGCGGCGGCGCGAGCGCGTTCGCCGGTGCCTCGGGCGCGTACCCGGCGCAGGGCAGCGGCCAGTACCCCGCAGAGGGCAGCGGCCCCTACCCCGCCGTCACGCCCGACTACCCCATTCAGCACGCGGTGATCCAGTCGGCGCCCCCGCCGGCCATGGCGCCTCCAGCCGCGCCGCCCATTTCGCACCAGCCGCCGCCCATGCCCGGCCTCGGCTCCACCATGGAAATGCACGCGGCCCCGCCGCTCCCGCAGGGCTTCGCGCCCACCATGCAGCCCATGCAGCCCCCCGTGAGCTACGGGGCGCAGGCGCCCATGGGCTACGGGCCCCCAGCGCAGGCGCCCATGGGCTACGGCCCACCCGCGCAGGCGCCCATGGGCTACGGCCCCCCCGCGCAGCCGGCCATGGGCTACGGGCAGGCGCCCGCGCAAGGTCGGCCCTACGCGCCGGTCCTCGTCGACGTGACGCCGCGGGCGCTCGTGGTCGAGACGGCCGGCGGGTTCTGCGACACCGTGATCCCTCGCAACGCGAAGATCCCGTGCGAACGCACGAGAAAGTTCTCGACCGGCCGCGATCAGCAGACCGTCGTGCGCGTCCGAGTGGCCCAGGGCGAGCACTCGACCTTCACGCAGAACACCTATCTCGGCGAGGTGGAGCTCAGCGGCTTGCGACCGGCGGGACGCGGCGAGGTCACGGTGGCGGTCACGTTCGAGCTCGACGCCGACGGGACGCTCAACGTGCGCGCGTCCGACAGCGCCACGGGCCACGAAGCCCGCGCGTCGCTGCGCCTGCTCGGCGTGGCCGACGAAGAGTCCGTGCTCGACATGGTCCACCGCATGGGCAAGGCCTAACCCACGATGGACGAGGCGGCGATCGCGGGGTGGCTGGCCGTTCTGGACAAGCTCTCCTATTACGCCGTGCTCGGCGTGGAGTCCCGCGCGACCCACGACGACGTGAGGGGCGCGTTCCACGCCTTCGCGGAGACCTTCCACCCCGATTCGCACCATGGGCGCTCGCGCGACGAGCGCCGCGCGATCGACAAGATCTTCAAGCGGGGCGCCGAGGCGTTCCGCGTGCTCTCCGATCCGCAGCTCCGCGCGCACTACGATCAGACCCTCGCGCTCGTGTCAGACCACGGCCAGGCGCGCGCCGCGGTGGCCCACACGCGCTCCCCGGCGAACCCGAGCCTGTCGGCCCCCACCGGACGCCTCGTCGACTCGGTGAAGTCGCCCGGCGCGCGGCCGTTCGTGCTCCGCGCAGAAGAGCTGAAGAAGAAGGGCGACTTCAAGCAGGCCAAGATCCAGCTGACGCTGGCGCTCCACATGGAGCGCGGCAACGCGCGCCTCCAGGAGTTCGCCCGCTCGCTCGACGAGGGCGCGCGCAAGCAGGCCGAGCAAGAGAAGACCACCTGGAAGAAGTGACGCGCGCGCCCCGGCAGGTCGCGCGACGCGCGAACGCGCCGCGCGGCGTCAGGCGGCGAGCACGATTCCGTCGCGCAGGACGCGCGCGAGCTCGCTCGAGACGCGACGAAGCGCCGCCAGGGATCCCTCGAGCGCGCCGGTGACCTCGCCGAGCTCCTTGTCGAGCTCGTCGTTCTTGTCGTCTAGCTGCCGCTGCAGCGCCTCGATTTGGTAGCCGAGATCGACCACGACGCCGGCCATGCGGCGCTCCTCCTCGACGAGCGCGCCGAGCTCCCACGCGCGACCGTCCTCGGCGGGCGGCCGGGTCGCGTTCGCCAGATCGCTCTCGGACGGGCCCGCCTCCATCGCGATCCGGCGCGCGCGCACGGCCTCGAGGTGCGCCCGCTCGCGCGAGCGATCGCGCAGGAGGACGTCGATCGCGTGCCCGAGCGTGGAGCGGAACTCGCGCCCTCGGGCCTCGAGCCTGTCCACGCGAGACTGCAGCTCCGCCACGGCGCGGCACGAGCGCTCGACCCGCGGGATCATCTCGCCCGCCATGATCGCGAGCTCCGCCGCGCGGGCCGCGGCGTCCCCGCCGCCCCGCCTCCGGGCCTCGCCGATGCGCTTCTCGAGCTCGGCGAGCGCAGTGCGCCACTTCGTGGCCATCTCCGGCGTCGCCAGGTGAGGCAGCAGCACGGAGGGGCGCGCCGGGTCGTCCGGAGCGGCGCTCGATCGCTCGGCGACCGGGACCGCGACGGCCGCGCTCGACCGCTCACCGCTCCGTGAGAGCGCGGGCCGAGAGAGGACCATCACCACCGAATCGGGGCGGTTGTCGTCCACATCCGGCTGGGTCACGGCGAGGTCCGCGCGCGGGCTCCGCGCCGAGGTCACCGCGATCGCGGGGAGCGAGCTGCGCGAGATCGACCCCGCGCTGCGCAGCAGGTCGACGAGGGCGTCGTGCACGATGAAGGCGTCAGCGGGGCGATCCTCCGGGTGACGAGCGAGCATCGCGAGGATGAGCGCCTCGAGCCCAGACGGGATCCCCTGGACGCGGCGGCTCGGCGGGACAGGCGGCGTGGTGAGCGGCTTGAGGAGCAGATCGGCCTGCCCCTCCCACTCGTACGGCAACACCTGCGTGAGCAGCTCGTACAGGACGACTCCGAGCGAGTAAATGTCGGCGCGCTCGTCGCACTCGACCCCTTCGACGTACTCGGGCGCGATGTACCCGGGCGTGCCGAAGAGCTGCTCCGAGAACGTGAGGCTCGGCAGGTCCATGATCTTCGCGATGCCGAAGTCGGTGAGCTTGACGATGTCCCGGCCCTCGTCGTCCTTCACGATGAGGACGTTGTCGGGCTTGAGGTCGCGATGAATGACCCCCATCTGGTGCGCGCGGGCCAGCGCGCTCGCCATCTGAACGCAGATGCGCGCGGCGCGCTGCCACTCGAAAGGCCCACGCTGGACGAGGGCCGCGAGGGACTCGCCCTCGACGTACTCCATCACCAGGTACGCGACGCCGTCGGCCTCGCCAACGTCGCTTATCTCCACGATATTTCGATGATTGATGCGGTTGACCGCCCGCGCCTCGCGGAGGAAGCGCTCTCGGTGCGACGGGTTCAGCCCGAGCTCCTTGCGGAGGATCTTGAGCGCGCTCAGCCGGTCGATGATGACGTGCCGCGCGAGGTAGACGCTCGACATGCCGCCGAGGCCGAGGCGCTTGATGAGGCGGTAGCGCGACGCGATGGTGCGGCCGAGGTAGCGGTCGTTGCTCTTGTCCAGGCCGGCGCCGTCGTAGGGACAAAAGCCGGCGTCGTCGGGAAAGAGCTCGGAGCAGCGGGGGCAGATCTTCACGTGGCAAGGCTCCGGTCGGTGCGGCCGAGACGCCCGAGGCCGAGCTCGCGCGCCAGCGCAAGGCGCAGGGTACCAAGGTCTCGCGCCGCGCGCGTGGGTTCCGCGCTCCACGTGGCGCCGATCCCCAGAACGGGCACCAGAAACAGCATAATCCGAGGGCCAGGGCGGCGGCGAACGTCACGGCGAGCGCCTCGGGGCCGGGCGGCGGCGAAGGTCACGGCGAGCCGGGAGCGCGTCGCGATCCTCGGCGACACGACCCGGTTCTCCTGCGAAAGTACGACGCGATGACCCCGACCGACCCTTCTCTCGCTCCGCCCTCGACGCGCGCCGCGGGCTTCGGGCCTCCCGCCGGTGGCGGCGCAGCCCCTCCGCCAGGTGGCTACGGCGCCCCTCCGCCGGGCGGCTACGGCGCCCCTCCGCCGGGCGGCTACGGCGCCCCTCCGCCGGGCGGCTACGGCGCCCCTCCGCCAGGCGGCTACGGCGGTCCCCCAGGCTCAGGCGGCGCGCCCCCGGGCGGCCCGCTCATGCCGGGCGCCGGGGGCGACATCAACACCACCCTCCCCCTCGTGCTCAGCGTCTTGTCGCTGTTCTGCTGCGGCCTCGGCACCGTGCTGGGGATCATCGGCGTCGTGCTCTCCGTGCAGGCGAGCAACGCAAAGAACAGGGGCGACCTCGAGAGCGCGCGCGGGAAGGCGAAGATGGCGGTCATCCTCGCCTCCGTGGGCATCGCGCTCGGCCTCCTCGGCGGCGTCGTGTCTGCCCTCGCGGGATAGCCTATCGCCCCGGGGGGCGAAAAATGGCCACGCGGCGCAGAGCCCACGGGCGCCGCGCCGCGACATGCCTTGGAGCGGCGCGACTACTGCTTGGTGTAGGTCGCCGAGAACACGTACGGCGCCGCGGCGTAGAACGTCATCGTCGTGGCCGTGGCCGTGTACGTCGCATAGGGAATGTTGGTGTCACCAGCGACGGACTCGCACGTCTGGGTCGTCGTCGGCACGTTCCCAGCCCTGGTGAACGTGAAGCTCTTGCGCTTGGTCGCGCCCGCTTGGTCGTTGACCAACTGGCCGACACTCCCACCGCCGCACAGCTCGAGGGTCTGCCGCATCACGAGCGTCGACGGGACACCCGTGCCGGGATACGTCGTCAGGTTCGTCAGGAAATAGCGACCGTCAACCACTGTACCGCCCGTTCCGATGGGCAGGGCGCCCGTTCCCACGGTAACGCTGACGTCCGTCGCGCCGTTCACTACGGTGTTGCACTGAGCGCCGGCGTCCGCCCCAGAGCAGGTCGTGGGCGTCGACGAATCCGGCGGAACCGCAGAGTCGGGCTTCGCAGCGTCAGGCGTGGCGGAGTCGGGCGTCGCGGAGTCAGACGTCGCGGAGTCGGGCGTGGTCGCGTCGACCGGCGGGGTCGCGCTGTCCGTGACCGCGGCGTCGGTGCCGCCGTCGGCGGCGTCCGGCGTGCTCGAGCAGGCTGCCGCGCCGAGGAGAGCGAGCACGCCGAAGATAGAGACCGAACGGACGAGGTTTTTCACGGAAGCTCCAAGATGGGGGAAAGAAACTCGAGACTTGCTTTGCAACGTAGCTGAGCCGCATGGCGACGCTACGTTTCTTGTGGCGGCGGATGCATCGACATCGTCACGCAGGGCCTATCGCGCCGCGGGCGACACTGGGACGGGTCGGGAGCGAAACCGGCCACGCCGCCGCTTCCCTCGGGCCGGTGCGCGGCGCCACATATGCACCTACAGGCAGCGGCCCTCGTTGTGGGCCTTGTAGAGCTCCACGTAGGGCTGACCGTTGAGGCTCTTTCCGAGGGTGAGCGTCTGCGCGTCGAGGGTCACGATGAGCCACGACTCGCCGCGTATCCGGACGACCGCGGCGTTCTTGTCCTCGAACCGGCCGATGGACTCGACCACGAGCGTCCCGAACGACTTGCTGTCCGAGGTCGCCCCCCAGAACGTGTACTCGAGCTGGCCGTAAAACACGTATTGCTGGGTGGACCCGCTCTTGAACCAGCACTGAGCGTTGGTCATCACGGTCCACATTTCGTTGGCGATCGTGTCGCGATCTGGGGCCTCGAGCGCGACGTACGTGTCCTTGGGCGCGTTGCACGTGCCGAGCACCTTGATGCCCTGTCCCGGGCACGGGGTTCCCGTCGCCGGGGTGCCTGTTCCGGGCGAGGACGAGCCCCCGTCGCCAGTCGGTGTGCCCGAGCCGGTGCCGGGCCCCGTAGTGACCGTACAGCCCGCGCCCGCGAGCCACGCGGTGGCAAGCGCCACGCGCGCGAGCGACGTCCCAAGGCCGAGACGAAGGGTCGAACGCTCGACGAGCAGGTTTCGAATTTCGACGAGGCGGCTCCCCATGCGCTCAAGAATGGCTCAGGCCAGCGTCGATCGCCACCCCTGAAAGCGCTCCGCTCGAGCGCTCCGGCGCGCTCGGGTTGGTGTTGCCGGAGAAGTGCGCGGGGCGGACCTCACTCCCGTCGCCCACCAAAGAACGCGGGGCTAGCTAGCTAGGGGAAGTCGACGTGTCTCTCGACGGGCTCCACGGCGCGCGGCGGGCCTGGCGGTCCCAAATTGTTAACCGCAGAGTGCGCGAGTTGGTACCCTCTCGTGACATGCCGCCGCGCCCCGACGTGGAGATCCTGTGCCGCCGCGCGTCGGTGTCCGGCGGTCTCGAAGAGCGAGAGCTCCGCGCGTGAGCGACGAATGGGACACCGTGCCAGGGGGGCCCTTCCCCAGGGGGACGGCCTTCGGGAGCTACGTCGTCGAGGAGCTCATCGGCGAGGGAGGCATGGCGGCGGTCTACCGGGCGCGTCACGCGAAGCTCGGTCGGGACGTCGCGCTCAAGGTCATGCACTCGTCGCTCGCGGCGAGCGACGGGCACGTGCGCCGCTTCATGCAGGAGGCGCGCTCCGCCGCGTCGCTCAAGCACCCGAACATCGCGGACGTCACGGACGTAGGCGAGCTCGACGGTCGCCCCTACATCGTCATGGAATACCTCGAGGGTGAGTCGGTCGCGGCGCTGCTCGCCCGACGCGGACGCCTCACGCCCCTCGAGATCGCCGACCTCGTGTTGCCGCTCGTCTCCGCGCTCGGAGCCGCCCACAACGCGGGCCTCATCCACCGCGACATCAAGCCCGAGAACGTCTTCCTCGCGCGCGAAGCTCGCGGCGCCGAGCGCCCGGTGCTGCTCGACTTCGGGATCTCGAAGCAGCTCACGTCATCGGAGAGCCGGCTGACCCAGGTCGGGCAGTTCGTCGGAACTCCGTATTACATGTCGCCCGAGCAGATCCAGATGAACGTCCAGATCGACGGGCGTGCGGACGGCTACGCGCTCGGGGTGATGCTCTACGAGCTAGCGACCGGCGTGCTGCCGTACCGCTCCGACCAGTCGCTGTACGTGCTGCTCGCCGAGATCGTGCTTGGCCGGGCGGAGCCGCCGTCGCTCCACGAGCCGACGCTCCCGCCCCAGTTCGAACGCGTCGTGCTTCGCGCGATGTCGTGCGATCGAGAGAAGCGCTTCGCGACGGTCGAGGAGCTAGGGAGCGCGTTGCTGCCGTTCGCGAGCCCCCAGGTCCAAGCGGTGTGGGCGGACGACTTCGAGGACAAGCCCCTACTAGCGGACCGCCCGATGTCTGTGCCGCCGGCGAGGATGCCCTCGTGGCGAGCACCGGCCGCCGAGCTCACGCGGCCTGCGCTCCCCACCTCGGTGGTCCTCTCGGCCCCCGACCTGCGCGTAATCCCCGACCTCGACGGGTGCCCCCAGGCCGAGCTCGACACCTTCCTGCTGGCGGTGGGGGCGTTTCGCTACCCCGCGGGCGCCGTCCTCTTCGAGCAGGGCGCGGAGGCGGACGGCTGCTTCGTCGTGCTCGAGGGTGAGGTCGAGATCGTGAGGGAGTCTCACTCGCGACGGGACGTGCTGGCCGTCATCGGCCCGGGCGAGTTCGTCGGCCAGGTCGCGCTCGTGGAGGATGCCCTGCGTTCGGCGTCGGTCATCGCCCGGAGCGACTCGCTCGCGCTCTGCATCGGTCGAGACGTGTTTCACCGCCTGCTCGCGTCGGGCTGCGGGATCGCCGCCCAGCTCCAGCGCATGCTCGCGGTGTCCGGGATCCGCCAGCTCCGCACGGCGACGCGGCGGCTCTCGAGGCTCCTCGAGGAGCGCGCGATCCAGCGCGACGACACGGATCAGACCCCGCGGCTCGAGCGTCTCCGCGCCGCGATCTCCGAGTGGTCCGTGGCGATCGACACGCTCCCGCCTCGCCCCGACCACTGATCGGTGCAGATTCTTGTTTATTATCAATAATTTAACCAACCGTAGCCTTCAAGCGGCGAGAGGGGCCGCCAGATCGCCTACCACGCGCTCCACCAGGTCGCCCCTCACCGACTCCCACGCGCGGATCCGCGGGCCCTTGGGGACACGCCACCGCCGACCTTCGCGAGCTCGCGCACGGGAGCGGCTCGACGCGACGTCACGCACGATCGACTCAGCCCCGCTGCCCGCGAAGCTTCGCGAGCTCCGCCTCCGCGGCGTCCGCGCGAGCGGCCTCTGCGGCGCGGGCCTCGGCCTCTGCGTCCGCGCGAGCGGCCTCCGCGGCGCGCCCCTTGGCCTGTGTATCAGCCCGAGCGGCCTCCGCGGCGCGGGCCTCGGCCGCCATGTCCGCGCGAGCGGCCTCCGCGTCCGCCCGGGCCGCCTCACGCTCGTCCGGAGTGGGGACGAGGGCCTTTCCCTCCGCGTCGTGCGCGAGCCGCAACGCGGCCTCGAGCCGCTGGAGCTCGTGCCGCCCCTCCGCCAAGTACGGCGCGACCACGAACCACTTGCCCAGCACCACGCTGAAGGTGCTCTCGCCCTCCACCACCCGCTCCACCAGGTCCCCCCGCACCGACTCCCACGCGCGGATCCGCGAGCCCTCGGGCGCGTCGACGTTGAACGTCACCACCTCGCGCACTCCCATGGCCTCGAAACGTTGGAGCTTCTCGCCGAGGGCGAGCTTCTCTTCCGTATCCGCCGGACTCAAGACCTCCACGCACAGGTCCGGCGCTCCCTTCTCCCACGTCTTCCAAGAGGCGATCGATTCCGCGGGGACTCCCACCTTCACGAACGCGTCGGGTGCGCACTTCCGGTGCGGATCGCGCGGATCGAAATACACGAACTGGTCGGCGCCGAGCGCGGCCTGCCCTCGAGGCAGCACCTCGCTGAGGACCTGATACAGCACCTCGCACAGCCGCAGGTGTCGATGACTCTGGCCCATCTCCCACTCCGGATCGCTGACGGGGAAGTGCAGCGGCCGGATCGGGCGGACGTACTTGACGTCCGGCCGGGCGGCGTCGTCACGACGCAGAGGTTCGATCGTCATGAGGGACATCGTAGGCCACCGAGCCGCGGGCTGCATGCCGACCTCCTCTGCAGCGCGCGTGCCGCCCCGCGAGGGCCGCACTTCTCGAAGAAGCGAGGCCCCGCTCGCGCCCCGGACGTCCGGCCGGGTGTCCCGGGACACGCCACCGCCGCCGCCGACCCGGGCGCTCCCGCTCGGCCCGCTCCTCGAGGCATCGCGACTCACGTCGATGAGAGGTGCCGACCGGGATGCCGGATCCGTTCAGTGGCGCGACTCGGCACCTCGCGGCGAGCGACCGGCGCCTCCCTGCGGTACCTGCGACGAAGGAACGCGCAGGGCGCGCGGCGGAAGGCCGAGCCGCCGTGAGCCGCCCGGACCTCAGCGACACGCCGGCCGAGGTCGACCCCGCCAAAGAACGCGTCCACCACGGTCTTCCACGAGCGCGCCTTCTCCTTCGGCCCACACTTGAAGGGAGCCCCGGTCGCTTCGACGTGAGGCCGAGGGCCGCGCGCTCTTGGTCGAAGACGCGTGTCGCGAGCTCGGCGGCATAGCCAAGGACGAGGAGACTCCTCGGACAGGTTGACGCGCGGAGCGCCTACGCGCGGCCGTACACGGGCACGCTCGCCCCGGAGATGTCGCGGGCCTCCTCGGAGAGGAGAAACGCGACCACGCCGGCGGCCGACTCGGTCGACACCCAGCGAGTGGGATCGGCGTCGGGCATGCCCTCGCGGTTCGCCTCCGTGTCCATCGTGCTGATGAGCACCGAGTTGACCCGCACTCCCGACGAGAGCACCTCCGCCGCGGCGGCGTGCGCGAAGGCGACCGCGGCGGCCTTGCTCGCCGTGTAGGCTGCCGAGCCCTTTCCGGACCACGGGCGCTCCACGTTGCGGGATCCTACGATGACGACGGCGCCGGCTCCCCGCGCCACCATGCCCGGCAGCAGGCCGGCCAGCGCGGCGTGCACGCTCAGGGTGTTGAGATCGAGCATGTCGGCGAGCTCGTGTGCGCCCTCGTGCACGAGCACGCCGCCGGCCCACCCGCCCGCGACCAGCGCCGCGCACGACACGGGCTCGCCGGCCGCCGCCTCACACTCGGCGAGCGCGCGGGCGAACTCCGCGGACGAGGAGTCCGACACGTAGGCGCTCACAGCCGCGGCGCCGAGCTCGGCGCCGAGGGTGGCGAGCGACGGCCGACGCTCCACCAACGCGACCCTCTGGCCACGACCGACGAGCAAGCGAGCGACGGCCGAGCCGAGCGCGCCCCCCGCCCCGGTAATGAGGGTCAACATCCGACGATGCTACACGGATCGGAGGGCCACGACTCCGTGAACCGTGCGCCGACCCGACCCCGTGTCAGTGCTGCGGCTGACACACGAAGCAGTCCCCGCCGGCCACACACTCGTCGCGGTTCACGCACGTGCCGAGCTTCCCAGGGGAGACCTCGCACGAGTCGCCCATGCGCGCGCACGGCTTCTGCGGAGCCTGCGTGGGACACCCGAAGAGAGGCGCGGCGAATGCGATCAACGCGACCACGGTGGAGCGGCGGAGCATCAACGCACCCTACCAGGCCCGGACCACGGCGTCCGCCAAGGCCAGCGCGTCGTGCCATCGCCCGCGCCGTTCAGTGAAGGGCGCAGCGCGCCCCCTGGCGGAGCTCGAAGCCCGCGCCGATGGTCACGTAGCCCGCGAGCGGCCGCGGCAGCGCGCGGTGGACGACCCAGCGCTCGAGCTGACGGCCGGTGTCGGAGCGATCCGCGCCCGCGGTCGTGCCCGCGCGCAGCTCGAGGCCCTCGAGGCAGACGCGCGCCTCGCCCCACCGCACCCGCGCGAGCGCGGTGCCGTGGCCCTCCCTGCGGGGCTCGCCGTCGAGCGCGAGCCAACCGTCGAGCTGCACGGTGGCGCGGTAGCCGGCCGCGTCGCCACGGCACGCCGGATCGTCGGCCGGCGTGAGGGTCGACCACGGGGCGAGCGTGACGACCTTCCCGTGCGGCAAGAGGAGGCGCGCGGGGTCCTCCCGAGACGCCGGCTCGAGCCCACTCGCGAACCGCACGACGCCGAGCTCGCCGCGCGGGCCCACCGCCACCGCGTCCGCGATGAACGGATAATGATCGGTGAGGTCCGGGCCCGCCCAGCTCATCACGGTGGAGAGGGTGCCGCTCGCCGAGACACGTTGGAGGAGACTGCGCGCTCCATCACTGCGGAGCAGAGCGAGCTCTTCCCCCGAGAGCTCGGCAGCCGAGAGGACCACCTCGGGCGAGTCCTCCGGCAACAGCACCACGCGCGTAGCGCCGGCGCGCGACCAAAACGCGAGGCGCTCGCCCGTAAGGAGCAGACCGCCGGGCGCGCCTGGATCCAGCGGCGTAATCGGCACGGCTCGCGCCACGGCGAGGTTGCTGGCCACGTCGTGGGCGGTGGAGCCTCCCGTGCCGAGCGCGCGCGCCACATCGGCCAGGGTGAGCGTGACCGTCCGGCGCACGGCGAGCGGATCGAACGGCGCGACGTAGGTCGCCGCCATGCGGAACGGGTCGGAGACCTCGACGACCACGGCGCGGCGGGAGGACTCGCTGCCGTCGGAGCCCTCGTCCGTGCGGACCGGATGGGGAGTGGCGCGCCCCAGCGTCGCCACGACGTTGAGCCCCTTCGGCGCGGTGACGGCGCCGAGGTCCGAGTCCTCGGCCGCGGGCAAGACCCTGCCCGCCACGGCGCCCGAGGCCTCGCAGCGAACGGGGATCGGCGGGGCAAACGAGGCGGCCTCCGCGGGAGGGACGGCGTGTGCAACGAGCGGCTTCGGGAGCGCGGGGTCCTCCGGGTAGCCGACGCGCAGCCACCCCCCCAGCGCGCAGCCGAGGTCCCCACACTGGACTGACGAGATCGGGCGGTGCATCGTGGACGAAGGCGTGGGGTGCGATGGGGGGGGCGCCACCTCGCTCCACGTGGCGCCGCGATCGGTCGTCTGGAACAGGCGCCCCGCGGGCGCGATCCCTAGGGCGCGAGGACCCGCCGTGCCATAGAGCGCGGTGTCGCCGACGAACACGTTCGCCGTGGGCGCACCGGTGGGCGGGAGCGTGACCGCCCTGCCGCCGAGCCACCCGCGCAGCACGCCGTCGGGACCGTAGGACCAGTCGCGGTGAATGAGGCTCGGGCGGCCCCCGACGCGACCCGCGGTGACCAGCGTCGCGCCGGTGAACGTGCGCGCTTCGCCCGTGACGAGGTCGAGAGCGGTGGCCTCAGCCCCGCTGAAGGTGAGGCTCGTCGCCCCGCCGTCGGCCCGCGGGACCACGTAGCCGAGGGCTCGAAGGGCGCCACCGTCGCCGACGCCGCTGCGCTCGACCCAGGAGCCCGACGTCCCGCGGACACAGACGACGCCGTCGCGCGCGGGGCCCGAGCATGGTCCGGCGTATGCGAGGGCTCCGTCGTCGGAGGCGGAGAAGGCCAGAGCGCTCGGGAAGGTCTGCTCCACGCGAACGGGCTTCCCGAACAGCGTACCCGACACGACGAGGCGCTCGCTGGCGCGGCGCGCGCAGACGAACACGGCGTCGTCCGAGGTCCGAACGGCCTCGCAGGTCACGTCGGGCGGGAGCTTGCCTCGCTGGACGGAGACGAGCTCGCCGCTCCGCAGGGACACCCGCACGAGATCGCCCGCGCTGGCGATGATCGCCACGCCCGGATCCTCGGCCGGTACCCCCGCGCGAAGTGCCGCGCGCAGCGGCGCCTCGCTGACGCGCCAGCGCGGATCGCGCTCCACCTTGGGCTCCTCGGGGAGGTGCTCCACGCGCGCGATCCGGCCATCGGGCCCCAGCCGCGCGGGCGCGGAGTCCGCCACGGTCACGTAGAGCGCGTCCGCCCGCTCGACCAAGCCGCTGGGGGCGTCCTTCAGGTCAGCGGTGACGTCCCGCCAGCTCTTCCCCGCGTCGCGCGTCGCGAGCAGGCGCCCGCGGTCGGTCGTCGCGAGACCTAGGCCGTCGTCGCGCGTGAGGATCTCGACGAGGCCGGGTGGCTCCACGGGGACACGCTCACCGCCAGGGAACCGCAACATCCACCGCCGCCCGTCGGTCGAACGCACCAGCACGCGATCGAACGCGGGCCGCGCCTCGAGCAAGCTGCCGCCCGGGAAGTACGCGACGCCGGTCAGCGCGCCGTCGAACTGTGACGCGTGATACAATGCGACATCATTCAGGAAAATAAACCCTCCACCGAGCCGAACGGGCAGCGCGGAGACGTACTGGAGAGGGCTCGGCACGACCTCGCGCGCGACGCGCAGGCGCGCGCCGCTCGACACCACCCGGACGCCGCCGACCAGCGCGCCGAGGTCCTTGCCGAGCTCGACCGTGCCCTTGGCCCGGGCCCCACCCCACTCGGCGGCGACCGTGTACGGCGACATGGCGGCCTCGGGCTCCGACGACCCCGCGACGTCGTCCGCGGCCACCGCCGGCCGCGGGCGATCACCACCGGGCACGACCGCGAGCTCGCGCGGACCGCACGCCGCGGCGAGCGCCACCGTGAGCCAGACGAGCCGCCCCCCGGCGGGCCGCGCGCGCTGCGCGCTCACGACGACCTCGGCGACGAGGGGCTCGCGGGCAGCACGCACCGCGCGAGCACGTCGAGGTACGCCGCGCGGACGTCTTTGTTGAGCGCGCGCACGTGGGCGAAGAGGGCCTGCGACGCCGTCCCCGTAGGACCGTCACGCATCCCGAGCCGCCGCGCGAGGAGCGGGAGCGTCGGCTGGCCCTCCTCGAGCACGGTCGCTGCGGTCCCCGTGGACACCCGCAGCGCCTGCTCGAGTCCCCGCATGCTCCGGTAGCCCTCGCGCAGCACCGCGGCCGTGTGGGGATCGAGGTGACCGGCGGCCGAGAGCGCGTCGAGGGCGTGCTCCGTCTCGGGGGTCCGGACCGAGGGATCTCGACCGTGCGTCATCTGTAGGTATTGCACGGCGAACTCCACGTCGACGAGGCCCCCGTAGCCGAACTTGAGGTCGATGCGTTGTGGCCCACCCTCGTCTCGGCGCTCGCGCCCTAGCTCGCGCTCCATCCGCATGCGGAGATGTTGGGTACGCGCGGGCTCGGGCGCGCCACGCTCGTAGGCCGCCTGGGTCGCGATCGCCATCACGGCCTCGCCCAGGGCGGCGTCGCCAGCGACCGGGCGGGCGCGCAGCAGGGCCTGTCGCTCCCACCCCGCGGCCTCGGGATCTCGCCCGGCGCGTTCGGCGTGGTAGCGGCGAAACGCCTCGAGAGAGACGACGAGCAGACCATGGTTCCCCGACGGGCGGAGGCGCGTGTCGAGCTCGTAGCCCGGCCCGTCGCCCTGGGGCATGCTGACGAGGCGGAGCACGCGCTGCGCGGCCCGCACGTAGCGTTCGGCGGCGTCCTCGTCGTCACGGATCGACTCGTACACGAAGAAGACGTCGAGGTCCGAGCCGTAGCCGATCTCGCGGCCGCCGAGCTTGCCCATGCCCACGACCACGAGTCCCCCGACGAGGCCGCGCTCACCGAGCGCGAGCCGCACCGCGCTCTCGAGGGTCTCCTCGGCCACCGCCGTGAGCACTCGCTGGGCGTCGCGCGAGCTGAGCTCACCCGAGAGCTCGGCGAGCCCGACCTCCATCGTCACGCGGCTCTTCGCGCGGCGCAGCGCGCCCACGCTCGCGTCCGTAGGGTCGTCTTGCAGCTCCTCGACGGTGAGGCTCGCGAGCTCGTCGCGCACCTCGGCGCGCGCGGTCTCCGGCGTGGGCACCCCCTTCACGAACAGGAGGCGATCGACGAGCTCCGGGTGCCCTGTGAGGAAGCCGCCGAGGAACGCGCTCGCCCCGAAGAGGCCCACGAGCCGGGAGAGCACAGGCACGTCGGCGGCGAGCGCGCGAACGTACACGCCCGGCGTACGGAGGCGGGAGAAGAACGCGCACAAGAGGCGCGCGGCCTGCTCGGGATCGCCGGCCTCCGACAGCGCGCGCACGGTCTCGCGCGCGACCACGGGGAAGCCGTCGCGCGTGGCGGCGCCCAGCGGATCGTCGCGGCGCCGCGCGAGCGTGAGGAGGTGGCGTGGCAGGTCGGGGGCGAGCCCGAAGCCCGACGGGAGCACCTCGCGGACGCGCTCCTCGTCGCCCGAGTCGAGCGCTGCGTAGAGCCGCTCGAGCTCGTCGGAGCTCGCGCCCTCGTCGGCGATCACCACGGAGGCGAGGCGGCGCGCGACGCGGGCGCGCGTCGCGGCGAGATCGGCCTCGAAGCGCGCGGCGTCCTCGAAGCCGAGGCTGCGGGCGATGACCTCGAGCATTCGGCCGCGCGGGAGCTCGTGGGTCTGAAGCCCGGTCGCGTTCTGGACGCGGTGCTCGACGCGGCGGAGCGTGAGGTACGCGTCGCGTACGTCGCGCGCCTCTCGCTCGGTCACGAGGCCGCGAGAACGTAGGCGCACGAGGGCCTTCAACGTCGACGACGCGCGGAGCTGCGGCTCGCGCCCGCCCCAAATCAGCTGGAGCGACTGCACGAAGAACTCGGCCTCGCGGATGCCCCCGACGCCGTGCTTCAGGTCGCGCTCCGGGTCCGCCGACAGCTCCGACCGCGCACGCACCACGAGCTGCGCCATCTCCGCGGCGATGGCGGGGTTGACGACGCGGCGCCACACGAACGGCGAGAGCGCGGCGAGCAACCGCGCTCCGAAGCCGGGCGCCCCGGAGCGGCCGACCTCGCGCGCTCGAAGGAGCGCGGCGCGCTCCCACGTGCGGCCCCAGCTCTCGTAGTACCGCTCGGCCGCGCCGAGAGAGTTGACGAGCGGCCCGCGCGAGCCCTCCGGCCGGAGACGCAGGTCGACCCGCCAGACCACGCCGTCCTCGGTCGCGTCGTCCAGGGTCGCGGTGAACCGCTGGGTCACGCGCGTGAAGAACTCGTGGAGCGTCACGTCGGTGGGGGCTCCATCCCGGGTGAGCTCGCCCTCGTCGGTCTCGTAGAACGGGAGGAGATCCACGTCGCTGCCCGCGTTCAACTCCTGGCCGCCGAGCTTGCCCATGCCGAGCACGGTGAAGCCGCACGGCTCTCCGTGCGCGCCGCGCGGCTCCCCGAAGCGACGGGTGCCCCAGCGCACCGCCTCGTCCACCGCGAGCGCGACGCACACGTCGGCGAGGTCGGAGAGCTCGCGCGCGGCGACGTCCACGTCCCCGAGCGTGGGGAAGAGCTCGCGCGCGGCGACGCGCAGCTTCTCGCGGCGAGCGAACACGCGGAGGCCGCGGCGCACGGCGTCCTCGTCGTCGAGGTCGGGGCACGCCTCTCGGGCGAGCCGGCCGAGCGTCGCGGCGTCGCGGCGAAGACTGAGCCCCGAGCGCGCGACGTACACGAGATCGTCCGGGTGGGCCTCGATGGCGTGACGCGCGGCGGGGTACGCGGTGCACAGCAGGCCACCGAGCGCGCAGGTGTCCTCGTCAGCGGCGAGCCCCCGCCCGGCGAGCATGGCGCGCACCGCGTGGGTCGCCTCCTCGAGCGGCGATGGCGGACCGACGAGGTCGTAGTGCGACCGTGGCAGGTTCATCGCGCCCAAGTGTACACGGGCCTGCACGCCGGGCGGGCTCCGGCGGGGTACCGACCGACATGCCCCTACACGCTATTCACAGCCCCCGGTGACGCTCTGGGCGCAGCGGCACGCGACCGGCGAGCGCCGCGTCGATGACGGCCAGGATGCGATCGCGGTCGCGCGGGAGCTCACCCCCCAGCGGCAGATAGTTCGACGCGTGGTTCGTGCGAAACACGGCGTGGGTGGGGCGCGTGTGCTCGAGGAACGTCCGCAGCTCGCCGAGGAGCGCGGGCACCTCGGGCACGACGAAGCGCCCGCGCTTCGCCAGGGTCGCGAGCGGCGTGCCGGGCACGACGGTGACCGTGAGCGCGGCCACGAACTCGGGATCCATGCGCGTGACGAGTCGCGCCGTCTCCCGGGCGTGCTCGTCCGAGCGCTCCATGGCCACGCCGAGCAACACGATGACGCTGAGCGCGAGCCCGGCGCGCCGCGCGCGCGCGGCTGCCTCGACGTGCGCCTCGTGGTCGTCCCCCTTCGCGATCCGCTTCAGCGTGGGGTCGTCCCCCGACTCAGGGCCGATGTAGAGTACACGGAGTCCGAGGGCCCGGAGCTCGGCCAGCTCCTCCTCGGTCTTCGCGAGCACGTTGCGCGCCATCGCGTAGCACGAGACGCGGCGCAGACGCGGCAGCTCCGCGCGCGCGGTCGTCAGGAGCGAGCGCCAGCTCTCCATGGGCATCGCGAGCGCGTCGCCGTCGGCGACGAACAGCTTCTCGACGTCATCCCCGAACGCGGCCGCGGCGCGCTCGAGGTCTTCACGCACCTCCGACGCGTCGCGCACACGGTAGGCCTTGTCGCTGTACATGTCGCAGTACGTGCAGTGGTTCCACGAGCACCCGATCGTGGCCTGCACGATGAGCGAGTCCGCCTCCGACGGCGGACGGTACAGGCGACCTTCGTAGCGCATGCCCGCCAGCATGCCTCGAAGCCGCGTCCCGCGCGGGACGATCGCGCGTGGAATCGGTCCGCGCTCCTCTCGAGCGATACGCCTGCACGGCAGAGCTACCCCGTCAGGCCCGCGTTCCGTTCGCTCACGAGCGGGAGCGGCAGGTACACTCGCGGCATGACGCAGAAGCTCATTCTCTCGGACGCGGAGTGGCGCGCGAGGCTCTCACCGGAGGCCTACGAGGTCCTCCGCCGCCACGGCACCGAGCGGCCGGGCAGCGGCTGCTTCCTCGGCACGCACGAGCCGGGCACGTACGTGTGCGCCGGCTGCGGGACGCCGCTGTTCGCCTCGGGGGAGAAGTTCGAGTCGGGCACCGGCTGGCCCTCGTTCACGAGGCCGGTCGCGGCCGAGAACCTCACCACCATCGAAGATCGCGCCTACGGCATGGTGCGCACGGAGGTGCGCTGCGCGGGGTGCGATGGGCACCTCGGCCACGTGTTCCCCGACGGCCCTCCGCCCGCCGGGCAGCGCTACTGCATGAACTCGGTCGCCATGCGGCACGTCCCCGCCGGCGAGCCCCGCGACCCCTGACAGCCCGTTGATGAACTCACGTCGCCCGCGCGCCGCCGCATCGGCACGGGCTGCGTTGCGCTCCTCCGGTGCCGGCTCACCGAAAAAAGTAGGCTCCGCGGGCTCCTCGGATCGCGCCTCGCCCGATGGCGCGCGGACGACGCGCGGGCTCGGTCCGTCGATCAACGGGCTGCTGAGCGGAGGGCCGCTCGCTTCCCCGCCGCTCGGGAGCGGGCAAGTTCGCGCGGGGAGTCAGAGGCGCCGGTGCTCGAGGCAAGGGAGCGACGCGCGGACCCTCTCGAGGTACTCGAAGTCGAGGGTGGCGGTCGCGACGCCCTCACCCTCGCCCGCCTGCGCGAGCACGTCGCCCCACGGGTCGACGATGAGGCTCTTGCCGTAGGTGCGGCGCCCTCCGCCGTGCGCCCCATGCTGCGCCGGCGCGAGCACGAACACCTGGTTCTCGATCGCGCGAGCGCGGAGCAGCACGTGCCAGTGGTCCTTGCCCGTCGTGAGGGTGAACGCCGCGGGCACGGTCACGAGGGTGGAGCCAAGGTCGACAAGCCTGCGATACAGCTCCGGAAAACGGAGATCGTAGCACACCGTCATGCCGAGCACCTGGCCGAGCAGCGGCGCGACACACGGCTCCGCGCCCGCGAGCGTTGCGCGGCTCTCGCGCAGCTCCGTGCCGTCCGCGAGGCACACGTCGAAGAGGTGCACCTTCCGGTAGCGGGCGACGAGCTTGCCCTCGCGATCGAAGCACACCGAGGTGTTGTAGGGCCTCGTCGCGTCGGGGCTCCGCTCGGGCATGCCGCCGCCGACGATCGCCACGCCGTGGGAGCGCGCGAGCTCGCGGAGCGCCGAGACGATCGGCCCTGGCTCGTCGTGCGCGAGCGACTCCGCCACGGCCTGCTTCCTCGCGTCGTCTTGCGCGTCACCGCCGCCGAGGAACGCGAAGTTCTCCGGCAGGGCGACGAGCTCGGCGCCCTCGGCCGCGGCGCGCCCGACCCAATGCGCGACGCGAGCGAGGTTGTCGTCGACGCGGGCTTGGCTCGAGAGCTGAACGACGGAGACGCGCATCGCTCGCTCATAGCGCATCCCGGCGCGGGGCGGACCCCGCGGCCACCAGGGCGCCGCCCACCTCGCAATTTTGCTTCCGGCGCTCGCCACCAAATGAAAGCCTGCCTGTACGATGACGCGCCCTCACGCTCCCGCTCTCTTCGCGTCTGCGTTCGCGTTCGCGTCGACGGCCCTGCAAGGTGCCACGCTCAGCGTCGCCTTCGCGCTCGCGGCGGCGGTCGCTGCCTTCGACGCCGCGCTCGCGGCCCTCCCGGGAGACGCGCGCGCCCTCTCCGAACGCGGCTACGCGCGCCTGCTCGCGGGCAAGCTCGACGCCGCGCGCGCCGATCTCCGCGAGGCCGAGGCGCGCTCCAAGGACGCGCGGCTCCTCGCCCAGATCCGCTTCAACCACGGCCTCGTCGCCGAGAAGCTCGGCCGCGCCGACGAGGCGAAGGTGAGCGTCGCGCGCTCGAACGCGCTGAACCCCACGAAGGCGGCCGCCGCGAAGCTCGCAGGCGCGGCGTGCGAGGCGCAGGTGACGCTCCGGACCGAGGCGACGTTCATCGCGGGCAGCTGCTGAGCCGTCATGGACGAGCTCCCGCGATTCACCGAGGACACCTCGGCCGAGCGGCCGCTCCACGCCGGCGCGCACGCCGAGATCAGACCATGACCGCGGCGGGGCGAAACCCGTGGCTGGTCGCGATCGTGGCGACCCTGGCGATGAGCGTGAGCTACCTCGATCGCCAGACGCTGGCGGCGATCGCGCCTACGATCCGCGCCGAGCTTCACATCTCCCACGAGCGCTTCGGGTGGCTCGGGTCCGCCTTCGCGCTCGCCTACCTCGTGTGCGCGCCGCTCTCAGGGGTCGTCGTCGACCGCTTCGGCCCGCGACGCACGCTGGCGCTCGCGGTGCTCGCGTGGTCGCTCGTGTCCGCGGCGCACGCCGCGGCATTCTCGTTCGGCGCGCTGCTCGTGCTGCGCCTGCTCCTCGGCGCGTTCGAGGCCCCGTCGTTCCCGTCGACCGCGCGGACCATCCAGACCACGCTCCCGGCGCGGCGACGCTCCGCCGCCATGGGCCTGCTGTTCACGGGCAGCTCGTTCGGCGCGATGGTGGCTGCGCCGCTCGCCGCGAGGGTCGCGCACGACCACGGCTTCCGCTTCGCGTTCATCGCGACCGCCGCGCTCGGGCTCCTCTGGCTCCCCTTCTGGCTCGCGTTCGCGCCCGACGACGGCGCCACCGCGAGCGCCAGCCCGAAGCGCGCCGACGCGAGCGACACCGGCGACATGCGATGGCTCCGCGCCCTCGCCGCGCTCGCTGGCCGGCCCGCGGTGCTCCGACAGGCCGTCGTGATCGTGGGCTCGGCGCCGGCCCTCCTGGTGGTGCTCGGCTGGTACCCGCAGATGCTGGTCGAGGCGGCGGGCGTCCGGCGCGAGGACGTGGGCCACACCTTGTGGCTGCCTCCGCTCGTGTTCGACGTGGCGGCGGTTGGCTTCGGCGCCGCGGCCAGCGCGCTCGATCCCCCTTCGCAGACCTCGTCCCCTTCGCACGGCGCCCACCCGTCCCATCGCGGCCTCATGGCGCTCGCCGCGTTGCTCACGGCGACGCTCGCGCTCGTCCCCTGGGTCGAGGGCGCCTGGCCTCGCGTCGCGCTCGGTAGCCTCGCCATGGCGGGAGGTGGGGGAATGTACGTCTTGGGCACCGCCGACATGCTCCGGCGGATCTCTCCAGGCGAGGCCGCAGCGGCGAGCGGCCTCTCGGCGGCCGCGCAGTCGCTCGTGCACATCGCGGCGAACCCGGTCTATGGCGCGTGGCTCGACCGCACGCACCGCTGGGGCCCCGTGCTCGCGGTCGGGGCGCTCGCGCTCCCTGCGGCGCTGATCTGGGCGGCCACCGGCCCTCGCGCGGCGCCGACCGCGCGAGCGCTCAGCGCCCACACCCCGTAGTATTCCAACGTTGCCGCCCCTCGATCTGCCGCCCCCTGTCGTGCTCGTCGCGCCTGCGCCCTCGCCGCACAGCGCGTCGACGCGCGGCGCGACCCCGCCGCAGCGAGCCTTCACGCGCGGCGCGCCGCCCGGTCTGCTCCCCACCTTCCCGCACACGATCACGCTGGCGCTGCCGTTCGGCGCCTTCTCGCGGGAGGTCGCCCTGGCGGAGGGCGAGGTCGCGGCGCGGGCGTGGTCGGAGCTGCCGCGCACGGCGGTCCGCCTCCGAGTGGTCGGCGTCGACGGCGCGAGCGTGACCTCGGGCGACGGCTCCTCGACCGTCCGCTTCCACACAGAGGAGTGGCCTAGCGAGCTCGTGCCTCGAGCGCTCGCCCAGACGGTGCTCGTGGTGGACGGATCGGGCCGCATCACCGACGCCGACATCCACGTGAACGGGCGCGACTACGTGTACGCGGTGGACGGGCTCGAGGCTCCCGGCGCCGTCGATCTTCGCGCGGTGCTCGTCCATGAGCTGGGCCACCTGCTGGGTCTCGGTCACTCCGCCGACCCGCTGGCGACGATGGCGCCCTCGGTGTCCGGCACGCGCGCGCGCACCCCGGAGCGCGACGACGAGCTCGGCGTGGCGACGCTGTACCCTGCCCCCTCTGGGGCCGCGCGATGCCCGGACATTCCCTGTCCACCCGGCTTCGCGTGCCTCGCGGGTGCCTGCGAGCGGCGGGGCACACCCAAGGTCACGTGCGCGCCATGCGCGCGCGCCGCGGGAGCGTGCGACGGCGCGGGCGCCGAGAGCCGCTGCGTCGACGTCGACGACGGCGCCGCGCGCGTCTGCGCGCCGCGGTGCGACCCGGCTCACCCCTGCGGCCCGGGCTTCGTCTGCGAGGCGACGACGAGCGCCGGCGACGAGCAGTGCGTCGCGACCGACGGCTGCCGCGGGTTGGGCGTGGCGTGCTCGAGTGACGCCGACTGCGGCGCGTTCGTCTGCCGCAGCGGTCGGTGTGTGGGCGCGGGCGACCCGCCGGCGAGCGGCGCCGACGCGGGGGCGGCGAGGCCCGACGCGGGAGCCGGCCCCGCCGAGGTCCCGCCGCCGCGCGGCTGCGTCAGCGCGGGCGCGGGGCAGACGGCCGCGGCGCAGACGGGCGCGACGGCCTTCGCGCTCGCGCTCGCCTGCCTCCTTGGGGCGCTCGTCCGGCGGAGGACGTAGGCGCACGCGGGTGGGCCGCGGAGCTCGCGTGGTCTTGGTCGTGCAGCGGGCTACGGCGGCGCGCCGAGGCCGAGGATCCACTCGCGCACGGCGGCGCGCCCCGTGTCGTCGACCACTTTGGTGCCGAGGGGCGGCATCGAGTTCACGTCGCGCAGGCCCATCCTCACCCACAGCTCGCTCTTCTCGGGCCGTCCGGGCGCGACCGCCACGGTGATGTCGGGTGGGAACACGTGCTGCATCTTCACGTCCACGGTGGTCCGGTGGATCTGGGTCAACTTCGGGTCACGCTCGCCCACCAAGAGCCGCAGGCGCATCGGCGACTGCGTGGACAGCCGCGGCGCGCGCTCGTTGTGGCAGTGCCCGCAGTTGCCGTGGAGGTAGCCGAGCGCGGCTTGGACGGCGCCCGCGCCCGGCGGCGTCACGTCCACGGGCGGCGTCGTCGTGAAGCGGCCCTCAGCCGCCCACTTCGCGAGCGTGAGCCCCTCGGACAGCTGGATCGCGCCCACGCCCGCGAGCGCGTCGCGCACGTCATCGTGGCAGGGGCCGCAGGACGCCTGCGAAGGCACGTCGTGCGAGGTCCCCTGCGCCGCCGGGACGCCGCTCACGGTCGCGTCGGCGTCCGAGCCGTCGGGGCGCCACGCGTACGCCATCATCCACCACGCGCTCCCGCCCTCGCGCGCCGCGCGCTTCCAGAGCACGCGCGTCTCGACGAGCTTGCCGTCCACGCGAAACTCCTTCCACGCCCGCGTGCCCTCCGGGAAGGTCCACTCGTCCATCGCGGCGGTGTCAATCCGCGCGCCGGGCGGGAGCCACATGTACCGCGCTTTGTCGGCGGCGTCCGACCAGAGCGGGAACCGCACGCTGTAAGCGAAGACCCCCGGGGCGAGCGTGCGCGTCTTGATGTCGGCGTAGAGGCCCGTCTCCGACAGCAGGGCTGGGCCGGTCGCGCCCGCGTCGGGGCGCGGAGGCGGTGGCGGCGGCGGTGGGGGTGGCGCGGAGTCCGCATCGGGCCCCGCGTCGAGGACGGGAGGCGACGCGTCGGAGGCGGAGGGGACGCTCGCGCCACCGCACGCGCCGACCGTGAGCGTGACCGTGAGCGTGAGCGTGCGGCACGCAGGCGCCGCGACGAGCTTCAGCATCCGACCACCCTACCTCCGCGCACACCGCGGCGCCATCAGAGGCCCCGGTTGGAGCCCGCACCACGACGCCGTGACGCCGCGACACCGAGCGCCAGCGTGAGGCACGCCGACGCGAGCGCTCCGGCCCCGCCACCGTCGACGGGCGCGGCGCGGCACGCGCAGCCGCCCGTGGAGCCCGCGGGGGAGGTGAGTTCCACGGGCGGGACGCCGCCCGCGTCGGCCTGCGGGCCCGCGTCGCAGCCCGCCCCGGCGCAGGCGCCGTCCGCGGGGACCGTCGCCTCGGCCTGGGCCATGAGGTGGCCGAAGTTCGGCGCGGTGACGTCCTCGAGCGGCGCGCCGTGCCCGTCCTTCGTCCACGACTTCGCGTCCACGAGCGCGCGCCACGAGCGGCGGTAGATGACCCGCGCGCGCACGCGCACCTCGCCGTCTGCGAGGGGCGCGTCGAACGTGTACTTCGTCGCGTCGACCCCGAGCGCCGGGATCCGCGTGTCCCACAGGATGCTGGTCGCGTCAGTAAAAAAGGTCGGACCTTTTCCGTTGACGTCGCCATTCACCTTCGCGAACAGCTTGCCCGGGAGCCCGGCGAAGTAGCCCTTCCGCGGGTCGCCGACCCCGCCGAGCTCGTGGACGACCTGCGCGCCCGTGTGCTTCAACGCCGCGCCGTCCCGCGCGCGGGTGGCCTCGACGAGCAGGACCATGTTTCGGATCGTCACGCCCGTCGGCACGTGGTGCCCCGTCTTGTCGTTGCGTACGGACACCTCGACGGCGACCTCGCCGCCGGCGCGGTTCGCGGTCAAGGTGAGCGACACGGCGGCCTCGAGGAACTCGGCCGACGTGCCAGGGAACGCGTGGCTCCGCACGTCGCCCGGCGGCCGCTGAAGCGGAGGGAGCTGCACGCTGCAGGCTTGCGCCTCGCCCGTGGGGCGCATGTGGCAGTCGACGCAGGTCGCGTAGCGCCGGTCCGAGGGATCGGCGTACGGCGACGCCTTCCACTCGAGGTACGTGGGCTCGGAGATCACGCCGCGGGGCGACTCGAAGTCGCCGTTCTCGTCGGGATCGTTCTTGTCCTGGTGGCACGCGGCGCAGACGTCGGCGCGGAGCTGGGGGTTGTACGCCGCGCGCATCGAGCCGCTGAGCTGATAGCTCACGTCGCCGAGGACGCCGAAGATGGCCTTGTCGCCCTGCGCGGGGCGCGCCACGGTGACGACGCCGGGCCACAGGCCCGGGTAGTTGGGCTTCGTGGCGTCGACACGGGCGATCGTATGGCAGACCGCACACGAGACCCCGTGCGCCACCACCGCCGTGCCGCTGCCGATGGGGTCCAGTGGGGCGTACGGGGTAGACCACCACCGCTCCGGCTGGTGGCAGCTCGCGCACTCGCTGGCGGGGTTCTTCTTCGCCAGGACGCTGTCGCGCGTGTAGACGAAGCCGCCGAGCCCCGCGCCGCCTTTCGCGCCGGTGCCATCGTACACGTCGTACACCCACGTGTTGGTGCCGGCCTTTCCCATCGGAGAGGCCTTCCAGTCCGTGTAGAACGACGGATGGCACGAGCCGCAGCTCTCCGGTGTGCCGTGGTCCACGGCGGGGTTGTCGACCGCGGTCGCCGAGGTGACGACCAGGTCGACTCCCGTCGCCGGGGCGACGACCGTCGCCGAGCCGTAGTAGGAGCCAGGCACCGCCGCGACGACGACCTTCCCCGCCCCCGAGACGGCCGGCAAGACGAAGGCCCCCGCGCTGTCGGTGATCGCCTCGACCTTCGTCGCCTGGAGGCGCACCCGCGCCCCAGGGACCGGGAGACCGCTCGCGCCGTCGCGCACGGTCCCGCTCACCTGGGCTCCGGCGCCGCGCGGCGTGAGCACGAGCGCCAGCGCGAGCGCGAGCTTGACGGTGACGCTGGAGGTGAGCGTGCGCCCACGCACGGTGCAAGCGAGACGTGTGCGCATGCACCATCCTCGCGCTGCCGCGCCTGGCGGAGTTGACATCCCGCAAGTCCCCCCTTCGATGCGGGGCGCCTCGCGAGCGAGACCGCTACGCCGTGGCCGCCGCGCCCTCTCTCGACTTCTTCTTGGCGTAGATGGCCTCGATGGTGGGCTTCCACTTCTCGAGCACGGCGCGGCGCTTCAGCTTCAGGCTCGGCGTGAGCATGCCGTTCTCCGTGGTGAAGTCCTCGAGGGTGAGGGCGTAGTCTTTCACGTCCTCGAAACCCTTGAATTTGCCCGCGTATTTATCGAGCTCCGCCTTGAACAGCGCGCGCACCTTCTCGTGGGCGATGAGCTTCTCGTCGCTCGCCTCGGTGACGCCGTTCTCGGCGCCCCACGCGCGCACCGACGCGACGTTCGCGACCACGAGCGCGACGTTGTAGGGCTTGTTGTCGCCATAGACCATGACGTTGGCGACGTAGGGCGAGAGCTTGATTTGCTCCTCGAGGGGAGTGGGCACGACGTACTTGCCGTTCTCGAGCTTGTACTGCTCCTTGATGCGGCCAGTGATGAACACGAAGCCCTTGTCGTCGACGCGGCCCATGTCGCCCGTGCGGAAGCCGCCGTCCTCGGTGAAGACCGCGGCGTTCTCCTCGTCGCGATCGTGGTAACCGAGCATGACGTTCGGGCCGTGAACGATGAGCTCGCCCTCCGGCGACACGTCGATGCGAATGCCCGGCAGCGGCTTGCCCACGCTGCCGATCTTGCGGGCCCCGGGGTAGTTCGCGCACGCGATCGGGCTCGTCTCGGTGAGGCCGTAGCCCTCGTAGACGGTGATGCCGAGCCCGTCGATGAACTCCGCCACGTCCGTGGAGATCGCCGCGCCACCGGAGAACGCGTAGCGCAGTCGGCCACCGAAGCGCGCGCGCACCTTGGAGAACACCACCGCGTCGGTGAGCGCCAACACGAGGCCCTCGCCGAGCTCGAGCTCCTCACCCGCGCGCTGCTTGTTGCGCGCGGCGAGCGCCGACTTGACCAGCCCCTGCACGAAGCCCGGGCGCGCCGAGATCTGCTTCTGCACGTTGGCGTAGATGCGGTTGAAGATGCGCGGGACGCTCATCAGCACCGTGGGCTGGGTCTCCGCGAGGTTGTCGATGATCTTCTCGACCGACTCGCACAGCGCGAGGCCCGCGCCCATCGAGAAGAGCGCGTGGAGCTCGCAGGTCTGCCCGAAGACATGCGCCCACGGCAGGAAGGACAGCGAGCGGTCGGACGCGCTCATCGGAAACACGTCGTGCACCGCGCTGATGTTGCTCGCGATGTTGTTGTGGGAGAGGCGCACGCCCTTGGGGTTGCCCGTGGTGCCGCTCGTGTAGATGAAGCCGGCCACGTCCGTCGTGGCGGGGCGCACGCTCCGGACCGTTTTCTTCTCCTTGAGCAGCGAGGCGTACGAGACGACCTTGTCTCCGGCCGCCCCCGCCTTCGTCGCGGGGTCGAGGCTCACGATGTGGGTGATCGAGGGCACGCTGTCGAGGAAGCCCTTCGCCTTCTCGCAGATGGCGTCCGTCGCGGCGACGAACACCTTCGCTTGGCAGTCCTTCGCGATGAACTCCCACTCCTTCGCGAGCTGCGCCTCGTACATGGGCACGAACGCGGCCCCGAGGCCGTAGCATGCGTACGCCAGCGCCGCCCACTCCACGCGGTTGTTCGACACGATGGTCACGCGATCGCCGCGCTCGACGCCGAGCGCCGCGAGCCCAGCGCGGCAGGCGTCGACCTCTTTCCCGAACTCGAGGTAGGTCGTCCACACCCACTCGCCGTTCTTCTTCGTCCCGAACAGGTCGTTGTTCGGGTACGTGCGGATGGAGTTCTCGAAGATGTCGACCAGCGTCTCGAATTTGGCCATGGGATTGCGCACTACCGTACCGGCCCTCGCCGAAAAGGAAAGGCTCGCCGAGCGCGCGACGGCGCGCGCAAAGCTTGCGCGCGACACCCTGTTGTAATTTACATACTTACGGTGCGCTCTTCGTGAACTTGCCGCCGAGCTCGGGGCTCGTGCAGTCGCGCTCGGCGTCCGCGGGGGTGTAGCCCGTGGGGCTCGCGGACGCGCCGTAGTAGTGCTTCACCTCGCCGTCGGCGAGCGCGCAGCGCCCCACCTCGTTCGCCGCCGTGCACCCCGCGCCGGCGCCCTCGACGTAGCTGCCCTTCAGGCCCTGGCACAGGCCGCGCTCGAGCCCCATCGAGAGCTTGGCCCACTCGGTGCAGCTGCCCACGGCCGAGATCATCTCGCACGAGGCCGCGACGCCGGCGCGGGCGACCGGCGCCGAGGCCGCGTCCTTTGCTACGTCCTGCTTGGGCGGGTCGTTCTTGCAGGCCGCCAGCGCGAGCAGCAGGCAGCCCGCGGCGAGCGTGGCAGGGCGCGTGGCAGGGCGCGTGGCAGGGCGCGTGGCGGTTCGCGACACGGACGGCGTTCGAGCGGACTTCATGGCGGACTCCAAGCCTCGCCGCGGCGAAGCGCGCCGGGAGCATAGCCGGCCCGCCGCGGGAGGCGCGGAGAAATGCGCCCTCGCGCGGCCGGCCGCCTCGTCCGCACCCCGGCGATCTGCTAGACGCTCGCCGATGCCGGGCCGCTACGTCGTTCAAACCTTCGGCTGCCAGATGAACGTGCACGACTCCGACCGCATGGAGGAGGTGCTCGGCGCGCACGGGTGGCGGCCCTCCGCCGACGTGGAGACCGCCGACCTCATCGTGTTCAACACGTGCAGCGTGCGCGAGAGGGCGGAGCAGAAGCTCCGCAGCGAGGTGGGCAAGCTCGCCCCGCTGAAGCAGCAGCGGCCCGAGCTCGTCATCGCCGTCGCCGGGTGCGTCGCGCAGCAGGAGGGCGAGAAGCTGCTCGCGCGCATCCCCCACATCGACCTGGTGGTCGGTCCCGACAACCTCGGCGAGCTCCCCGCGCTCGTGAACGACCACATGTCCGGGGGCGTGCGGCTCGCGCGCACGGTGTTCGATCTCGACGCGCCGCGCTTCCTGGCCGCCGAGCCCCGGCCGGGCGAGGCCCCGGTGTCCACGTTCGTGACCACCATGAAGGGCTGCGACGAGCGCTGCTCCTTCTGCATCGTCCCCACCACGCGCGGCCCCGAGCGCTACCGGCCAGCCCGCGAGATCGTCGAGGAGACCGCGCGGTGGGTCGCCGCGGGAGCACGCGAGATCACGCTCCTCGGCCAGACCGTCGACAGCTTCCGCGATCCGCTCTTGCCGCCTCCGGAGAGCGACGACCCCGACGAGAGCCAGTTCCCCGAGCTGCTCCGCCTCCTCGCGCGCGAGGTGCCGGGGCTCACGCGGCTGCGGTACACGAGCCCGCACCCGCGCCACGCCACGGCCTCGCTCGTGCGCGCCCACCGCGATCTCGACGTCCTCGCGCGGCACGTGCACATGCCTGTGCAGTCGGGCTCGAACCGCATGTTGCGTCGCATGATCCGGCGCTACACCCGCGAGGAGTACCTCGAGCGCACGCGCGCGCTCGTGGGCGCGCGGCCCGGGATCACCCTCTCCACCGACATCATCGTCGGGTTCCCCGGGGAGACCGAGGCCGACTTCCTCGAGACACTCTCGCTCGTGCGCGAGGCCGGGTTCACGTCGCTCTTCGCCTTCAAGTACTCGCCGAGGCCCGGCACGCCCTCGACCCGACTGCCGGACGACGTGACCGAGGCCGAGAAGTCCGACCGCCTCGCGCGCCTCTTCGCGGTGGGCGAAGAGTTGGGGCGGGCGCACCTCGGCGCGCTCGTTGGCACGCGGCAGGAGGTGCTCGTGCACGGCGCGAGCAAGGGCAAGAGCGGCACGTTCGAGGGCCGCACGGCCCAGAACGAGATCGTCCACGTCGAGGTGCCCAGCAGCGTGGGCCCCTCGGTGGTGGGCGCGCTCGTCGAGGTGACCGTCACCGCGGCGTACAAGCACTCGCTGGCGGGCGCGCCCACGGCCGCCGCGCTCGCCAAGCTCGCCGAGCTCGCGCTACGCGCCCCGCGCCGCGTGCCCGAGAAGCGGCGGCGGCTCCTGCCCCTCGCGCCGCCGCCCGCGGCCGTCGACGTCACGCCCGGCGAGCCATGATCTACCGCTACAAGGACGCGCGACCGAGGCTCGGCGAGCGCGTGTACATTGCACCCAACGCCGCGGTGATCGGCGACGTCACCCTGGGCGACGACGTGAGCATCTGGTTCTCCGTCACGCTCCGCGGCGACCTCGAGCCCATTCGCGTGGGCGCGCGCACGAACCTCCAGGACAACTCGGTGGTGCACGTGACCGGCGGCAAGGCGGGGGTCAACATCGGCGCAGACTGCACGTTCGGCCACATGGTGCTCGTGCACGGCTGCACCATCGGCGATCGGGTGCTCGTGGGCATGGGCAGCACCATCCTCGACGGCGCCGTCGTGGGCGACGACGTCATCATCGCGGCAGGCTCGCTCGTGCCGCCTCGCATGGTGGTGCCGCCCATGACGATGGTCATGGGCCGCCCGGCGAAGGTGGTGCGCGAGCTCACCGAGCGAGACCTCGCCTGGGTGAAGAGCACCGTCGCGGCGTACATCGAGGCCGGAGCGACCTTCCGCCGCGACGTGGAGCCCATCGCCCAGTGAGCGCCGCGTGAGCGCCGCGTGAGCGCCCTTCAGATCTTGTCGAAGGCGAACGCGGCGAGCAGCGCGCCCGTCACGACGAAGAGCAGCGCGAGGCCCACGACGAGGGCCGCGAGCCCACGGGCCGCCTTCGGATCGGGCGCGGGAAACGTGGGGAGCGGCGGCGCGGGAGCCGCGGGCGCGGGAAACGTGGGCTGAGGCGCGGGCGGCGGCGCGCCGCTCGGAAGAGGTGGATCACTGGGCGTGACCGTGGTCTTGGCCACGTCGGTCGCCTCGCGCCCTTCGACGCTCGCGGCCGGCGCCGGCCGCTGCGCGGGCAGCGACCCAACCCGGACCCCGCGGAGCGATCCACGCGGCGCGAGCGCTTCGTGCCCCGAGGCGGCCAGCGCGAGACCGAACGCGAGCCACATCTCGCCGAGGTCCTGGTAGCGACTCTCGGGTGAGACGCGGAGGGCGCGGAGGAACACGGCCTCCACGGCGTCGGAGACCTCCAGCCCGTGACCTCGGGGGCTCGGCCGCACGCGCTCGTTGGACGCCGCGCGCGCGAGCTCGAGCAGGCTCTCGCCCTCGAGCGCCTCCCGGCCGAGGAGCACTTCGACGAACACGAGGGCGAACGCGAACACGTCGGTCCACGGGCCGGTGCCGCCGAGGGTGCGGTCGAACTGCTCGGGCGCGGCGTAGAGCGGGGTGAACGACGACCGCCCTGTCGTCTTGCGGAAGTCCTCCTTCGCCGCCTCCTGCACGACCTTGGCGATGCCGAAGTCAAGCAGCTTGACCTTATGGTCGCCGTCCGCGTCGCCCACGACGAATACGTTCCCGGGCTTCACGTCGCGGTGCGCGATGCCCTTCGCGTGGGCGAGCGCGAGCGCCTCGGCCACGGGCGCGAGCAGCGCAGCCGCGGCGTCGAGTGAGCGCGGGGTGCGCCCCGCCACGCGCTCGCGGGCGAGCAGCGCCTCGAGGGTCACGCCGTCGAGCCACTCGAGCACCATGAAGGGCACGTCTTCGCCGCTCGGCAGGGTGACGGTCCCGATGTCGCGCGCCTGCACGATGGCGGTCGAGCGCTCGGAGAGCTCCACGAGCAGGCTGCCCTCACGGACGAAGTCGTCGAAGAGCTGCTTGCGGCGCGCCTCGCGCACCTCGCCGAGCGCCTTGAACACCTTCAGCGCGACGGGCAGGTTCCAGACGAGGTGGGTGGCCTTGTAGACCACCGCGAACCCGCCCTCTCCCACCACGGACTCGACGCGGTACTTGTCGGCGATCGTCGTCCCGACGAGGGCAAGCGGGTCCGAGTCCATTCGCGCCCAGAGTGGTCCATCGGGAGACGAAACGCGAGCCCCGAGCGCACGCTGGGCGCGCTCGGGGCTTGTTTTCTTGCTCGCCGCGGGCGGTGGCGGCGGCGCCGGCCCTCAGGCCGCCATCTGCGAGAACGCGGCCTCGAGGCGGGCCTGGATCTTGTGCTTCTTGGAGTACACGGTCTTGACGCTGATGTTCATGACCCGCGCGACCGCTTCGGGCTCGAGGCCCTCGACGAAGTAGAGCTCCGCGAAGGTGCGGTCCTTCTCGCTGAAGGCGGCGAGCGACTCCGAGGCGATGCGGGCGCGCTCGCGGGACGCGGTCGCCTCGAACGGATCGGGAAGCTCCGACGCGAGGTCGAGGTCGTCGCCGAGGATCTCCTTCAGCGGCTCGCGCTTCACCGAGCGCAGGTGGTCGTAGGCGCAGTTGATGGCGAGCATGCCGAGCCAGCTCGAGAAGCGGTGACCGCGCGAGGCGTCGAACGAGCGCACCTTGTGCATGTCGTTCGCGAAGAGCGACACCATGAAGGTCGCCTCGATCTCGCGGACGTCCTCCTCGGAGACGCGCGACGAGAAGCGGCGGGTCACCTTCGCGATGCAGCGGGTCACCATGCGACCGTAGCGGGTCTGAAGCTCACGCCACGCGCGGGGCTCCTTGGCCACGAGCCCCGCGACGAGGGCTTCGTCGCTCGAGAACGCGTCCACCGGTGCCACCTTGCTGTTGAGTGCGTGAGCCATTGGTCGAGTCCCTCCGTGCCGAGCGCCACTGTGACGCCGCACTGACCCTTATGCAGACGCCATGCCAGCGACCACAACACCTTCAAAACATTGATATTGCTTGTTTTCTGGTGTTACAGGTCGTCTCCGGGAGCGCAACACCGGGCGTAACAGCCCCGCGAGTGTTACGCCGTCTGTTACGCTCCCTGTCGTGGCGTGCGCCGGCCGACCTCCGCTGTTACGGTCGACCGTATGGCCGCCCTCGTCAGGCCGAGCGTCCTCGCGAAGGCGTGGGGCATCCACCCGCGGACCGTGACGGCCTGGCTCCGCACGGGGAAGCTCCCGGCCGTCAAGACGCCGGGCGAGCACTACCGCGTGCGCGCCGAAGATGTGGTCGCGTTCTGCGAGGCCGAGGGGCTCCCGATGCCGGCCGCCGCGAGCCCACGCGAGCTGACCGTGCTGCTCGCGAAGCGCGGCAACCTCGACATCCGCCCGCTGCGGCGCGCGCTGCGGCCGCTCGACGTGGAGGTGGTGGTGACGACGAGCGGCGCGGGGGCGCTCCTCGCAGTCGCGACGTCTCCGCCGCGCGCGCTGGTGCTCGACGCCCTGCTGCCCGGGATGGACGTGCTCGAGGCCCTCCTCGCGCTCGCCGCCGCGTCGGCCACCTCGAGGCTGCCGGTCTTCGTCTGCGAGGCGCCGAAGGCGAAGGTCGCGAGCTACCTCGACGCGGGCGCTCGGGCCGTCACCGCCAAGGGCGCCCTCACGTCGCTGGCGCCAGAGCTCGCGCGCCTCGCGCAGCCGTGAGGGCGGCGCGCGCGACCGACGCCGTCTGGAGAGCCCTGGCGACCGGCGTGGTCGGCCTCGCGCTCTCGCTCGGCGGCGGCTCGTCGTGCGGCCGCACCAGCGCCAGCGCGCCGCCGACCGAGCCGACGGAGACCGCAGACGGGGTGCTCGCCAGCGTGTCTCCCTCGCTGGCTGCGAAGCTCGCGGAGGCCCTCCGCGCGAAGGGCCCCTCGTACGCGCCGCGCACTCGCCACAAGAACGCCGATGGCTCGCCCAAGTACACGAACCGCCTGCTCCTCGAGACCAGCCCTTACCTCCTGCAGCACGCCCACAACCCGGTGAACTGGTACGCGTGGGGCGACGAGGCCTTCGACACGGCGAGGAGGCTCGGGCGACGGCCCCGAGCGCGCGCGGCTCGAGCGCGTCGCGCCGCTCGTGACCGGCAAGACCGCCCGCAGGGGCCAGGCGACCGCGTACGTGTGCGAGCGCGGCGCGTGCGAGCTGCCGACGACCGATCCCGAGGTGTTCGCGGCGCAACTTCAGAAGAAGCGGTGACCCGTTCGAGCTCGCGCGCCCTTCAGCGCGCCCGCGACAGCGCGAGCGCGCGGTCGAGGATGCGCTCGGCGAGGGCCTCTTTCGTGGCCTCGGGCAGCCACGTAGCGCCGTCACGGCCGATCAGCGCGACGCGGTTCGTGCCGCGCCCGAGCGACTCGTCGGCCCGATTGGCCACGACGAGATCGACGCCCTTGTCGCGGAGCTTTCGCTCTCCATAGGCCGCGATCTCCGGGTCCTCTCCGGTCTCGAGGGCAAACCCCACGAGCACCGCGCCGGCGTGCCCGCGCGCCGCCCGCCGGGCGCCGAGGCCCGCGAGCAGGTCGGGGTTCTGCGCGAGCTCGACCGAGGGGGGCGGCGCACCCGCGGCCTTCTTGATCTTGCGGTCGCTCGGGTTGGCCGGGCGAAAGTCGGCCACCGCGGCGGCCATGACCAAGAGGTCGACGCCGTCGACGTCTGGCCCGACCTCCGCGTCGATCGCAGCGCCGAGCTCGAGCGCCGTCGTGACGTCGACCCGGCGAACGCCCGCTGGCGTGGGCTCGGCCACGGGCCCCGCCACGAGCACGACCTCGGCGCCTCGCGCGCGAGCGGCCTGCGCGACCGCGAAGCCCATCTTGCCGCTCGACCGATTCCCCAAGAAGCGCACGGGGTCGAGCGCCTCGTGTGTGGGACCGGCGGTGACGAGCACCTTCATGCCGGCGAGATCGCGAGGGCCGAGCGCCGCGCCGACCGCCGCGACGAGCGCCGCCGGTTCGACCATGCGACCCTGACCCACGTCTCCCGAGGCGACCTCGCCGAACGCGGGGCCGACGAGCGTCACGCGGCCGTCTTCCGCGAGCGTACGCGCGCTCCGCTGCGTGGCCGGGTGGTCCCACATGCGCGGGTGCATCGCGGGCGCCGCGAGCACGGGGCCGCGCGCCGAGAGCACCAGCGCGGTGAGCAGGTCATCGGCTCGACCTGCGGCGAACCGCGCGAGCGCGTCCGCCGTGCACGGGGCGACGAGCACGCAGTCGGCGCGGTCGGCCAGGGCGACGTGGAGCTCTCCCGGCGTGGAGGGGTCCCACATGTCGCGGAGCACGGGCCGCCCGGTGATCCCCGAGAGGGTCACCGGGCCGAGGAAGCGCTCCGCCGAGCGGGTCATCACGGCCTCGACGCGCGCGCCCGCCTTCAGCAGCAGACGCGCGACCTCCACGGCCTTGTAGGCCGCGACGCTCCCAGTGATTCCAAGCACGACCGTCCGACCTTCGAGGGCTGTCACGCCGCCATGGTACCGTCCTTTCCGTGCCGCTGCTCCCGATCGATCGCGTGGTCGCCCTCGCCCCGGCGCGCCTCGCACGCGCCGCCCCGCGCACCTCGCCGCCCCCGCGCGCCGCCGCGTTCGCGTTCGCGCACGGCTTCGCGTTGACGTGTGGCCTCACCCTTGGCGCGCTCGGCTGCTCGAAGCCCGCGCGCCTCACCGGCACCTTCACGGGCCCCTGCACCTTCGCGGGTAGCTACCGCGGCGGCGGGCGCGCCGACTCCACTTGGACACGCACCTGCACCCTCACCCTCGAGGACCGCGGCGAGACCGAGGTCGCCATGCGCTTCGACTCGGGCGACGCGATCGAGTGCTACGGCCACGCGACTCAGCGGGGACAGGTGGGCACGCGCGCCGCGAGCTTTGCCGCCAACGACCTCACGTGCCGCGCGAAGACCCTCCCGGCGCCGGTGAACATCGCGGTCGAGCAGTGCGCCATGCCCGGCACGTTCGAGCTGACGGAGAAGCCGCAGAAGAACGGCAAGGTCAGCCTGACCGTCGAGGTGGCGCTCGCGATCGCCGACAAGCGCGCGTGCGTGGTGTCGTACCTCGAGAAGGTGCGCCTCGACGCGAAGCTCTCCGCCGGTGGCGCGCCCGTGGAGCTCGAGGCGTTCACCGACGCCGGCATCCCCGCGGCGAGCCCGGCGGGCCGCGAGCCGCCGCTCGCGCCGTCGCTGGCCCCGCCGCTCGCGACGCCTCGCGACGCGGGAGCGACACGCGACGCGGCGACCCCGCGCGACGGGGCGCCGGCCGGGCAAGGGCCGGCGAAGTAGGCGCGAAGTCGCCCTACTCGAGGAACCGCGCGACGGCCTCCTCGCGCGGCACCGGGCCGAAATGACCGACGAAGTGGTCGCCGAGCGAGCCTCGAGCACGAGTAACCTTCCGATATTACGGGCATTTCCTGGCACGTCGCACATGTAGAAATGGAGCTCCGCGCCCGTGCCCACGAGGCCGCCGCGGAGCAAGTCGCCGACGAACGCCCCCGTGCCCGCGACGACCGCGAGCGAGCCCGGTGCGGTCGGAGGTGGTGGTAGGCTCGCGGGATGCCAGACCTCGGCGACGCGCGCGATCCCGAGTTCATTCGCCGACACCTCGACACGCTCGCGGCGTGGGTCGAGCGCTATCACCACACGGAGGTCGAGGGCCTCGAGCGCGTCCCACGTGGGGCGGCGCTCGCGGTCGGGAACCACAACGGCGGCATCATGTCCCCGGACATGTTCGCGCTCATGGTCGCGTGGTGGCGGCACTTCGGGGTCGACGAGCCCGCCTACGGATTGGCCCACGACATGGGCTTTCGAGTGCCCGGGGTGCGTGAGCTGCTGCTGCGCGTCGGGGCGGTGCCCGCGCGGCAGGAGAGCGCCATCGCGCTCCTGCGCCGGGGGTGCAAGGTGCTCGTGTATCCCGGCGGCGACATCGACGCGTTCCGGCCTGCGTCCCGCGCGGGCGAGATCGTGTTCGGCGCGCGCCGCGGGTTCGTTCGCGCGGCGCTGCGGGCGCAGGTGCCGGTCGTTCCCATCGTCTCGGCAGGCGCACACGAGGCGTTCCACGTGCTCAGCGACGGGAGCGATCTCGTGCGGCGCCTCGGCCTCAAGCGGCTCACCCGCATCGAGGTGTTGCCCCTCGTGCTCTGCTTGCCGTGGGGCGTCACGGTGGGTCCCATGCCCTACCTCCCGATGCCGGTCCGCATTCGCATTCGCGTGCTCGCGCCGATCGCGTGGGATCTCCCCGCGCAGGCGGCGGACGACCCCGAGGCGGTCGCGAGGTGCAGCGACGATGTGGTGGGGGCGATGCAGGCCGGGCTCGACGCGCTGTCGCGCGAGGGTGGCCATGGCCGACGTGCGCGACTGCGCGCGCTCTGGTGACCCCCCGCGCCCCTGCAGGACTTCGGCCGCCGTGACCGCCCGACCCGAGCACCCCCGGCGCGGCCGACGCGGTGGTCGGCGTGTCAGTCTACCCCGGGGTTCTGCGGGTCCTTCGGCTCGCCGCGGCTCTTCCCCTCGCGCGGCTTGATTTCCTTGGTGAAGCCCTCGCGGACGGTCCACCCGTACGAGCCGTACTTCCCCGCGACGCGCGACTCGACCGTGGCCCCGCCGCGCTCCGCGCTCCCGGGTCGGGCGCTCGGCCCCTGCATGATCGTGAGGAGCTCGTCGGCCACGTACTCGGGGTGGCCGTCGTCTTTCGCCTCGAAGCTCTTGTCGGGCTCGCCGGTCCCGACGCGCCAGATCTGCACCGTGGGCGGGTACGAGTCGATCGACTTCTCCCGCGCCGCGAAGGGGCCGTCGCGCACGATGCGATACCGCGTGACGTAGAACCCGGGGATGCCGCGCTGAGTGAGCACGCGCTCGCCCCTCGGGATCTTCGGGTCGTGAATTTCCTTCTCCTTGAAGGGCGTCGCCTGGCCGATCTTGCGGAAGAAGGTCACGTCGCGCGTACGTGGGGGACCGAGGATCTCGGCGCGCACCTCGCCGTTCTCGACCGTCTCGTGGAGCACCACGGCGAACGGGAACGGGTTCCGGAGCTTCAGCGTGATGGTGGGGTACACGACGGTCGAGTCGAGCCCCATCTTGATGTAGCCGCTCGGCCGCGTGTGCGGGCGCCGGTCCACCACCTCGAGCCCCGCGAAGAAGGCCGCGCCATGGAGCGTGCCCGACACCTGGCAGGTGCCGCCGCCCATGCCGTCGACCAGCTCGCCCTGCGAGATGACCGTGGCGACTTTGTAGCCGTGCGCCTCGTCGCGCGAGCCGACCACCTCGTTGAAGTCGAAGGTCTCGCCCGGCATGAGCACGTGGCCGTCGAGCTTGGAGGCCGCGATGCGCAGGTTGAAGGTGCGCGCCTCGTGGGCGTTGTCGCGCGCGTATTTGGTGAAGAAATACCCAAGGACGTCGTCGTACCGCACCTCGCGGATCTGCTCGGCGGTGCGCGTGGCGGGGATGGTCTCGACCACGGCCGAGACCTCGCCCTCGCCCTTCAGCACGGCGGCGTCGAGGCGCGCGAGCGTGGCGTACACGTCGACCCGCTGCCCGGGCTCGTCGGGCAGCACCTTGCGCGCCTTGAAGTCGAGCCGCGCGTTCCGGGGCGCGTGATCGAGCTCGTCTTTCACCTGCAGCAGCGCCGCCTCCGCGCGCGCCGTGTCGACCCCCACCGGGAGAGGCAGCTCCAGGGGCTTGTCCCGCGCGACCTGGTGGTGCGCGCGGCGCATGGCCGAGCGGGGATCGCGCAGCTGCGCCACGACCGCGCGGAGCCGCTCCGGGTCGACCCGCGCGCCGAGGTCCGAGCGAGGTCGCGTGATGGACCGACCGCCCTCGACCTTCACCGTGAGCGGGAGCGCCACGTAGTCGCGCGCGATCGAGCGCGCCGCCTCGAGCGTGCGGTCGGCGTCACCGTCGAGCGGCAGGGGCTTGCGATCGAGGAGGACGACGGGCGTGGGCGTCGGCGCGCCTCGCGGCGCCGTCTCGCGCGGCGGCACCGCGAGCACCGCGGCGAACACGCCGAGGAGCGCGCACGCCGACATTCGCGCGAGGTGCACGCGACCGTCGGGGCCGCGAAACTGCTGAAGCGCTGGGCTCGCCTTCCCCACGCCCCTTCTTCGAGCGCCCGTCGAAAAAAATCAAGGCGCGCGCGCGGAATTGCGAGGCTGGAGACGGCCCCAGGACGAAACGTACGAGGCGCGGGGCGCGCGTTGCGCGCGAGCGCCTCGGCGTGATAGTCGCGGCGCCATGGCGCTCTCGGTCGGCATCGTCGGGCTCCCCAACGTCGGGAAGTCCACCCTCTTCAACTCGCTCTCGTCCGCCAAGGCCGAGGCCGCAAACTACCCGTTCTGCACGATCGAGCCCAACGTGGGCGTCGTGGTGGTGCCCGATCCGCGGATGGCCGCCATCGACACGGTGATCCACGCCGACAAGCTCGTCCCCACCACGGTGAACTTCGTCGACATCGCCGGGCTCGTGCGCGGCGCCTCGAAGGGCGAGGGGCTGGGGAACCAGTTTCTCTCGCACATCCGGGAGGTCGACGCGATCGTGCAGGTCGCGCGGTGCTTCGAGGACGCGAACGTGGTGCACGTCGAGAACCGCGTCGACCCGGTGAGCGACATCGCCACGGTCACCACGGAGCTGTGCCTGAAGGACCTCGACACCGTGCAGAAGCGCCTCGATCGCGCGCGAAAAATGCTGAAGGGACAGAACCCCATCGAGAAGCTCGCCGCCGACATGTGCGAGCCGCTCGCCAAGCACCTCGACCTCGGGAAGCCCGCCCGCACGTTCCAGCTCCCCGACCACAACGACGCGGCGACCGTCCTCCGCGACATGCAGCTGCTCACGGCGAAGCCCGCGTTCTACGTGGCCAACGTCGACGAGGGCTCGCTCACGAACCTCGAGGGCAACAAGCACTACATGGCGCTGAAGGCCCACGCCGACGCCGAGGGCGCGCCGATCGTGGCCGTGTGCGCGGCGCTCGAGGAGCAGATCGCCGAGCTCGAGCCGGCCGACCGCCCCGCCTTCCTCGAGGCCGCCGGCCTCTCCGAGCCGGGCCTCAACGCCGTGATCCGCGCAGGATACAAGCTGCTAAATTTGCTTACCTTTTTCACCGCCGGCAAGGTCGAGGTGCGCGCCTGGACCACGAAGGTTGGCGCGCGCGCCCCGCAGGCCGCGGGCGTCATCCACACCGACTTCGAGAAGGGCTTCATCAAGGCCGAGGTCATGTGGTGGGAGGACCTCGTGCGCCTTGGCAGCGAGGCCGAAGTGCCGCGACGCAGGCAAGCTCGCGATCGAGGGCAAGGAGTACGTGATGCGCGACGGCGACGTCGTGCACTTCCGCTTCAACGTTTAGCCCGTCGCGCGTCTCAGAACGCCCAGGTGGTGCCCACGTCGATCGTGAAGCGGAGCGTGCTCGTGTCGCGGGCGCCGTAGGTGCGCGCGAACGTCGGCCCGCCCTGCAGGTACACTCCCCACGATGGCCGCAGGAGGAGCTGATCGCCGAGCTTGGCGCCCACGTTCCAGCCCACCCCCTCCGCGCGCTCGAGCGGCACAGTGAGCCCGCCTGAAGGCGCCAGGTAGAGCTCGTCGAGGCCGTCCAGGAAGAGCGCGCGAACCTTCACAGCGAGGTTCGTGTCGACCGCGTGCGGCGCGCCAGAGAAGCGCACCTCGGGCCCGATCAGCGCGCGGGCGCCGAGCGGCGCGAGCGCGGAGAGGCCCACGCTCCCGGAGAGGACCGAAGGCGCGCTCCCGACTGCGTCGGACGAGGTGCCGGCCCCGAGGTCGAGCCGGAGCTGCGCGCGCTCCTCGGGCGCGAAGCCGCCGCGGCGCCCGCCGGCCGGCAGCGTCCGCGCTCCGGGCGCGCCGGCGAGGGCCGCGAGGAGCGCGGGGCTGTGGACGCGGTCGGAGGCGTTCTTGCCGAGGTGGCGGAGGACGAGCGTGCCGTCCGCGCCGATGACGAAGACGCCCGGCATCGAGTAGCCGGTCACGTCGAGGCCAACATACTTGGCGGAGACCGCGCCCCCCTTGTCCTCGAGGAGGTCGAACGGCAGGTCATAGGCACGCGCGAACGCGACCGAGTCTTCGTGCGGGTCGACGCTGACCGCCACGACGATGGCGCCGCGCTCGGTGATGGACGCGTACTCGTGGGCGATCTCGCCGAGCTGCTCCTTGCACCAAGGGCACCATTGCCCTCGGTAAAAGACCACGATCACGGGTCCCGCGCGCAGCGCGTCGTGGAGCGCGACGACGCGGCCGGTGTGCGAGGTCAGAGAGAAGTCCGGCGCGCGCGTCGAGGCGGTGTCGAGGCGCGGGCCCGCCGCGCGCTCCAGGTGAAACGGGGCGCAAGCGGCCCCTCCGTGGACGACCGCGAGCGCGCAGGCGAGCGCGGAGAGCCGCGCCCGAGGGGCCTTCGTCGTCGCGCTCTTGTCTGCTGCCATCGTCGCGCCTCTCTCTCCGCGTGTGGTGACGCGTGGGTCCTCTAGCACTACTGCGAGAGGTTCCCTCTCGCGGAGCTGTTCGCTGCGCGAACGGCAGTAGCGCTAGTCCCCTGGAGTCGTGGTTCGTATCAGAAGTCCGGTCTTCGGTGTCATGCCGAGGAGCGAGGGGGTGCCCCGTTTTCGGCGGCGGCGGGCCCGTCCTCAACTCGGACGTCGTTCCGCGCGGTGGAGGCGGCGCTTTGCGCTCAGGGGACAGTGCTTTCGGGTGTGACCGCGCGAGAACGCCGACCCTCGAACATGAGTATCCTCCCACCGCCGCCGAAAACGGGACACCCCCTCGCTCCCTTGTGGCGAAAGGCCGAACCCGCGCGACTTCTGGAAGGGATCACGCTTCCAGGGGACTAGCCCTGTCTCGTAGGGGGCGCGGCGCCCCCTCTCGGCCACAAAGCTGGCCGATTCACCCCTCCGGCTCGTCCGCTCCGCGGCCAACTACCACCACTGCGAGAATGAAGTCTTGCAGGTGTGCTAGAGCACCGATCGGGTCGAAGGACCGAGGATTTCGTCCTTGGCCGAACCTCGACGCGCGGGGCGACCACGGGACCTCTCTGCGGCGAGCGGGCTCACGAGGGCGGCTCGCCGACGGCCTGGAGGATCGCGTCGCCATAGGCCTCGAGCCGGCTCGGCCCGAAGCCGCTCACCGCCCCGAGCTCGGCGAGCGACCGCGGCCGCACCCGGCTCACCTCGGCGAGCGCGCGATCGGGGGCGACGACGTACGCGGGGACGCGGCGCTCGCGCGCGAGGTCGGCGCGCACGGCGCGGAGGCGCTCGAAGCACGCGCGGTCGTCGGCGTCGATCGAGGGCTCCATGCTCGGCGCGCGCTGTCCGCGGGGCCGGCCGGCGCCTCGCCGCGCCTCGACACCACGGGGTGGCAAGAGCACTCGCGCGGGCTCCTGGCTCCGCAGCACCTCCCACCCCTCGCGGGTCACGCGCGGTACGGGGTGCTCGGTCGGCGTGAGATCGATGTATCCCGCAGCCAACAGCGCGCGCAGCAGCGCGAGCGACCAGGGCTCACCCTCGCCCCTCAGCAGGCCGAACGTGCTGAGGCGGTCGAAGCCAAAGCGCTGCACCCGCGCGTCGACCTTCCCGGCCAACATGGCGGCGACCGCGGTGAGGCCGGCCCGCTCCTTGGCACGAGCGACGCCGGAGAGCGCCTTGCGCACGGCGAGCGAGGCCTCGGCCTCGGTGGGGGCGCCCTGCGGGCCGCGGTCTGCCAGCGCGTCGAGCCGCTCGCACACGTCGCAGTGCCCGCAACCTCCGAGCGTCTCGCGCTCGTCGCCGAAGTGGCGGAGGATGAAGTCGTGGCGGCAGGAGCCCGCGTCCAGATACGTGAGGACTGCACGAAACTGCCCCCACGCCCGACCCGCGAGCTCGGGCTCGGCCTCGGCGCCGCCTCCGTCGAGCGCGGCGAGGCGGCGGCGCACGGCGATGTCGGCCGACGAGCACAGGAGCAGCCCGTGCGCCTCGTCGCCATCTCGGCCGGCGCGCCCCACCTCTTGATAATACGCCTCGACGGACCCCGGGGGCTGCACGTGCACCACGAGGCGAATGTCGGGGCGATCGATCCCCATGCCGAAGGCGTTCGTCGCGACGACGACGTCGAGCTCGCGCGCCGAGAACGCCGCGGAGACTCGCGCGCGCACCTCGCCGTCGAGGCCCGCGTGGTAGGTCGCACATCGATGGCCGAGCTGCTTCACCACCTCGGTCCAGGTCTCGGCGGCGCGGCGCGTGGCGGCGTAGACGATCGCGCCTCCAGCGGGCGCGGCGCCCCGCCCGCCGAGGGCCCGCGTGAGCGCGTCGACCGTGAGCTCGCGCGCCTGCTTCGGCCCGTCGACCGCGCACGCCGCGAGGTGGAGGTTCGGGCGGGCGAACCCGCGGAGGATCTCCTCGTAGCCCGGCCCCTGGTCGAGGCCGAGGCGCGCGACGATTTCGCGCCGCACCGCGAGGGTCGCGGTGGCCGTGCACGCGAGCACGCGCGGCGGGGCGAGCACCCGCAAGAGCTCGCCGATGCGCAGGTAGTCGGGGCGAAAGTCGTGGCCCCACTGGGCGATGCAGTGGGCCTCATCGATCGCGACGAGCGCGATGTCGGCGCGCGCCAGCCGCGCGAGGAACGCCCCTGAGCCGAGCCGCTCGGGCGCGACGAACACGAGCTTGTAGTCGCCCCGAGAGAGCCCTTCTTCCCGCCGGCGACGCTCGTCGATCTCCAGGGTCGACGCGATGAACGTGGCCGACACGCCGCGCGCAGCGAGCCCGCGCACCTGGTCTTCCATGAGCGCCACCAGCGGGGAGATCACGAGGGTGGTGCCCGCGAGCACGACGGCGGGGAGCTGGTAGGTGAGCGACTTTCCGCCGCCGGTCGGGGCGACCACGAGCACCCGCCCGGGCCCCTCGAGCAGCGCGGTCACCGCGTCCCACTGCCACGGGCGGAACTCTCGGAGCGCGAAGACCTCGGAGAGCGCAGCGCGCGCAGCGCGCGTGGGGGAGCCCGCGCGAGAGTCGGCGGCGCGCGTCGGTTCGGTCGAGCCCATCCTCGGCGCGGAAGCTAGCACGCGCCCGGACGACCCAGGCCGCCGTGAGCATCTCTTCGGGGAGCTGGGTGTCGGCGGCGCGCGCTCGCCTCCACTCCACTTCGCCACCAGGGCCGCGGGGCCGCGCTTACGGCGCAGAGGCCGCGGGTCGAGCCGCGAGGGCCACTGTACAGCGCGTGGTACTTTCGCTAGCGTGCCGCGATGGCCCGCGTCACGTCGCCCCCCGCGCCCGTCCGTCCGCGAACGAACGCGATGGAAATGTGGCTGAGCTGGAAGGAGAAGTGGGCCGACGTCTTCAAGGGGAAGGCCTCGGCGGACCTCATCGCGGGCGTGACGGTCGCCGCGGTCGCGCTCCCGCTCAACGTCGGGCTCGCCGTCGCCTGCCGCCTCCCCCCCGTGGCCGGGCTCATCGCCGGAGCGCTCGGCGGGGGCATCGCCGCGCTCGCGGGCGGCTCGCCGCTGCTCGTCACCGGCCCCGCCGCGGCGCTGAGCTTCATGGTGCTCGAGCTCCAGGGCTCGTTCGGCGCTTCGGGCGTCGCGCTGGCCGCGCTGCTCATCGGCATCCTTCAGGTGGTGCTCGCGTTCACGGGCGCCGGGAAGCTCGTGGCGCGCGTCCCGGAGTCGGTGCTCGCCGGCTTCACCACGGGCGTCGGGATCAAGCTCCTCGACAACCAAGTCCCTGAATTCCTTGGCTTTCCCGACGTGCTCGACGCCACCGGCAACTCCACCGGCAAGCCCATCTACCAGCTCGCCGACGTGGCGCTGATGATGCACCAGCCGAAGTGGCTCCACCACGTGTCGCTGTACTCCGTGGTGTGCGGGCTGTTCGTCGCCTTCCTCGTCGTCACGCTCGCCAAGTGGAAGCGCATCCCCGCCGCGGTCATCGGCATCGCGCTCATCACCTTCGTCTCGAGCTACCTCCACTGGGACATCGAGCGCGTCGGCGACATCCCGAGCGTGCTGCCGCCGTTCAGCGTCCCGAAGATCGCCGACGAGGCCTGGCTCGACCTCCTCGCCAAGGCGGCCCCGCTCGCGCTCCTGGCCGCGGTCGAGTCCCTGCTCTCGGCCCGCGCGCTCGACCGCATGACCCCCGACATCAAGGCGCACAACCCGAGCCTCGAGCTGTTCGGGCAAGGCCTCGCGAACCTGGCCGTGGGGTTCTTCTCCGGCATGCCGGTCACCGGCGTCATCGCGCGCTCGGGCGTCAACGTGCAGAGCGGCGGACGCACCCGCCTCGCGAGCCTGGTCCACGCCGCGCTGCTCCTGCTCTCGGTGCTCTACCTCGGGCGATTCATCGCCGTCGTGCCCATCGCCGCGCTCGCGGGCCTGCTCTGCGTGGTGGGCTACCGGCTCGTGGAGGTGAACACCTTCCTCGAGCTCGCGCGCTCCGAGCGCCTCGAGGCGATCGCCTTCGCGCTCACCGCGTTCGGGACCGTGTCGGGCCACCTCATGTCCGGCATGGTGGCCGGTCTCGGGCTCCACGCGCTCAACCTCTACCTCCACCGTCACGAGCGAGCGGAGGACGAGCAGCTCGCGCGCGAGAAGGCCCGCGGGATCCGGGCGACCCTCAAGAAGCTCGAGCACGGCGAGGCGCGCAGGCACGCGGCCGCAGAGCCCGCGCCCAAGCACCACGCGTGGCTCACGAACATTCGCGAGGGCAGCCTCCGCGCGCGCTCCGCGTACGTGCACCCGGCGGCCACCGTCATCGGGCGCGTGGTCATGGGCGAGCACGTGCACGTGGCCGCCGGCAGCAGCGTCCGCGCCGACGAGGGCTCGCCCTTCTTCATCGGCGCGAACACGAACATCCAAGACGGCTCGATCCTCCACGCCCTGAAGGAGAAGCGGGTCGTGGTGGGCGAAGAGGAGTGGGCGATCTACGTCGGCAAGAACGTCTCCATCGCGCACGGCGCGATCGTCCACGGCCCCTGCTACATCGGCGACGACTCCTTCGTTGGCTTCAAGGCGGTGGTGCACGACTCGGTGGTCGGCGCCAGGTGCTTCATCGGCATCGGCGCGGTGGTCGTCGGCGTCGAGATCCCCGACGGGCGGCACGTCCCTCACGGGCGCATCGTCGACACCGCCGACGCCGTCGCGGCGCTCCCCCACGCCACCCACGTCCACGGCGAGTTCAACGAGGACGTGGTCGACGTGAACCGCGGCCTCGCCGTCGCCTACCAGCTCGCCGACGACGGGCACCGCGAGCGCGAGCGCGAGCGCCTCGCCCCCCGGCCCGTGACCAGCTGGGGACCCGACTGGGCCCTCCACACCGACAAGGATCGCTTCTGATGCTGCTAGGCTTCGCCGCGGGGCTGGGGCTCTACCTCGCCTACCTCTTTTTCCACTGCTGGTTTCGCGTGAAGGAGGGCCACCTGGCGGTGGTCACCGAGTTCGGCGCGGCCCGAAAGAAGCCCGACGGCAAGCAGCTCGTCACGGACGGCCCAGGCCTGCACATGAAGCGGCCCTGGGAGCACGTGGTCACCGTCACGATGATGGAGCAGAACCTCGACCTCTCGGGCCAAGAGGGCGGCAGCGCCGCCATGGCCGAGGACGGCACGGTGCTGCGGCTCGACTCCATGCTCCGCTACGTGCCGCACGAGGCCGAGCTCGAGGGCTACCTCTTCGGAATGAAGAACCCCACCGAGCACATCACGGGCCTCTTCACCTGTCTTTTACGCAATGAAATCGCGAACTTTCGAAAGGATTCCGGCGACGCGCTGGCGCTCCCCGGGGCGGGCTTCGACTTCGCTACGCACGCGGGCTCGTACGCCCTCATCCGCCGCGAGCGCGGCCTCCTGAACCGACGCATCGCCGAGTTCTGCCGCACGCAGATCGGCGACCGGTACGGCGTCCGCTTCAACGCCGTGGACCTCACCGACATCCTCCCGCCCGACGAGCTCGCCGACGCGCTCAACGCGGTGATCCAGGCGCACACCGACGCCGAGGCGCGCTACTTCCGCGCGGAGGGCGAGAGCCAGCAGCGCATCATGGCGGCCGAGCGAGGCGTGGCGATCGCGTCCGCGCGGGCCGCGGCCATCGAGACCGAGATCCGCGCTCTCGGCGCGTACCTCTCGGAGCTCTCGGCGGCCGGCACGCTCGCCCCCTACGTGGCGAGGCGGCGCGCCGAGGTGCTCTCGGAGTCGCGCGTCGTGTATCTGAAGGAGGGCGGATCATGACCGACAAGATGGCGATGGTGGTCGGGTTGGTCGTGGGGCTCGCGTGCCTCCCCCTCCTGGGGCTGCTGTTCAAGCGGCTCACCGTGAGCGTGGAGGACGGCGAGGCCGCCGTGGTGACCCGCTTCGGGAAGCTCGCGGCCACGCTCGACAAACCGGGTCTTCACTGGCTCCCGGAGCGCCTCTTCCCGTGGGTCGAGGTGCACGTGGTGTCGCTCAAGCGCGACTTCCGCCACTTCCAAGACGTGCACGTCAACGACGCGCGCGGCACCACGGTCATGGTCGATCTCTGGCTCGAGCTGCGGGTCGAAGACCCCGTGAAGGCGCTCTTCCAGGTGGCCGACTGGAACGCCTCGCTCCAGAACCTCGTCCTGCACGCCGCGACGAGCATCCTCGGCAACCTCGAGTTCCAGAAGATCCTCTGCGACCGCACCGAGCTCGCGACGGTGCTCCACCGAGACATCGCCCAGGAGACCAAGCGCTGGGGCATCGACCTCGAGTTCGTGTTCATCCGCAAGGTGAACCTGCTGCCCGCGGTGTCTCGCCAGATCTTCGAGACCATCGCCGCGCGGCTCGAGCGCACGAAGGCCGACATCGACGAGGCGGGCCGCCTCTCCGTGGCGGAGCTCGACGCGAACACCAGCGTGAAGGTGGCGAGCCTCGTCGCCGAGGCGAAGGGGCAGTACCCGCTCGCGGTCGGCCGAGCGTTCGCCGCGCTGAAGGCCGACCCGGCCGTGTTCGACGCCTACAACGAGCTCTACGGCTTGTCGCTCGTGCGGCCGCACCGCACCGTCGCGTTCCGCGGCTTCGCCGACGGCGAGCTCCGGGCAGGCGACGCGGCGATGATCCCGCTGGCCGAGGCCCCCGGCGCCACCATCGGCCGCGACGACACGCCACACGCGCCCCGCTGAGCACAGAGCACGGCGCTTCCCACCCGCGCGCCCGCGGCGGTACGATGCGCCTATGATCTCGTGAGCCCGTGACGCGCGACGTCGCGGGTACGCGGTCACGGAAGGAGTGTTCGTGCCGCATTCTCCCCCCGGCGAGCCCCGCTCGCCCGAGCCGACGACCGACGTGATCGGCGAGGTCCTCGCCGCCTTCGGGCCCGACGGGCGCACCCCGCGCGCCGACCTGCTCTTGCCCATGCTCCACGCCATCCACGACAGGCTGGGCTACTTGCCGCCGGAGGCGACCCCGCGCCTCGCGCGCGCGCTCAACCGCTCGAACGCGGAAGTGCATGGAGTCATTACCTTTTACCACGACTTTCGCGCCGCTCCGCCTGGCCGCCACGTGCTGAAGTTGTGCCGCGCCGAGGCCTGCCAGGCGATGGGCGGCGCGGCGCTCGAGGCCCGCGCGAAGCGGCGCCTCGGCGTCGACTACCGCGAGACCTCGGCCGACGGCGCGGTCACGCTCGAGGCGGTCTATTGCCTCGGCAACTGCGCGCTCTCGCCCGCCGCGATGGTCGACGGGCGCCCGGTCGGGAGGCTCACGGCCGCGAGGCTCGACGCGCTGCTCGCCGAGCTCGGCGTGCACGCGGCGCCGGAGCGCGCCCCGTGACGCGCGCGACGCGGGTGTACGTCCCGCGCGACTCGGCCGCGCTCTCGGTGGGCGCCGACGAGGTCGCGAAGGCCATCGCCGCGCACGCGGCGGCCGCCAGGGTGCCGCTCACGCTCGTGCGCAACGGGTCGCGCGGGATGTTCTGGCGCGAGCCGCTGGTCGAGGTCCAGACGCCCGCGGGCCGCGTGGCCTACGGCCCCATCACCGTGGCGGACGTGCCCGGGCTCTTCGAGGCGCAGTTCCAGCGCGGCGGCGAGCACCCCCTCTTCCTCGGCCTGACCGAGCAGCTGCCCTTCCTGCGCGCCCAGGACCGCCTCACCTTCGCGCGCGTGGGCGTCACGGATCCGCTCGATCTCGACGACTACGCCGCGCACGGCGGGCTCCGCGGGCTCCGCGAGGCGCTCGCGCTCGCGCCCGCGCAGATCGTCGACGCGATGATCCGCTCGGGCCTGCGCGGGCGCGGAGGCGCCGCGTTCCCAGCGGGCGTCAAGTGGCGCACCGTGCTGGAGGCGCCGCTCGCCGAGGGGCAGACCAAATACGTCGTGTGCAACGCCGACGAGGGCGACTCGGGCACGTTCTCGGATCGCATGATCCTCGAGGGCGATCCGTACCTGCTCCTCGAGGGCATGGCCATCGCCGCGCGGGCCACGGGCGCGACGAGGGGCTTCATCTACCTTCGCTCCGAGTACCCGCACGCCGAGCGGGTGCTCCTCGACGCGATCGCGATCGCGCGTAAGGCGCGGCTGCTCGGCCCGAGCGTGCTCGGCAGCGACCTCGCCTTCGACGTCGAGCTCCGCCGCGGCGCGGGCGCGTACATCTGCGGCGAGGAGACCGCGCTGCTCGAGAGCCTCGAGGGCAAGCGCGGCATGGTGCGCCCGAAGCCGCCGCTGCCGGCGCTCGCAGGCCTCTTCGGCGCGCCCACCGTCGTGAACAACGTCATCACCCTGGCGACGGCCCCGGTCATTTTAGACAAGGGCCCTGACTACTACGCCTCGTTCGGCGCGGGGCGCTCACGGGGCACCCTGCCGTTCCAGCTCGCCGGGAACGTGAAGCAAGGCGGCCTCGTGGAGAAGGGCTTCGGGCTCTCGCTGCGGCAGCTCATCGACGACTTCGGCGGCGGCTCGGCGACCGGCCGACCGATCCGAGCGGTGCAGGTGGGCGGGCCTCTCGGCGCCTATTTTCCGCAGTCGAAGCTCGACACGCCCCTCGACTACGAGCCGTTCGCGGCGGCGGGCGGCCTGCTCGGTCACGGCGGCGTCGTCGTGTTCGACGACACGGTGGACATGGGCAAGATGGCCCGCTACGCGATGGAGTTCTGCGCGCTCGAGTCGTGCGGGAAGTGCACGCCGTGCCGCGTCGGCTCGGTCCGCGGCGTCGAGGTGATCGACGCGCTGCGCGCCGAGCGAGAGCCCGCCCGCCGGGCCGCGAAGCTCACGCTGCTACGCGATCTCTGCGACACGCTCCTCCACGGCTCGCTCTGCGCGATGGGGGGCATGACGCCCTACCCCGTGCTCAGCGCGGTCGACGCGTTCCCCGAGGACCTGGGCCCGGCCCCAGACGACCCCGCCGAGCCCACCCAAGCTGCCGCAGCGGAGGCCGCATGTACTCAGTGAAGGAGCCCGACGCGGGCACGCCCGCGCGCGAGCAGACCCCCGGGGAAGAGCTCGTGTCGCTCGAGATCGACGGCATTCTCGTCCGCGTCCCGCGCGGCTCGTCGGTCATGCGCGCCGCGGCGGAGGCGAAGGTGCGCGTGCCCCGGCTGTGCGCCACCGACTCGCTCGAGGCGTTCGGCTCGTGTCGCCTGTGCCTGGTGGAGATCGAGGGCAAGCGGGGCTACCCGGCCTCGTGCACGACGCCGGTCGAGCCGGGCATGAGGGTGCGCACGCAGTCGGACCGCCTCGCGAAGCTCCGCCGCGGCTCCATGGAGCTCTACATCTCCGACCACCCGCTCGACTGCCTCACCTGCTCGGCCAACGGCAACTGCGAGCTTCAAGAGATGGCCGGCGTCGTGGGGCTCCGCGAGGTGCGCTACGCTCCTGGCAAGAACCACCTGTCGGCGGAGAAGGACCTCTCGAGCCCGTATTTCACCTTCGACCCGAGCAAGTGCATCGCCTGCGCGCGCTGCGTGCGCGCGTGCGACGAGATCCAGGGCACCTTCGCCCTCACGCTCGCCGGGCGTGGGTTCGACACCGCCGTCGCCGCCGGGCCCACGAGCTTCCTCGAGTCCGAGTGCGTCTCGTGTGGCGCCTGCGTGCAGGCCTGCCCGACCGCGACGCTCATGGAAAAGTCAATCATCGAGGCTGGCCAGCCCGACCGCGCGGTGGTCACGACCTGCGCCTACTGCGGCGTCGGCTGCTCGTTCCGCGCCGAGCTCAAGGGCTCGGAGGTGGTGCGGATGGTGCCTCACAAAGACGGCCACGCGAACCACGGGCACTCCTGCGTGAAGGGCCGCTTCGCGTGGGGCTACGCGACCCACCCCGACCGGGTGCGGTCGCCGATGATCCGCGGGTCGATCTCCGAGCCGTGGCGCGAGGTCTCGTGGGAAGAGGCGCTCGCGTACGCGGCCTCCGAGCTGCGTCGCATCCAGGAGAAATACGGGCGCGGCGCCATCGGCGGCATCACCTCGTCACGGTGTTCCAACGAGGAGACCTACCTCGTCCAGAAGCTCGTGCGGACCGCGTTCGGCAACAACAACGTCGACACGTGCGCGCGCGTCTGCCACTCGCCCACCGGCTACGGCCTGAAGACCACCCTCGGCGAGTCGGCCGGCACGCAGGACTTCGACTCCGTGCGGCAGGCCGACGTCATCGTGGTCATCGGGGCGAACCCCACGGACGGGCACCCCGTGTTCGCGTCCCAGCTCAAGCGACGCCTCCGCGAGGAGCCGCGCGCGAAGCTCATCGTGATCGACCCGCGCGGCATCGATCTCGTGCGCACTCCGCACGTCGAGGCGGCCCACCACCTGAAGCTCCGACCGGGCACGAACGTCGCGATCATCAACGCCCTCGCCCACGTCATCGCGACCGAGAACCTCCACGCGAGCGCGTTCATCGCCGAGCGCTGCGAGCCGGAGGCGTTCGAGCGGTGGCTCGCGTTCATCCGCGAGCCGCGGTGCTCGCCGGAGGCCACCGCCGCCGAGACAGGCGTGCCGGCGGCCACCGTGCGTGAGGCCGCGAGGCTCTACGCCGCCGGCGGAAACGGAGCGATCTACTACGGTCTGGGCGTCACCGAGCACAGCCAGGGCTCGACCATGGTGATGGGCATCGCCAACCTCGCGATGCTCACGGGCAACCTCGGGCGCCCCGGCGTCGGCGTGAACCCGCTCCGCGGCCAGAACAACGTGCAGGGCTCGTGCGACATGGGCTCGTTCCCTCACGAGCTCCCCGGCTATCGCCACGTCTCCGACCCTGCCGTGCGCGCGCTGTTCGAGACGGCCTGGGGGACCACGCTCGAGCCTGAGCCGGGCCTGCGCATCCCAAACATGTTCGACGCCGCCTTGGACGGATCGTTCAAGGGCCTTTACGTGCAAGGCGAGGACATCGCGCAGTCCGACCCCGACACCCACCACGTGGCCGCCGCGCTCGGCTCGCTCGAGTGCCTCATCGTCCAAGACCTCTTCATGAACGAGACGGCCAAGCTCGCGCACGTCTTCCTGCCGGGCTCGTCGTTCCTCGAGAAGGACGGCACGTTCACCAACGCAGAGCGCCGCATCTCGCGGGTCCGCAAGGTGATGCCGCCGCTCGCCGGGAAGGCGGACTGGGAGACGACCGTGGGCCTCGCGGCCGCCCTCGGCTACACCATGAGCTATTCGCATCCATCGGAAGTCATGGATGAAATCGCGAGACTTACGCCCACCTTCCGGGGCGTCAGCTACGCGCGAATCGACGCGCTCGGCAGCCTGCAGTGGCCCTGCAACGACGAGGCGCCGGACGGCACTCCGGTCATGCACGTGGGCGAGTTCGTGCGGGGCAGGGGGCGCTTCGTCGTCACCGAGTACGTGCCCACGAGCGAGCGGGTGACGCGCAAGTTCCCGCTGCTGCTCACCACCGGCCGCATCCTCTCGCAGTACAACGTCGGCGCGCAGACCCGTCGCACGCTGAACGTGGTGTGGCACGACGAGGACCTCCTCGAGATCCACCCGCACGACGCCGAGCACCGCGGCATCCGCGAGGGCGACCGGGTGAGCCTCGCCAGCCGCGTGGGCGACACAGTCCTCCGCGCCACGGTGACCGAGCGCGTGCAGCCCGGCGTGGTGTACACGACGTTCCACCACCCCGAGTCGGGCGCGAACGTCGTGACGACCGACAACGCCGACTGGGCCACGAGCTGCCCCGAGTACAAGGTCACCGCCGTGCAGGTCGCGCTCGTGACCGAGCTGTCAGGGTGGCAGAGGCGCTTCGAGCGCGACAGCGAGGCGCAGCACGGGCTCGTCCAGCTCCGAGCTCGCCGTGAACGCAGCGGCGGGGGCGGCGCCTCGTGAAGCCGAACGTGGGCCCCGAAGGGACGAACGAACGTCGATGGCGACCCCGCGCCGGAGGCGAGGTGTCGCCGTGAAGACCGAGAAGCTCGTCCGGATGGCGAACGACATCGCCACGTTCTTCGAGTCCGACCCCGACCTCGCGGCCGGCCGGGCGCAAATCGCAGCGCACCTCACGAGGTTCTGGGACCCGCGCATGCGCCGGGAGCTGGTCGCCCACGTCGACGAGCGCGCGGGCGAGGGGCTCCGCCCGAGCGCGCTGGAAGCGATCCTGGCCCACCGAGCGACGCTCGTCGGCCCGGCCGCGCCGGCGGACCGAGATGGGGCGGTGGGCGGCTCGTGAGCGCCGTCCACGAGCTCGACGTCTACGCGAGCGCCAACGGGGAGGCGCAGCGGTCGCGCGATCGCGTCGCCGTGGAGGCGCCGCTGCTCCTGCGCCTTCGCCGCGCCGGCGTCGACGCCGGCGAGGCGACGCTCCTGATGCGCACGCCCGGGCACGACGAGGAGCTCGTGCGCGGGTTCCTCTTCTGCGAGGGGCTCCTCCGAGGCGAGCGCGATCTGCTCGGCATCGAGCGCCCCGAGGGGCTCACCGGCGACGAGCGAGGCAACGTGCTCGTGGCCGACCTCGCCTCCGACGCGCCGGGCTCACTGGCGCGCTTCTCGATCGGCTCTTCGAGCTGCGGCGCTTGCGGAAAGACCTCGCTGTCGTCGCTCGACGTGGAGGGCGATCTGCGCGCCGCCGCGCTCACGATCGCGAGCGACGTGCTGCGGTCGCTCCCAGCGCGCATGGCGGACGCCCAGCCCACCTTCCGCGCCACCGGCGGCGTCCACGCCTCGGCGCTCTTCTCACCTGGCGGCGATCTCGTGCTCGCGCGTGAAGACGTGGGCCGCCACAACGCGCTCGACAAGGTCGTCGGCTGGGCGCTCCGCGCGGGGTCCTTGCCCCTGTCCTCGCACGTGCTGCTCGTCTCCGGTCGCGTGAGCTACGACCTCGCGCAGAAGGCGATTTTGTGTGGCGTGCCGGTGCTCGCCGCGGTCGGCGCGCCCTCGTCGTACGCGGTCTCGCTCGCCGCGCGGGCGGGGCTCACGCTCGTGGGGTTCGTCCGACCGGAGAGCCACGTCGTGTACACCGCGTCGGAGCGCGTCGCCTCACCCACCTGACCGCCTGACGGCCTGAGGCGTGCGGTGGAGGGCCCCTGCCGCCGGTGGGGTGGACACGGGTTCGAGCTGCGCGACGTCGGGGTGGCTCATCGATGGAACGCGCGCTCTTCTGCCCGCGTTCGTGCCATCCTCCGCGCATGGCTGAAGCCCCGAAGCCCGGAACGCCGAACGTGCCGCCCAACGCGCCGCCGAGCTCGGCCGAGGTCGACGCGATCGAGGTAGAGCTCGACGACCCGCTGAGCGTCGATCGGCTGCTAGAAATCACGGGCGACAGCTGGTCCATCGACGAGCAGGTCGGGGTCCTGCAGGAGGCGACGCGAGGGCCGAAGCCGCCGCCCCTCCCGGGCACGAAGGGCGCGAAGCCCGGCGCCGCGACCGACGCGCGCCGTCCCGGGCCCAAGTCCGCAGGCCCACCCCCGTTGCCACCGGCCGCCTCGGCCGCGGCGCGCGCGCGGGCGGCCCTCGGTGACGAGGGCCCGTCGATCACCGCCCCCAGGAGCGCTGCGCCTCCCCCCCTCCCGCCGGGCGCGCTCTCGCCCTCCGCAGCGCCGCCTCCGCTCCCCGCCGCCGCGAAGGCGTCCGCCCCGCCGCCACCCCTGCCCGGCCCCGCGTCGGGGCGACCCCCGCCGCTCCCGGCGTCCGCGCGGGGCTCGCGGACGTCACGTCGGCCGGGCTCGATACCCGATATTTCTCACGAGCTGACCACGCTGCCCATCGAGGTCGACGTCGAGGTCGACCTCGGCCCCGTGCCCGCAGGTCTCGCCGCTCCCCCGGCCCCGCTCGCCGCTCCCCCGGCCCCGCTCGCCGCTCCCCCGGCCCCGCTCGCCGCTCCCCCGGCCCCGCTCGCCGCTCCCCCGGCCCCGCTCGCCGCTCCCCCGGCCCCGCTCGCCGCTCCCCCGGCCCCGCTCGCCGCTCCCCCGGCCCCGCTCGCCGCTCCCCCGGCCCCGCTCGCCGCTCCCCCGGCCCCGCTCGCCGCTCCCCCGGCCCCGCTCGCCGCTCCCCCGGCCCCGCTCGCCGCTCCCCCGCCCTCACCACCGCACGCAGCCCTCGCCGCCCCGCCCGCGCTCCCTCCGCCACCCGCTCCCCTGCCTCCGCACCCCGCGCAGGAGGCGCGGTTCCGACCCTCAGCCTCCGGCCGAGGGGCCGAGCCCCGCCACGGCGGGCGACCGTCGACGGCGCAACGGCGCGAGGCGGCCCCACGTGGGCCCGCGCCGCCCGCGGAGCACGCCACGCCGCTCGTCCGCAAGCTCGAGGCGCGCGTGCGCGCGCTCGAGGCCGCCGATGACCAGGTGGGCCTCTTGCGGGCGCACATCGAGCTCGCCATCGTCGACGAGACCATCGGCGACGAGACCCGGGCGAACGACCACGCCGAGCGCGCGCTGCTCGCGGACCCGCGGTCGCCGACCGCCCACGGCTTCCTTCGACGGCGGAGGTTCGGCGCGGGGCTCCTCTCCGACGCGCTCGAGCACCTCGAGGCCGAGCTCGCCGGCGCGACGAGCGAGGCCGCACGCGTCGCGCTCCTCGCCGAGCGGGCGCGCTTGCTGGCCGCCGAGCAGCCGCCATCGTCCGACACGCGGGCCGCCTGGGAGCAGGTGCTCGTGCGCGCTCCGCACCACGCCGCCGCGCTGAAGGGCCTCGAGGCGACGCTGTGGGAAGAGGCGAACAGCCGCGCAGGGGTCGCCGAGTACGAGGCGCTCGTCGCGCACCTCGCCGCGCTCGCCGACGCCTATGCAGGACAGCACGACCTCTCCGCGTGGCTCCACGTCGAGAGGGGCCTGCTCCTCGAGCGGCGCCTAGGCCGGCCGCGCGCGGCGCGGAACGCGTTCGAGCGAGCCCTCGCGATCGATCCCACCATCGGCGCCGTGCGCAGCGCGCTGGTCCGCCACGTGGCCGCGACCGGCGATTTCGGAAGCCTGGCCATCCTTCTGGAGGAGGAGGCCGCCCTCGAGAGCGAGCCGTGCCGGGCGTCGCGGCTCGACGTGGACGCGGCGTGCATCTACCGCGAGCGCCTCGCCGACGACGCGCGCGCCATCTACCTCCTGGAGCGCGCCGCCGCGCGCATCCCCACGGAAGACTCGATCGACCAGCGCGTGCTCATCGAGCTCGTGGAGCTGTACGAGCACGGGGGGCAGCTCGCCGACATCATCCGCGTGCGCGCCCTCCGCGTGCGTTACCTACGCGAGCCGGCGCTCATCGCGCACGAGCGCAAGCAGAGCGCCGAGCTGCGGGAGAAGCTCGGCGACTACGACGGCGCGGTCACCGACGTCCGCGAGGCCATCGAGCTCGACCCCGACGACGCCCGCCTCTACGACACGCTCGACCAGCTGCTCACGTCGCTCGGCCGACACGAAGAGCGCGTGACGCTGTGGCTCGGCCGGGCGGCCGAGTCGGAGGCCGCGCAGCCGCGCACGCGCGCGCTCGCCCGAGCGGCCTTCGTGCTCGAGCGCGACCTCGGGCGTCCGGACGAGGCCATCGTCCACCTCAAGGCCGCCTGGGTCGCGACGCCCGGCGATCCCGAGGTCCTCGAGGCACTCTCTCACCTCATGGGGCCAAGCACGGCGGAGGCCGCGACCGGCGAGCTCCGCAAGCTCGTCGAGCTGTACACGCAGGCGGCGCAGACGGCCCGCGACCCCGGGCGCAAGGTCGCGTTCCTCGAGAAGGTCGCCATGCTCTGGGAAGAGCTCCTGGGCGATCCCGCGCGAGCCGCGCGGACCTACGAGCGCATCCTCGACCTCGAGCCGGGGCGCCGCGGCGCGATCCTGGGCCTCCACCGCACCGCGAGCCGGCAGGGGAACGACCGCGCCCTCGCGCGCGCGCTGCTCGCGGAGGCCGCGACCTGCGAGATTGGCGCGGACGCTCTCTCTCTCAAGGTACGTGCCGCGGAGGCACTCTCACGCGTCGACGTCGCGCGCGCAGTGGCGGTCATCGACGAGGTGCTGGCCGAAGACGACGCTCACGCCGCCGGCCGGGCGCTCGAGACTCGCCTCCATGAGGGCGCAGGCAGGTGGGAACGAGTGGCCGAGTCGCTACGCGCGCGCATCGAGTGCGCCACCTCGGTGGCCGAGAAGGTGAACCTCTGGCTGTCCCTCGCCCGAATCTGCGACGTCCGGCTCGGCGACACGGGCGAGGCCGAGCGCGCCCTCGAGGCGGCGCGCGCCCTCGATCCGAGCCACCCCTTGCCGCCGCTGGAGATCCCCCGCGTCCTAAGAAAATCGTGCAAATTCGAACGCTTACGCGCAGCCCTCGAGCGCCTTGGCGACGACGCGCCGACGCGCGAGGAGCGCTCGCGGTACTTCGTGCGCGCGGCGGAGCTCGACGAGCTGCGCCATGACGACGACGCCGGCGCTGCCCGGCTGTACGCGCGGGCGCTCGCGGAGACTCCCGAGGACATTCACGTCGCCGACCGCCTCGAGCGCGTGCTCGCGCGCCGTGCCCTGGCGAGCGCGCCGGTGCGCCGCCACGACGACGTGCGGGTCGACGTCGAAGGGCTCTCGCCCATCCTCGACCTGCTCGACGCGCGCCTCCAGATCGCTCGGTCCCACGAAGAGCAGCTCACGCTGAGCTTCGACCTGGCGGCGCTGCTCGTCGAGTGTGGCAAAGACGGCCCCCGAGCCGCGCGCCTGCTCGCGACCGTGCTGGAGGTCCTCCCGAACCACGTCCCCTCGCTGCGCCTGCTCGAGGTGCTGTCGCGACGGAACCCCTCCGCGGCGCCCCTGGGGCAGGTGCTCCAGCGCGAGGGGAGCGTATTCACCGACGCGCGCGCGCGCGCCGGCGCGCTGTGGGACCTCGCTTGGCTCGAAGACTGGCGCGGGCGCTCGACCCGACCCGAGGCCTCCGCGACCTACGCCTCGCTCCTCGAGCTCGACCCCACCGACGCCTGCGCCCTCGAGGCGCTCGTGCGCCGTGAGCACGGCGCGGCGCGGCGCGGGGACGCCTACGCGCGCCGCGCGGTGAAGACCTGCTTGAACGCGCTGTGCTCGCTCTCCACCGAGGACGCACCGATCGTCGCGCTCCTGCTCCGGCTCGGGCTCCTCACGGAGGCGGAGTCCCTAGAGACGGGCGAGGAGCGCCTCGCCTCTCGAGCCCTCGAGCGTTTCCGCGCGGCGCTGGACATCGATCCGACGAGCGTGACCGCGGCCATGTCGCTGGCCAGGCTCTCGGCGCGCCTCGGCGATCCGGGCGGGGCCCTAAGCGCCGCGGTCGCCCTGGCCGAGCTGGAAGAGAGCCCGCAGCTGCGCGCCGCGCACCTCGTCGCGGCGGCCGAGCTCCTGCTCGCGACGGACCCGAGGGAGGACGAAGCGGCGGCGGGCGCGAGCGCGCTGGGACCGGCAGAGGATCGCGCGGAGCGCGCCGGAGCCCACCTGGAGGCCGCCATCGCCGCCGACCCCAACTCCCGCGCGGCCATCTCGCTCCTCGCGAACGTGCGCCGCGCGCAGGAGCAGGCCGAGCGGCTCGTCGACGTGTTCTTCCCCGCACTCTCGCGGGCGACCGACGCCGAGGCGATCGTGCTGCTCGGTACGGAGACCGCGAAGGTGGCGCGCGACGAGCTTCGCGAGCTCACGCTCGCGATCGACGCGATGCGAAAGGTGCGCGAGGTCGCGCCCAACTCGATCCCGTCGCTGCTCATGCTCGCCGAGCTGTGCATCACCCAGCGCGCGTGGCCCGAGGCCATCGACGCGCTCGAGGACGCCTACAATCGGTCGCGTGAGCCCGCGCCGCGACTGACCGCGCTCTTCGCCCTCGCGAGCGTCTTCGAGCGCGTGCTCGCCAGGCCGGAAGACGCCGAGGGAGCCCTCCGCCGCGCGCTCGCGGTCGATCCCGAGAACGCGCGCGCCCTCCGCGCGCTCGTGCACCGCCTCGTCGCCAAGCAGACCGAGCTAGGCCCCACGGGCGAGCCGCCGCAGAAGCTTCCGATCCGCCTCGAGATCGCGTCCTTGCTGGAGCGCCTCGCGGCTGCGACCGCAGAGCACGACAAGAAGAGCGAGATCTTCCTCCAGCTCGCGGAGGTGCGCGGCAGCGTGAAGGACGCGCGCGCCGCCGAGCGCGCCATCATCGAGGCCCTCGCGCACACCCCTGGCCACCCGAAGGCAGAGGAGCGCTTCGAGCGCTTCTATCGAGGCGGCGACGGCGAGCTCGACGCCGTGGGGTACGCGCGCGGGCTCACCGCGCTCATCGGACGCGGCGAGGCGCTCGGGCGCCCCGACGCCACGTGGTACTTCCGCCTCGGGAAGGTCGAGGCGTCGGAGCTGTCACGGTTGAAGGACGCCGCGACGCGGCTCCGCCAGGCCTTCCAGCGAGATCCCGAGCTCCACGACGCGAGGGTCGAGCTGGCCGCCTGCCTCGCACGGCTCGGCGCCCACGACGAGGCCGGCGCGACCGTGCTGGCGATGCTGACGCCCTCGGCGCGACCGCTCGTCTCCGCGACCGACACGAGCGGCGCCCTCGAGATCCTCGAGCGCTCGCTCTCCTCCGACCGCAGGCCCGAGGAGGCCATCGTGGCGAGCGAGCTCCGCGCGCTCATGGGCGACCTCGACGAGGGACGGCGCGGGTGGCTCCGCGCGCGACGCCTCGGTCCGCTCGGATCGCACCACATGCCGCTCGATCGCGCGGCGCTCTTCGCGCACGTCGTGCCCGAGGCCGCTCGCCACCCGCTGACCGACGTCGCGGCGGCGGTCTTCGGGCTCGAGGGGCGCATGCTCCGCGGAGACCTCGCCGACGTCGGCCTGACCCCGAGGGACCGCATCGGCAAGCGCAGCGGCCACCCGCTGCGCGCGCTGCTGGAGCGGCTCGGGAAGGCGCTCGGCCTCGGCGACGTCGAGCTCGCCGTGGCGGCCACGCCCGCGCAGGGCCGGCGCGTGCGCGTCCTCTGCCAGGACGTTCCGTGGATCGTGGTGCCTCTTAGCCTGGTCGAGGCGTCCGAGCCGGTGCAGCTCGCCGCCCTCGCCCGCGCTGTCGGCCGCATCGCCCTGGCCGTGCCCTGGCTCGAAGAGCTTCCCCCACGGCACGCGCTCGCCTACCTCATCGCGTGCGCTCGCCAGGTCGTGCCGGGGTACGGGCGCGGCGGCGACGACGGCGCGCTCCAGCCGCTCGTGGCGCAGTACGAGGCCGCGGTGGCCAAAGACCTCGCACGCAAGCAGCGCCAAGCCCTCGAGCGCATCGCTCCGTCACTCTCGGTCCCGAGCGGCGCGCCGGGTCCCATCGAGCCCCTCGTCGCCGCGCTGGCCTCGGCGGAGCTCCGGCTCGCGTACCTCCTCACGGGCGATCTCTTGTCGCTCATCGAGGAGCTCCGAACGCTCGACCCGATCCTCCAGACCGCGAGCGACACGCCGGGCCGCGGGGCGCTGGCGGCCGTGCTCGACCACCCGTACGCGGGGGACGCGGCGCGGTTCGCGCTCGGCACCGAGGCGACGGCCCTCCGGCGCCGCGTGGGGGCGACGTGGGCCGGATGACCGACGGGGACACGTGCACAGGCGCAAATTCCCATCTACAGGCTACGGTGAGGGGGACTGATCCGTGATGCATATCGGCGACAAGGTAGGGAAATACGAGCTCCTTTACCCCATCGGTGAGGGGGGAATGGGCGAGGTGTGGGTGGGGCGCCTGCGTTCGCTCGGCGGCTTCGAGTCGTACGTCGCCATCAAGGTGATCCACGGGCGCTTCGCCCGCGAGAAGCGCTTCCGCGACATGTTCCTCGACGAGGCCCGTGTCTCGGCGCTGATCTCCCACCCCAACGTCGTGAGCACGCAGGACGTCGCCGTCGAGGGCGACATGCTCTACCAGGTCATGGAATACGTCGACGGCGACGCGCTGGCGGGGCTCCAGGCATCCATGACGGAGCACAACGAGCGCATGCCGGTCCCCGTGGCGCTCCGCATCGCCGCCGACGTGTGCGCCGGCCTCCACGCGGCGCACGAGCTCCGCGGGCCCGACGGGCGCCCCCGCGGGATCGTTCACCGCGACGTGTCGCCACAGAACATTCTGGTCGGCGCGAACGGCGCGGTGAAGCTCATCGATTTCGGTGTCGCGCTCATGCAAGATCGCCTCGCCGAGGACTCGCAGGGCACCCTGAAAGGCAAGCTCCGCTACATGCCACCGGAGCAGGCCACGGGCGCGAAGGTCGATCGGCGCGCCGACGTCTACGCCCTCGGGGCGGTGCTGTACGAGATGGTCGCGGGCTACCTCCCCTTCGACGATCGCACGGAGGCCGTCTACTTTCGGGCGCTCATCCAGGGCGACGCCCCGGCGCCGCTGCCCCCCGAGATCCCGCAGGACGTCGCCGACGTGATCGCGCGCGCGATGGCGACGAACAAGGAGGACCGCTACGCGACGACGGAGCAGATGGGCGATGACCTCGGCGTGATCCTTCGCAAACGCCCTGCGAACATCGCATCGTTCGTCGAAATCCACCTCTCGCCCCACGCGCAGCGTCGGCGGACGGCGATCAAGGAAAGCGCCGCGGACGCCGTGGGCGCGACCAGCCCGGCCCTCGCCCTCGGCGATCGCGGCCAGCAGAGCACGGAGCCCGAGGGGGCGGCGCCCGCGGAGCGGGTTCCGCCTGCGCCCGCAGCCGCGAGCGCGCCCGATCTGAATCGCTCGGTCTCACTCTCCCTGGCGTACCCGACACCGGGCCCGATGGAGCTGTCGACGGCCGACTTCATGACCGGCTCGCACGACGCGACCGACGGCACAGGGCGCGGGGCGCACGCGCCCTCTCTCGACGTGCCGTCTCTGGACGTGCCCGCCGCCCGGGCCCCGGCCCCCGCGCGACCGCGGCCCGCGGCCGCGCTCGAGCTCGAAACGGAAGACCCCCGCGTCTCGGGCCGCGACCTCCAGCTCGGCGGCCCGCCCCCCCACGATCTCGACGACCCCACGCGCGCGCGCACGCGCGGGCACGCGCGTCCGAGCCCCGCGGCTCCGCCCGCGCGCGGCACCCCGTTCGTCACGGGCGCCGTCGGTGTGATCCGGGAGGCACCCCGCGAAGGCCCGAAGCTCGGGCGGGCGCTCGCGATCCTCGGGGTGGTCGTCGCGATCGTCGTCGCGGGGGTCCTCGCGGCGCCCGCCGTGGCGAAGGTGCGCATCACCCGGGCGGCGGCGGCGAGGGGCCTCGACCTCGAGATAGAGCGCGCCAAGGTGAGCTTCTCTGGCATCGAGCTGGAGCGCGTCCACGCCACGGGCGCCGGGTTGCCCCTCAAGACCGCGACGGCCGAGCGCGTCCATATCTCGTTCAGCGGGAACATGGGCATCGAGGGCCTCCAGGTCTCCATGCTGGGCGCGGCGAAGGATCTCCCCGCGGCGCTCGATCGGCTCGGCGCGGACAGCGCGGGCACCTACGAGCTCGAGGCGACCGGCGTCCAGATCGAGTGGCGCGAGCCGTTCGGCAAGGGCACGATCCTCGAGACCCACGACTGCAGGTTCGGCCTCGCCCACCAAGAGGGCGTGAGCGAGGTGCGTGGCCTGAGGCTGTACTCCGCAGACCTCACCCTGCGCGCCCCCCAGGGCAAGGCGGGACCGTTCACGCTCAACATCGACGAGAGCGAGGCGCGGCGACGCGCGCGGCTCGTGTTCGAGCCGGGCAAGCTCGAGGGACCGAACGTCTTCCTCATCCTCGGCGGGACGACCGCCACGACCCACGTCAACGCGCGGATCCCTCGCACGACCCTCTCAGCGCTCCGAGTTCCCGCGCCGTTCGTTGGGCTCCCCGCGGGGGTCGACCCGACGCTCGAGGTGAACGCTGGCGTCTCGTTCGAGCCCGACGGGCGCGTGCGCGGCGAAGGCAAGGCGATGGTGGCGGGCCTCGCCCTCGCCGGCAACCGCGCGAAGACGCCGCTCGAGCTCGACTTCTCCCTGGTCGGCAACAGCGGGAAGCCGGTCGAGATCTCGCGGGGGGTGGCGACCTACGGCCCCATCACCGGCACGTTCGGAGGGCAGTTCACCCGCGATCCCGTGCGCGGCGAGCTGCGCTTTGCCTCGCGGGCGCTCCCCTGTCGCTCGTTCGTCGCGGCGGAGGCGCGGGCCAGCCTCGGCGCCGCCGGCGCGCTCGCGGCCGAGCTGTTCAACAACGTCGTGCCGGTGACCGGCGCGGTGAACGTGAAGGGCACGGTCGCGTTCGATCCGCTCGAGCTCGGGGCGGCGAAGGTCTCGTTCGACGTGAAGGACACGTGCGGCGTCGCCTTGTTCCGCCCCTAGCAGCCTGTTGATAAACGGACCGAGCCCGCGCGTCGTCCGCGCGGCATCGGGCAAGGCGCGATCCGAGGAGCCCGCGGAGCCTGCTTTTGCAGGTGAGCAGGCACCGGAGGATCGCAACGAAGCCCGTACCGATGCGGCGGCGCGGGGGCGACGGGAGTTTATCAACGGGCTGCTGGAGCGCCGAACCGCTTGATTCGGTCGCTGCGCTCCAGCGCTCGGCGTCGCCAAGACCCCTGCGCCGCCTTGGCAAGCCGTGTGGATCGTTTCTCCCCTTCCCGCCGCGGCAGAAGTTGCTAAAGAGGGCGTCCCTCGATTTCCGAGGGACCCCACTCCGGAGAGTGTCATGCGTGGTTTCCTGAGCCCTGCCCTTCGCCTCAACCCGACCGAGCTCCAGGCGCGCTTCGCCGGCTACTCGCGCGGGCGCCGCGCCAAGCTCGCCGCGGTGGCCCAGACCACCCTCATCAAGGCCGATCAGTGGGCCCGCGGCGGCTCGGTCGACGCCCCCATCGCCGACGCGCTCTCGGCCGCCGTGACGCAGCCCAAGCCGAAGAAGAAGTGACCGGACCCGAGTCCGAGGGCGCCACCGGAGGCGCCTGAAGCTCCGAGGCCTCGCTCTCGGCGGCGCTGCTGCGCGCGCTGGTCGAGCCCTGCAGCGTCGACGCCTGAACGCCTCCACCGCACATCCACCTACAATTCGACGGGCGCGAGGCGGCGGTGGTGATCGCTTTCCGTTGCAGGGCCCACGAACTCAGGGACGATGTCCTTGCCCATGTTGGCCCCTCCCCAACCAGCGCCGCTCGACCCTGAAAAGGCGGCGATGCTGGAGCTCGCCCGCGAGGCGGCTGCCGGCGACGGCCGGGCGACCGCGCAGCTGCTGCGCGCGGTCGCGCCGCTCGTGACTCGGGTGGTCCGCGCGGTGCTGGGCGGTGGCCACCCCGACGTCGCCGACGTCGTACAGCAGTCGCTCATCGGCCTCGTCCGCGCCCTCCCCGCGTTCCGCGGCGACTGCGCCCCGGAGGGGTACGCTCAGACTATCGCGATGCGCACGGCGCTCCTCGCACGGCGCCGCACGCGCGTCGACCGGTCGCGCCGCGACGACGACTCCGAGACCGACGCCGCCCCGTGCCCCAACGAGACCCCCGAGCAGGACGCCCTCACCACCCGACGCCGGGCGCTGCTGCGCGAGCTCCTCGCCGAGCTCCCCGTCGAGCAAGCCGAGGCCCTCGGCCTTCGCATCGTGCTCGGCTGGTCGCTCGACGAGGTCGCGACCGCGGCCGGCGCGCCGCTGAACACGATTCGTAGCCGGCTCCGCCTCGCGAAGGAGGCCCTTCGGCGCCGCATCGAGGCGGCACCTGATCTCTTGGCCGCGCTGGAGGTGGGAGCATGAGCCTCACGCAGCTTCATCCGGAAGACCTGTTCGACAAGGAGGCGCGAGGCGCGCTCACCACCGACGAGCGAGCGCGGCTCGAGCTGCACGTCGCTCAGTGCGCGCCCTGCAAGCTCGAGCGCCTCCTGCGCGCCGACTTCGAGGCCGAGAACGAGGCGCCGCTCTCCTACTCGGATCTCGTCGCGGGGGCGCTCGGCGCGGTCGGCGCGCAGCACGCGGCTCAGCGGGCGCCCCACGCTGGAGCGCCGGAAGTGCCCGAGCTGGGCGAGGCCCCCGAGGCGCCCGCGCCCATCGAGGCGAAGCCCAAGCGGCGGTCGAGCACCGCCTGGCGTCGCGTCGCCCTGCTGATGGCTGCCGCCTTCGCGCTCGTGTGCACCGCGGCGGTCGCGTCGCCGCAAGGGCGCTCGTTCGTGCGACGCGCGGGCACGCTCTTGTCGTCGGGCGAGGACATCCGCGATCGTGAGGCGACCCCCCGGGATCCCGTGAAGGTCGCGACTTCTCCGCTTAATCCGACGGTGCACGGCGCGGCCGCCCGAGCGGTGACGCCGGCCCTCCCCGAGGCGCCCAGCGCGCCCGAGTCCCCGGTGAACGCGCTCGTGGCTCCGGTCGCTCCGGTCGCGGCTCCCCTCGCTCCCGCCGCTCCCGCCGCTCCCGCCACTCCCGCCACTCCCGCCGGACGGGCCGCGCCCGCGGGCCAGACCGCGGGCGCGCACCACCCGAGCGCCACGCTCGCAGCGAGCCTGGCGAGCGCCGGCCCGACGCGGACCGTCGCCGCGCCGGCGCCCGCACCGGAGCCCGTGGCGGACGCGGCGGCGCTCTTCGCGCTCGCCAATACGCGGCGGAGCGCCGGCGACGTCGCGGGCAGCCTCGCGGCGTACCGCGAGCTCACGAGCCGCTATCCGGCGAGCCGAGAGGCCGCCACGGCTCACGCGCTCTCTGGGCGCGTCCTGCTCGCGAGCCGTGACGCCGGCGGCGCCCTGGCAGAGTTCGACGCGTACCTGCGCACGGGCCGAGGCGAGCTCCGTGAGGAGGCGATGGTCGGGCGCGGACGCGCCCTTGGGCTCCAGAATCTCCACGAGGCCGAGGCCAACGCGTGGCGGGCGCTCCTCGCCGCGTACCCGTCCTCCGCGTCGGCCGAGCACGCGCGCCTCCGCGTCCAGGGCCTGAGCGGCGCTCGCTGATGACCGCGAGGCTTCGCGGAGCGCGCTTGACGCTCCTCGGCCTCGCGATCGGCGGCGTCGCCGTCGGGCCTTTCGCGCGCCCCCTCGACTGGGAGGCGCGCGCGGCCGAGCGCCCCGCGCGGCCCGCGCGCATCATCGTCGAAGTGGCGCGCGGCCAGGGGGCGGCGCGCGAGCAGGAAGAGGCCGTCGTGCGCGGGGTGGTCCGCGTCGGGGCCGAGGTCGACCTCGTCCGCGTGGAGCAAGCGCCCAGGCTCGGGGGGCCACGCTTTGCGCGGATCTTGGTCCGGGCTGGCGATGGGAAGGTCGAGCTCGACTTCACCCTCGACGGCGCGGCAGCAGGCCCGCTGGCGACGCGAGCGCTCGCGCGCACGGGCTCGGCCGCAGTCCAGAGCGAGGAGCTCGCGCTCGCGGTCGAGTCGGCCTTGGAGTCGGCCCTCGACGCCGCCTACGAGCGCGCGAGACCACCGCCACCCCCTTCGGCGTCCGCGCCAGCCGCCCCGTCAGCGTCGGCTCCGTCACCCCCCGCACCGCCCCCTTCGGCGCCCGCGCCACCGAAGGCGACCGAGCCGCGCGAGCCGACCGGGCTCGCTCTGCTCGCGGGCGTGCACGGTGGCGTGGGCACCTTCGCCCAGAGCGCCAGCGCCGTGGGGCGGATCGGCGCCGAGGTCTCACTCGCGAGGCGCAGCCCACGCCGCCCCTCGCTCGGACTCCGTGTAGGTTACACCCCCGGGTTCGACGCTGGCGAGCGACGCGCCGAGGCCCACGCGAGCGCGGTGAGCCTGCGCCTCCTGCCCTCCGCGATGATCCTCGACAGCCCGCTCGCGTCGCTCGGTCTGGGGCTCGGCGTTGGGGTCGATCTGATCTCGGTGAACGGGACCTCTGGTGTGAATGGCGCCGGCCTCGCCAAGAGCCCGATCTTCGCCGATCCCGTCGTGTCGCCGACGGTGATGGCCCGCCTGCCTCTCTCGCCGCTGCTCACCGTGACCGGGAGCTTCGCGGTCGACGTCGGGTTCCGCTCGCTCCACTGGATCGCGACCGAAGGCGGACGATCGACCGAAGTGTTCGCCCCATCGCACGCTCGCCCGATCGGCCTGCTCGGCCTCGAGCTCGCCCTCTGGGACAGCGCGCGCGACAACACGAGGGACAACACGCGAGACAACGCTCGCGACGAGGCGTCGGCCAACACGCCCGAACCGAGGACGCCATGAAGCGTGCGGCCCTCGCTCCCGTCCTCGTCGCCGGCGTCCTCCTCGGCCTGGTGAGCGCGCTCGCCTCGTGCGAGCGCGAAGAGATCCTCCTCGTCGCGCTGCCCGACGCCAGCCCGGACGTGCCGACCCCCTCGGGTCCGCGCTGCACGACGAGCGACTCATGCGGCGACGGCGGCTTCTGCGCGCGGGTGGCGTGCGGCGACCCCGAGGGGCGATGTGAGCGGCGCCCGACGTTCTGCGGGGAGGGCGCCCCCGCGCCGACCTGCGGCTGCGACGGCGTCACCTACTGGAACGATTGCCTGCGCCGCGCGCGCGGGCAGACCGGCGCGACGCCCGGTGAGTGCTCGCTCGCCGAGGCGCTCACGTGCGACCGCGGCCGCTCGTGCCCTCCCGGCAACAGCTGCGCGCGCATCGCCGGAGGTGGCCCGCTCTGTCCCCGCGACGTCCCCGGGGTGTGCTGGGCGATGCCACCCGTGTGCGCCGGCGCCGCCGGCATCGACCGCTTCGTGCGCTGCGAGGGCCCGGGCGGCCCCCCCGGACCGCCCGACGCGGGCACCTGCGTGAACCTCTGCGAGGCGCTCCGCTCGGGCGAGCCGCACACACGCGCGCTCGCTTGCCCGTAGAAAGCGCCGGTCAGCACGTCCGGGGAGCAGCGACCGCCCCGCCGCGCCGTCGGCGCGCGTCGCGAAGGGCCACGATGTCTTTCGTGCCGAGCGCCGAGAGAGCCAGGGGCCCCCTATCATCTCGGCGGGCACACCCACCACCCGGCAGCCGGGCGATGCGATTTCGAGGGTCGACCTCGACGGCGCCACGCAGCGTCTCTCCGCGAAGGCACCCGCCCCGTAGCGGCGAACGCCATGCTCAGGCCGCGCAGAAATGCCCGTGGAGCCAGGCGCCGGCACGGTAGCGTGGGACGCCAGAACGACGCTCTGGATCGTGATCCCAGCGCAGGTGGCGGCGGCGGTGCGTGGCGTCCGGGGGGCCGCGTGAGCGACAGGCGTTCGGCTGCCCGGCGAGCGTCGGCCCGAACAAAAAGGCGCCGAGCGGCCGCCGCGGGGTGCGCGGGGCCGCTCGTGACAGTTCGTCTCGCCTCGGCTCAGTTCGCGCCGGCGGGCGCCTCGACGCCCTCGGCGCAGCGAGCGACCACCTCGGCGGGCGCGTCGGCCTGGAGGGACGCGCAGCGCTCCGCGAACGCGGCCTGGTGAGCGGCCCTCACGCAGGCGCGGCCGGTCGCGAAGCAGTCGGCACGATCACCGCCGCCGTCGACGCAGGTGCGCGTCGCGTCGTGGCAGGCTCGCACGGCGGCCGGCGGGGGCAGCGGCACCCTTCCGCAGAAACCCGGTCGCTCGTCTCGAGGCGGCTTGGGACCGTCGCAGTCGCGACCGCCCGGAGGCGGACCGTCGGGGCGCGCGCTCCCGCTGCCAGGAGGCGGAGGCGGAGGCGGAGGACCCTCGGGGCCCGCGCTCCGCTGCCAGGAGGCGGAGGCGGAGGCGGACACTCCGGACGCGCGCTCCCGCTGCCAGGAGGCGGAGGCGGGCCCTCGGGGCGCGCGCTCCCGCTGCCGGGAGGCGGAGGCGGAGGCGGAGGCGGACACTCCGGACGCGCGCTCCCGCTACCAGGAGGCGGAGGCGGGCCCTCGGGGCGCGCGCTCCCGCTGCCCATCGGAGGGGGCCCGGGCGGACGTCCGCCGCTCGCCGCGCCGCCAGGCCCACCGCGATCGCCGTCGCCACGCCCCTCGCCGTCGCGACCACCGCAGCGCCGGGGGGGCGGCGGGGTGTCGGGCAGACAGGCGTCGAGCGCGCTGCGACAGGCCGCCATGTCGGCGCCGGCAGCGGCACGGCACGCGTCGAAAGCGGTCTTGCACGCATCGACCTCGGCCTTGTGGCTCGCGAAGCTCTCTTGCGCGCCGGCGAGCGCCTGCGCCTCGTCGCTGACGGCCGCAGAGGTCGTCGACGACGTGGTGGCGCCACCGCACGCGATGAGCGAGGCCACCGGCGCCACGGCAAGAAGGAACCCGAAGCCGCGAATGAACTGGGATTGAATGGACATGCTCTCTCCTCCGGCGACGGGCTCTCCGTCCTGCCTCGCTAGAGAACGTGCTGGGCGCGCGAAAGAAGGATCACCAGCGAGTGAAGATTTCTCGATCCTTGCGTCGACGTCAGGCGCCGAGCGAGGCTCGGGTCGCGAGCTTCGCCTCAGCGCGCGGGGGGCTCCGCGGCCCGCGGGGCCGAGCCGCCCGGCCTCGGCGCGGCACGCCTCGGGGTCCGCGCTCAGCGCGGTGGGCGCTTGCGATCGCGGAACCACGCACGCACAGCCTCCATGCGCGCGCGCTGCTCGGCGGGCGCCCGCGCGCGACACGTCGCGTGCTCGTCGGTGCCGGCCTTCGCTCCCCAGCGGTGCTCGACGCAGTCGTTCGGGTTGTACGCGGTCTGGAACGCCTCGGCGCGCGACACGATCTCCGCGAGCGAGAGCTCGAACGGCTGCCCGTCGGAGCGTGCATATTGCACCTTTCGCTCGGCGAGCGCTCTCGCGAGCTCCTGCTCGAGGCGTACCTTGGTGTCGGCTGAGGCGCCGAGATAACGTCCGGGTCGACGCGCGACGCGCGCCGGGAACCCCGTCGCGACGTCGATGGCGATGAGCAAGCGGAGGTCGCGTGAGGGCGTGGAGAAGTCCTCCCACGGGCCCTGCGCCTCGAAGATCTTCGCCCCCTCGGGCATGGGCGCCGACGGCCCGCGCTTGTCGAGGAACTTGCGCCCGTTCTCGACGGAGATGACGCGTGTCCGCACCTGCTCGTCGAGCGCCACGACGATCTCGCGCAGCGCGCTCGAAGGATCGCGCGGCGTGGGCGACAGCACGTCGTCCATCGCGTCGTAGAAGGCCTCGAGGTCGAGCGACGCCTGCTCGACTGAGAAGTGCCAGCGCGGATCCACAGCGAGGCGCGCGTCCGCCGCGCGCGAGACGACGCCCGCGCGGAGCGACAGCGGCCGAAAGCGCTTGAAGCCGGGGCCTCCGAGCGCGGGGTCCTTCGCGAACAGGAAGTTCCCGCGCCAGAAGCGCTTGCGGCCTACGGTGCCGTCCGGCTGACCGTCGACCGCATAGAGGACGCCGCCGCGGTCCTGGGTCTCGCGCAGGCGCTTGGCGACGACCAGCACATGACCGTACGGGTCGGCGAACACGGCGCCGGGCCGGAGCGCGTCCCACGAGAGCGCGATGGGGTAGTAGTCGCTCTCGGCGTCGGCGAACGGCGTCCGCGCCGAGCCGGAGTGTACGCGATCGGCCAGGGTGACCCGCACGAACGTGCCGAACGCCTCCGCCGGTGGCGAGCGCTTCCGCGCCGCTGGCTCCGACTGGGTCTCGAGTCCGTCGCAGTCGGGCGGCGCGCCGCCGCCCCCCCTGGAGCACGCAGCCATCGCGAACGGCAACCCGAGCTTCCACGCGAAGGTGGCGCGGAGCACGTAGGGGAGGTCCGCGCAGTCCGGGCGGATCACCGGGGCGTGGCTCGAGTCCTCGCCGTACCCGAGGTGATCGTAAAGGAAGTTTCGCTTGGGGTCGCGCAGCACCTCGTGGAGCGCCGCGAAGCTCATCGCCTCGCCCTCGGGTGCGTCGAACAGCGCCTCAATCCATGCAGAATACAGATTCTCGAGCTCGGGGTCCCACGAGCGGCGCGCGACCCACAGCGCGCCGTCGGGCGCGCGGGGGCCTGGGTAGGACCGCGGCGCGAGCGGGATGGCCAGCGATTTCTCCCCCGGCGCGCCCTCGCAGTCGCCCTCGACGAACCGAGCGGTGAGCGCGTCGTCGCTCGACGACACCTCGGTCGTCCAGAAGTACGGCGGGCCCCCGCGACGGGTCTCCGCGACGGCTTCCGGCCTGCCATTCGCCGCGCCGCGCACCTCGAGCCGACCGCCGAGCGCCCCCTCCGAATACGCGACCACGCGCACCGGTGCGCCCTTCGCAGGCGACGCCGGCGACACGAAGAGCGTCACCCCCGCCGCTCCGGTGCACGCGGCGCGAGGCGGTGGCGGCGGCGCAGGCGGAGGGCCCGCCTCGACCGGGGCGGACGCCGTCGCGACCGACGCCCGCGGCGCGGTGTCGCTCGGTGGCGCGGGGGTCTTGGTCGCGCAGCCGCCCGCGACCAGCGACGCCGCCGCGGCGGCGAGCGCCACCACGTGCAGGACACGGCGCGCGCGAGGGCTCACGCGAGGCAGGTTCGGTGAAACTCGCGCATGAACGACGCGAGCGACTGGGCGGCGGCCACGGGGACCGCGTTGTAGAGCGAGGCTCGCACGCCCCCAACGCTGCGGTGCCCCTTCAGGCCGACCATGCCGCCCGCGGCCGCGTCGGCCACGAAGCGCGCCTCGAGCTCCGCGGTCGGGAGCCGGAAGACGACGTTCATGAGGGAGCGACTCCCGAGCTCGACGGGGCACCGGTAGAAATCGGGAGCGCGATCGATCTCCGCGTACACGAGGCGGGCCTTCTCTTCGTTCTGGCGCTCGATGGCCTCGATCCCCCCCTGCCCCTCGAGCCACAAGAGGACGTTGCGCACCAGGTAGATCGCGAGCGTGGGCGGCGTGTTGAAGAGCGAGCCGTGCTTCGCGTGGACCGCGAACCGAAAGATGTCGGCCACGTCGTCACGCGCGCCCGCCATCAGCTCGTTGTCGGCCACGACCACCACCACGCCGGAGGGGCCGAGGTTCTTCTGCGCGCCGGCGTACACGAGCGCGAAGCGCGACATGTCGAGGCGGCGTCCGAGAAAATCACTAGACATGTCGCACACATGCGGCGCACGTGAGCTGGGAAATGGCGTCTCGGGGGTGAGGCCGAGCTGCACGCCGTGGATGGTCTCGTTGCTGGTCGTGTGGAGGTACGCCGCGTCGTCGCTCAGCGTGAGCTCCGTCGCGCGAGGCGCCCGCGTGCCCTTCCGAGAGCCCTCCCACGGGACCTCCCGCGCCGACGCGCCGAGGGGCCCCGCGAGCTGGGTCGCCTCCCCGAGCGCCTTCTCGCCCCACACCCCGGTGACCACGTACTCGGCCTCGCGCCCGCGCCGGAGGAGGTTCATCGGCACGGTCGCGAAGCACTGCGTGGCGCCCCCCTGAAGGAGCAGCACCGTCTTGTCGGTCCCGATCTGGAGGTGCTTCGCGAGCAGCGAGAGCGCCTCTTGATGGAGCCGCTCGTAGGCCTTCCCGCGGTGGCTCTGCTCCATCACGCTCATGCCGGTGCCTTGCCAGTCGAGCAGCTCATCGCGAGCGCGGAGCAGCGCCTCCTCGGGGAGCGCGGCGGGGCCCGCGCTGAAGTTCATGACTCTGGCCATGGGTCGGTCTCTCTCCGCGCAGGTCGCGCGATCCTCGATCATCCCTACGCCCGCGCCGCGCGGGCTGTTCCGCGGCGCGGGCTGCGCGCTCAGTCGCGGAGCTTCCTGTACTTGATGCGGTGGGGCTGATCGGCGGCCGCGCCGAGGCGCTTCTTCCGGTCTTCCTCGTACATGCGGTAGTTGCCCTCGAACCAGTCGACGCGGCTGTCGCCCTCGAACGCGAGGATGTGGGTCGCGATGCGGTCGAGGAACCAGCGATCGTGGCTAATCACGACGGCGCAGCCCGGGAACTCGACGAGCGCGTCCTCGAGCGAGCGGAGCGTGTCGACGTCGAGATCGTTGGTCGGCTCGTCGAGGAGGAGCAGGTTGCCGCCCTCCTTCAGGAGCTTCGCGAGGTGGACGCGGTTCCGCTCTCCGCCCGAGAGGTTGCCGACCTTCTTCTGCTGCTCGGCGCCCTTGAAGCCGAACCACGAGCAGTACGCCCGCGACGACACCTCGCGCTTGCCGAGCGCGAGCTTCTCCTCGCCGCGGGAGATCTCCTGCCAAACGCTCTGCTCGGGGGAGAGCGCCTCGCGGCTCTGATCGACGTACGCGACCTTCACCGTCTCGCCCACGCGCAGGGTGCCGACGTCGGGCTTCTCTTCGCCCAAGATCATGCGGAACAGCGTGGTCTTGCCCGCGCCGTTCGGCCCGATCACGCCAACGATGCCGCTGCGGGGCAGCCGGAACGAGAGGTCGTCGAAGAGCAGCTTGTCGCCGAAGGCCTTCACGAGGCCCTCGGCCTCGAGCACGACGTCACCCAGGCGCGGCCCCGGCGGGATGCTGATCTCCGCGGCGTCCGCCGGGCCCTTGCTCGCGTTCGCCATGAGCTCGTCGTAGGCCGAGAGCCTCGCCTTGCTCTTCGCTTGTCGCGCGCGCGGGCTCTGCCGAACCCACTCGAGCTCTTGTTTGAGCTTACGCTGCCGCGCGCTCTCCTGCTTCTCCTCCTGCGCGAGGCGTGCGCCCTTCTGCTCGAGCCAGCCGCTGTAGTTGCCCTTGTACGGGTAGCCGCGGCCGCGATCGAGCTCGAGGATCCACTCGGCCACGTCGTCGAGGAAGTAGCGATCGTGGGTGACCGCGACCACCGTGCCCGGGTACTCCTTCAGGAAGCGCTCGAGCCACGCGACGCTCTCGGCGTCGAGGTGGTTCGTGGGCTCGTCGAGCAGGAGCATGTCGGGGCGCCCGAGGAGGATGCGGCACAGGGCGACGCGGCGCTTCTCTCCGCCCGAGAGGTGGGAGATCTCGGCCTCGCCCGGCGGACAGCGGAGCGCGTCCATCGCGACGTCCACGCGCTGATCGATGCTCCAGGCGTCGGCCGCGTCGAGCTTGTCCTGCAGCTCGCCCTGCTCGGCCAGCGTGCGCTCCATCTCGTCGTCGCCCATCGGCTCGCCGAGCTTCGCGCTGAGCTGCTCGAACTGCTCGATGAGGGCGCGCACGTCGCCCACCGCCTGCTCCACTGCCTCGCGCACCGTCGTGGCGTCGCCGAGGTCCGGCTCTTGGGCGAAGTACCCTATCCGCACGCCGGGGTGCGCCTTCGCCTCCCCGTAAATCTCCTTGTCGAGGCCCGCCATGATGCGGAGCAGGCTGCTCTTGCCCGAGCCGTTGGAGCCGATGACCCCGATCTTGGCGCCCGGAAAGAACGCGAGGGTGATGTTCTCGAGAACCTTCTTGTCGGGCGGGTGAACCTTCGTCACCTCCCGCATCGTGAAGATGTAGTCCATGCCCCCCCTCTCCTAGCGGAGTTGGGCGCCGGCGAGAACGGCGACCGCGCCGATTCCGGAAGATGTTCCTTCTGACGGCCAGACTTCGTACACTCGGCGCCACGCAAAGGGGTATCGATGAACATTCGTTTCGCGTTGATGTTGGGCCTCGGCGTGGCGCTCGCCACGACCGGTTGCAAGAAGAAGGGCGCCGCGGGCGCCGACGCCGGCGGCGGGGGCGAGGGCACGGAGGCGCCGGTCGCGGCCACCACGCTCAAGCAGAACCCTGCCGTCGTCGAGCATCTGAAGAAGCTCGCCGACGGGTGCACCGTGTCGGTCGACTCCGCCTCGGTCTACTCCTGCAAAAATAAGGAAGACTCGGCCTTCTACGACTGGATCCGTGCGAACCGCCCGAAGGACCTCTACGAGACCTACGCGTCGGTCATGGCGGGGACCGACGCCAAGGCGAAGGCGGTCGCTATCTCCCAGGCGAACAACACCTTCAGCACCCTGGACAAGGACCTGAAGAAGGCGAACGCCACGAAGGCCGTCGCCAACGCGTTCTTGTCCGAGCTCGAGAAGGACGACGGCTACGCGGTGCGCCTGGCGGCCCCGGCGACCGACCTCGCGTTCATCGCCGGCCAGAAGGAGCGCCTCTTCAAGGTGACGGACGGCCTCCACAACACGCCGGCGCGAAACACCGCGTACCGCACGTTCATGGAGTTCGGCCGGCTCGACGCGTTCGAGAAGCTGAAGGAGGTCGCGAAGGACAAGGACTTCACCGTCGCCGCCCTCGCCGCGCCGCGCAACATGTACGACTGGACCGGCCCCGAGAAGGCGGCCATCTGCCCGTGGGCCAAGTCGTTCCTCGACAACGCCTCACTCCCTATCGCGGCCGAGGCCGGCTACGACGCGATCAAGTGCAAGGGTGAATACGTCGACGCCCTCCAGGACGAAGGCGACAAGCGCCTGAAGAACAAGCAGTTCGACGAGCCGTTCGCGATGGTCTTCCGCGAGATCTGCTTCGAGTTCATCGGCGGCATCACCGGGCAGGCGGGGGCGAACCCGCAGTGCAAGCGCAACTACGCCTTCCTCGAGCGCGTCACGAACGACGAGAGCGTCAAGCCCGAGGTCCGCGGCCGCTCGCTGTGGAACATCTACTACCAGCGCCGCGACAAAGAGAGCCTCGCGCTCATGCGGAAGTACGAGAAGCACAAGAACCCCGAGATCGCGAAGCGCGCGAAGGAAGCGATCCAGTCGCTCACGACGACCTACAAGCTGAAGTAGCGTCTCACGCCGCGTCCCACGCGCCGAGGCCCGCTCCGGTCACCCGGGCGGGCCTCGCGTCATTTTGGGGCTGTGGACGGCGAGACCTCGCCATCGGCTGGGCTGGCACCCGCGTTCACGCCGCGGCGCCCTACGCGCCGCCGGGCATCACTTCTTCGCTTCGACGATCTCTTCCTTCAGCGACGCGATCGTCGACACGAGGTCGGCGAGCTCGGTCTCGCCGATCTGCTTCTCTTCCATCGCGGCCTTGAGGTCCTCGAGCAGGGTCTCCCACTGCGCGGCGGTCACCTTCAGGCCCTTGAACGCCTCTTTCCACGGCTTGCCGGCATACTTGCAGTCGCCGCCCGCCTTCTCGCACATGTGGTCGAAGAGCATGTCGCGGAACTGGTCGATCTTCAGGGTCTTGGAGAAGATCTTCGAGACCTTCTTGTCGCCCTGGACGTTCTTGGCGAACACCTCGAGCACGGCCTTCAGCTTGTCTTTGCCGCCCAGACGCTCGATGAGCGGCTTCGGCTCCGGGGGCGCGGCGTCGACCTCCGCGGGGGGCGCGGCGTCGGCCACCGCCTCCACGACCGGGGGCTCCTTGGGGGGCGGCTTCGCGCCACAGGCGACGGCGAGACCGGTGGCGCAGGCGAGGGCGGCGATGGCGAAAAGGCGGGTCTGCATGGCGCCCGCGACGATAAGCGCTTCCGCGGCCCGAGGGCAAGAGAAGGCGCCGCTCACCCCACCACGTGGCGGCGGGGAGGAACGCGCACTCGACGCTGGGGGCCGGCGCGCTGTACCCTCGGCGCGTGGGCAGCTCCTCGCTATCGATGGCCGGCCGTCTCCTCGTCACTGCTGAGGGTGGCCCGTTTCAGGTCGAGTACGCGCTCTTCGACGCCGGGGAGATCGCGCTCGGGCGCAACGCGCTTGGGCGCCCATTCGAGCAAGGCTACGCCACGACGGCGGGTGACGCACGGCACCGCCTCGCGCAGCTGGGGGCCACCCCGCAGCTCGCGGACACGTGCGTCGACGTCATGCAGCCGACCCTCGTACGGGCGTACGCGCGCGGCCCGATGGTGCGGAAGCTCGCGACGATGCTCGACACCCAGCTGCTCTTCGAGAGCGGCCGCTACGAGGTCGGCGCCAACCACGCGGGCGCCTACGAGGGCACCTTCCTCGATCTCGCGGCGCTCGCGCTCGACCTCGGGTACCCCTCGATCGGGGCCCTCTTCCACGCGCTCTACCTCTCCGTCGTGCTCGCGAGCGCCCCGACGGGCGCCCCGGTCGAGCTCGACACCCGCGAGCTCACGCTGAGCCTCAAGCCGGGCGAGCGGACCCATCGGCGCGTCACGCTCGAAGGGCTCGTCGAGCTGCCGTCGCTCCTTCAGGATCTCGCGAACCGCGGCGGCGGGCGCGGCGCTCGGGGCCGCGAGCTCTCCCGCGAAGCGCTGCTCACGCTCCTCGACGAGCGGGCGACGCCAGGCACCGACACGGACGCGTACCGGACGGCGCTCGACACGCGCGAGCTGCCGACGCGCGGTCCGCTGGCGCGCGCCGACCTGTGGGAAATCGAGCTTCTCCTCGACGCCGGGGACCGCGGCGGCGCACACGAGCGCCTCGAGCGCGTCGAACGCGCCGGGGGCCGATCCCCCGCGACCGCGTACCTGCGGGCCCGCCTCGAGTTCCTCGCGGCCGGGGAGGACCCTGCCGTGCTGGCCGCGCGCGTCTCCGCGCTCGCGCTCTCGATGACCTCGTTCGTGGAGCTGGGCCTCCTTGCGGGCGAGGCGTGGATGGCGGCGGGGGACACCCGGCGCGCCCACGCGCACGCCCGCGACGTCATCGCGACCAAGGGCATCGACGCCGCCCTCGTCGAGCGCGCCAACGCCGTGCTCCACGGCACGGTACGCGGCCCCTCGCCTCCGTCGCAGCCCCGCGTCGCCAAGGCCCCCGTGTCGGTGGCGTCGACCGACGAGGTGATCGCGCCGTTCTTCCCGGACCCGCGCGCCGAACCCGGCCGCGCGCGCCCTCCACAGCAGCTCGAGAACCTCGCCGTCGCGCAGCGGAGACCGAGCCACTCGGGCCTCGTCCGCGTTCAGGCGCCGGGCCCAGCGGCTCCGGCGGCTCCGGCGCAGAGCCCCGAGGTGGCGCCGCGCCCGGGCCCGCCCCCGCCCGAGACGCCAAGCTCCGCCCGCCTGACGGGCCCCGTGGGCAGCCGAGCGGCGAGCGCGCCCCCCGCAGCAGTAGCGCCGCCGCCGCCCGCGGCCCCGTCGAGCGCGGCGCGCGCAAGCTGGCCAGCCGCAGCCGCAGCCCGCGCCGCCCGGGCGACTGAGCCACCCTCGGCACCGGACCGAGCCCTCAGCCGACCGCCGAGCGCGCCGGCCGGCCCCCGCTCCGCGGCTCCTGCCGCGCCGCCCTTCGCACCTGCCGCGCCGCCCTTCGCACCTGCCGCACCTGCCGCACCTGCCGCACCTGCCGCACCTGCCGCACCTGCCGCACCTGCCACACCTGCCGCAGCCTCCGCCGCCACCCGCCCGACGGCTCAGGACCTCCCACGGGAGACGGCGCTGGACACGCCGCCAACCTTCCCGACGCCGCCGCCGCGCCCCGCGCCAGCGCCGGCGGAGGCCGAGGCCGAGGCCGCACCGGGCCCCCCGAGCGAGCCGCCGACACCCCTGCCGTCGCTGGGTCCAGGCGTGTCGCCCGCCTGGAACACGCTCGACGACGAGGACTCGCTGCCTCCGACCCCCGACGAGGTGCGCGAAGCGTTTACCGACCACGACCTCGACGAAGACGACCTCGTCGAAGACGACCTCGTCGAGGACGAAGGCGAGGACGACCTCGTCGAGGACGAAGACGAGGACGCGACCCCCGCTCCGGCTCGGCGCGCCCCCGCGGACTCCGAGCCCCCGTCGATCCCCACCTTCGTGGCCACCGCGCCCTCGAGCCCCCCGGTCGAGCCCGAGGCCGCCCGCCCAGCCTCCGCGGCACCGCCAAAGGCGACCAGCGAAGCGCCGCGCCCGCCCGCTCCCGAGGCGCCGGCGGCGAGCGCAGCCTCCCTCGACTCCCCCGCCTTCTCGCCCGCTGACAACACGCTGCCGCCTCACCTCGCGGGCCCGGCGACCGACGAGGAGTCGGCGCCCGTCGCCGCATCGACCGCGGGACCGGACGACGACGACGACGACCCGCCGTTCGCGGTCGCGCCGCGCGTCGAGGAGAGCCAGCCCGGCGACGTGTTCGGGCCGATCCCGGTCCCCTTCCCCTCCTCGTTCCCCGCCGAGCTCGCCGAGCCCGTGCTCGGCGTGGCCGAGGTCGACGTCCCCTCGCCGACGCTGTCGGGCGAGTTCATGCGCGGCGCCTCGAAGCCGCCGAGCGTCGAGAGCGATCCGCTGGCAATCTTCGCGCGCGCGCCTCTCTTTCCGCGCGCGGACCCCAGCGGCGCGGAGCCCGCCGCCGAGCTGCCGCTGCCGGCGTGCCTCAGCGCCGCCCTCCTGGTCGACACTCACCCGACGTGTGTTCTCGAGGCACGGGTCCAAAACACCCTGCTCGCGCGCGAGCTCGGCCTCACGTATCGCTCGGCGCGAGGCATCGAGCTCCGCGCCGACCTGTCCGGCATCGAGCACATGCAGGCCTATCTCTTCCGGCGCTTCGCTGGCGGCGCCGTCGACACGCCCGAGGGCGCGCGGGAGGCGCAGCTCCACGGCGCCTTCCTCAGCGAGATCCTGGCCCGCAGGCTCGGCGCCGAGTGGATCGATCTGAGCGCCCATGAGCCGGGTCACTGGGAAATGGTGGTGGCGCCTGGCACCCGGGTGTGGCCCTTCGGGCGCGTGTCGAGGCTCATCGTCAAGGGCCACAAGGAGCGCGACCTCGTGTCGTACTTTCTCGAGCTCGAGTCGAAGCGCAGCCGCGTGGCGCGCTGATCCGCGCGACCGCGGCGCTCGCGTCTGGCGGGGTCTCTGCTACGAACCTTGAAGGGCGCTCGCGCGAGTGTGCGGCGCCGACGGCGAGAGCAAGGACGAGGCGATGTCGGACGCGCGCAACAAGGCCACGTGGACCCTCGAGGAGCAGGCCCGCGCCCCGCGCGAGCTCGTCGACCAGACCTCTGGCGAGCGGTTCGATCGAATCGCGTTCGCGGCGCGGGCGGTGGCGCTCCTCGGCCCGCGCAACACGCGCGTGGCGGTCGCCCCCGCGCGGCGCATGTTGCTCGAGTCGGGGCGGGCGTGGGGGCGCGGCGAGGGCGCGCGGTGGGCCACGCTCTACGTGCCGCCCGACGCCTCGAGGCGCGCCATCGCGGTGGCGGTCGTCGCGCTCGGGGGCGCGCCACACACCCCGTACGCGATCGACATCTTGATGAACGCGGACCTGCTCTGAGCCTCGCGGGCCGCGATCGCGGCGACGAAATTCACTGCGCGACGATCGAGCCGTTCGCGTTGTCGCGCGACTTGTCGTGCAGGTAGAACGAGTAGGTCCCCGCCGCGTTCACCTCGCGGGCCTGCCCGTTCTCCACGTTCCCCTCGAAGGCGCCCGGCGCGATGGGCGCGTTGCGGTTGCCGTGGTTGAACCCGCCCGTGTTGCCGGCGTGGATGATGTGCCCCATCGAGTCGTTGTTCTTGATCTTCACGGCGATTTTTTTGCCGCCGAGCTTCAAGTCGATCGGCGCAGGCGCGAAGGCGGTGTTGGCCGCCATGCCCGTGAGAGCGCCAGCGTTCGGGGGGATCGACAGGGTGAGAGTGGGCGAGACGGTGACGTTCACCGGAGTGGCCCGCGCGCCGCTCGCGGACGTGGCGGTCACCGTGAGAGTCACCGCGCCAGGCGTGACCCCGCTCGACGTCTTCACCGTGAGCATCGCCGAGGCCGACGCCGTGGTGAGCTCGAGAGACGTCTTGTCGAAGGTCGCGGCCAGCCCCGCGGGGGCCCCGGTGACGGTGAGGTCGACCTTGCCCGTGAAGCCCTCCCTGGGCGCCACGTTGACGGTGAGCTTCGACTCGGCCATGAGCTCCAGCGTGGGCGCGGCGTTGTCGAGGGTGATGTCGAGCTTGCCGGCGCCGGTCGGCTGAGCCGGAGGCGGGGTCGCGCCACCGCCTGTCGACGGCCCCTCCCCACCGGCAGCACCCGACCCGCCGGCAGCACCTGGCGTCGCCGCGGGCCCCTGGCCGGGCGTTGGCTCGTACGTGCCCTTGCGGTAGTAGCCCGACGTGTTCTCTCCGGCGTCACCACAGGCGAGGGCGAGCGAGCCACCAAGGACGGCAAACACAAGCGCGACGGCGGTTCGCATGGAGGGGAGGCTGCAATCCTTGCGCCATCCACTCGTCGTCGCGACCTACACCCCCCGACAACCCCCTCCACTCACGCTTTCCCGCAAAAGTTGCGTCGGCGTGGCGGAGCTCGCTTGCGGGCGGCCGCGTGGCGCTGGCGCTGTGGGGGCCGCGCGACCATGGGTGGGGGATGCACGCCCCATCATCCAGCTCGTGCGCCGCGGCGACGAACGAGCGTGACCAGGGCCGCGCACGCGGCGGCCAGCGTGAGCTCCCCACCGCACGCCTTCGGCTCCGGAGCGCCGGCGCAGAGGCATCCCCGCCCTCGCCTCGGAGGCTCGCTGCCCGCGGCGCTCCCTGCGTCGGCCCCCGCGGTCATCCCGGCGTCGTTGGTCTCGCCCTCCGCGCCGGCGCCTCCCGCGCCCGCCTCCTGGGCACCGGCGTCTCGCCACGGCGCGAGGGTGGCGCGCACCTCGAGGTAGGACTCGCCGCACGGCCCCTTCAGGCGCCCGTCGCAGGGCACCGCGCCCTCGACGTTCGCAAAGGACGAGAGCGTGCGGAACGTCGCGCCGTCGTCGCTAGAGGCGCCGAGCGCGGGCCCACCCAACGTGAAGGGGTTCGCGCACTGGTAGAGCGCCGTTTCGGTCGCCGTCAGGCACTGAACCCCCACCTGGCCCGCTCGCGCGAAGGTGCGCCCGCGGTCGCGCGAGACGAACACCCCGTCGGCGGGGAGCCCCGACCCCGCCCAGACGCGCGCGCCGTCCGGCGAGATCGCCGCGCCGTACATCGCGCTCGGCATCGACAGCACCGTGCGCGTCGTCCTGCCGGCGTCTTCCGACAGGGCGACCTCGCTGCCCTCGAGGTGGAGAAACCGCGAGAGCACGCGGTCGGGATCTCGCGGGTCGACGCCGATGAGGAAGTAGGCCCCATCGTGCGACCGGACCTGGTCCTGCTCGACGAACTGGCGCCCGCCGTCGTCCGAACGAAACAGCCGCCCCTTCAGCGTGCCGTTCGGCTGACCGCTCACGTAGACCCTCGAGGGCTTCGATGGCGCCGCGTCGACGGTCACGAGGTACATGCCCTCGAGCCCCTTGCCGCCGCGCTCGAAGCGCCTGCCTGGCGCGCCACGAAAGAGCGCGCTCGGCCGCCCCGGGGTCGTGGTGATGACGAGCACGACCCCGTCGCCGTCGACCGACAGGTCCTTCACCGTCTCGCCCTCGAGCTCGCGCACCCGGCTCACGGTGCAGAAGTCGCGGGTGGTCGCGAGCCCGGCCTCGAGCCCCACGTAGAGGGTGCCGTCCTTCGCGAACGCGATCGGCGGGTCCCAGGTGCCGCTGTAGCCGAAGGTCTGCTCGCAGACCCAGCGGAACGTGCGGCCACCGTCTCGCGAGACGAGGAGGCCGAACGTGCTGCGAAGCACGAGCACCGGCTGCGCGCCCGCGGGCGTCGCGGAGCGAGGCGCGACCACGAGCTGCTGGGCGAGCGGGAAGCGGCCGTTCGCGTGCGCGGAGCGCGTCGTGTAGCCTGCGACGGCCGCGATGAGGAGGAAGAAGGCGATGGCCCGCACGGGCACTCTCTACACCGGATCGGAGGCGTGGTTCGCCCCGACGCGCCCGCTCGCGGCGCGCGCGGCCGGCGGGGTCCTGGTCGGCGCGCTCGCGCTCGGGTGCAAAAAGGCGCCGCCGCCGCCGCCCGCGCCCCGCGCGATCCCGACGCCGCCGGAGCGCGCCATCTACGTCACCAACAACGGCTCCGACTCCCTCAGCGTCATCGACCGAGACGGGGTCACGGTCACGAACGTGCCGCTCGACATCGATCCCGACGCGCGGGAGGCCCCGCACCACCTCGGGCAGGCGCCTGGCGGCGACATGTTCGTAGCGCTCGCGTTTCCACCCGAGGGCGCATCGCCTACGAAGAAGAAGCCGCACGCGGGCCACGGCGTGTCGACCTCGCCCGGCAGGCTCGCGCGGCTTCTGCCAGGCTCGCTCACGGTCCGCGCCACACGGGACGTGGACGAGAACCCGGGCGACGTGGTGGTGAGCCACGACGGCAAGAGCGTGCTGGTCACTCACTTCGACATGAAGCGGGCCATGACGGTCGCGGCCGCCGGGAACGCCAGCCCGGCCACGATGTTCGCGCGCCTCCAGGTTTGGAGCGCGGCGTCGCTCGAGCTGCGCGCCCAGCGCCCCCTCTGCGTGGCGCCGCACGGAATGGCGCTCACGCGCGACGATCGCACCGCGCTCGTCGCGTGCTACGGGTCCGATGAGCTCGCCGCGGTGGACCTCACGAGCCCAACGCTGCCGACCGCGCGATACCCGCTCGGCGGCACGCCCGGCGTGCCCGGCGTGCCCCGCTACGGTCCCTACTCCGTGACGATGGTCGGCGACGACAGCGCCCTCGTGGCGAGCCTCGAGGGAAACGATCTACGCGTGTTCGACCTCCGCGCGCGCGCGTTCGTCGCGAGCCGCACCGTCCCCATGGGGGCGAAGGTCTTCATGCCGGCGGTGCAGGGCACGACCGTGGCCTATGTGCCCTTGCAGGCGCCCGACAGCCTCGCGCGGGTCGACCTCGCCGCCGGGAAGGTCACGGTGCATGTAGTCAAGCCCATTGACGAATGCCGCGCACCACACGCGTTCGCGCTCGCCGGAGACCGCCCCTTCGTCGTGTGCGAGGGCGACCACAAGACGCCCGGGACGGTGCTCGAGGTCGACCCCAACACGCTCGCCACGCTGCGACGGTGGACCGTAGGCGTCAACCCCGACGGCCTGCTCGTGGGGCAGGCGGGCGGGAACCCCACCCCGTGACGGACCGTGAGGCCGGGGTGCACCGCGTGCTGGTCCTCGGCGCCGGCTTCGCGGGGCTGGCGGTGGCCTGCGAGGCCGCCGGGCGCGGGCTGGAGGTCACAGCGACGTCGCGCTCCCTCGAGCGGGCGACCGCGCTCCGCGAGGCGCACCCCGCCCTCGCCGTCGAGCACCTCGCGCGGCTCGACGCCAACGTGGCCCGCCTCGTCGGGACGGGCACGCACGTGATCGTGACGTTCCCTCCGGACGGCGCGACGGACGCGCGCGTCGCGCCCCACCTCGCCCACGCGCGAGCGCTCACGTACCTCTCGACCGTGGGCGTCTACGACGATCACACCGGCCACCTCGACGACACGACGCCGCTGCCCGCCACGCCATCGCCGCGGGCGACCGCGCGCCTCGCCGCGGAGCAGCGCTGGCGCGAGGCCGGCGCGACGGTCCTGCGGTGCCCCGCGATCTACGGAGCGGACCGCGGGGTGCACGTGCGGCTCGCGCAGCGCACGTTCCGCGTCCCAGGCGACGGCTCGCGGGCGACGTCCCGCCTCCACGTCGAGGACCTGGCGGCGCTCACGCTCGCGGCGGCGGCCTTCCGCGCCGACACCTTCGTCGTGGGCGACGAGCACCCCACCACCCACGACGAGGTCGTCCGGTGGGTGTGCGCCCAGCGTGGGCTGCCGCACCCGGGGTACGTCCCGCTCGAAGAGGTCCACCCCACGCTCCGCGCGGACCGCCGCGTCGACGCCTCGCGCGCGCTCCGCGAGCTGCGCGTGACGCTGCGCTTTCCCTCCTACCGAGAGGGCATGCGGGCGTAGTCCCGGCCGCTCACGCGCGCCTCAGGAGAGCAGGCGCCCGGGGGTCACCACCACCTCGGCGAGCTCGAGGCATGCCGCCACGACGCTCCCGACGTCTTCGTCACCGCTCACGGGGAACCGGTGCGCCCGCCCCTCGCGGGTCCAGAAATCGACGCGGGCGACGCCGTCTTTGCGGCGGCCGCAGGCGACGAGCCCGTACGCCTCGAGCACCTCCGCGACGTCGGCCGCGAGCTCGAGCGCGTCGCGCGACGGAGCCGACGACGGGGGGCTGGCGGAGGCTCGGGGCGCGCTCATGGGCACCGCTTACCCCGGTGCGACGGCGGTGTCAAAGCGCTCCCGTGCGCCGCTCGCGCGCCGCCGCGCGCCCACCCGCGCTGGCTCCGGAGGCTCCGGCGTCCCTACGCGCTCCCCGCGGGCCCGGCGGCGAGGGCGCTGTCGCCGGGGGCGCCGCGTGGTACATCGGCGCCATGTCCATCCAGTGGTTCCCGGGGCACATGACCCAGGCGCGGCGCGCGATCGCCGACGCCATGCCGGGGTGCGACGTCGTGGTGGAAGTGCTCGACGCGCGCATGCCCAGAGCGAGCGAGAACCCGCTGCTCGCGGATCTCCGCGGCGCGAAGCCGTGCGTCAAGATCCTCGGCAAGAGCGACCTCGCCGATCCGGAGGTCACGACCGCTTGGCTCCAAGCTTTCGCCGAGCACCCCGAGCCGACGCGGTCCCACCCCGAGGGCTCGGTGCTCGCGTGCGCGCTGACGACCAAGCGCCCAGGCGAGCTCGCCGGGACGATCCACGCGCTCTGCGCGCGCCAAGTGCCGCATCGGAGCGCCGCCGGGAAGGCCATCCGCGCGATGATCGTCGGCATTCCGAACGTCGGCAAGTCGACGATCATCAACACGCTGATGGGACGCAAGGTCGCCGCCGTAGGGGACAAGCCCGCGGTCACGAAGTCCACGCAGAAGGTCGTGCTGAAGAGCGGCCTCATGACCCTCCTCGACAACCCGGGCATCATGTGGCCACGCATCGACGATCCACGCGCGGCGCTCTGCCTCGCGTTCGGGGGCGCGATCCCCGAGACGGCGATCGACTTCGAGGAGGTAGGCATGTTCGGCGCCGGGCTTCTGCTCCAGCGCTACCCGGGGCTCGTGGTGGCCCGCTACAAGCTCGACACGACGCCCGCCAGCGCGGAGGCCCTCCTCACCGAGATCGGGCGGCGCCGCGGCGGGCTCCGTAGCGGTGGCGTGGTCGATCTTCACAAGGCGGCGGACATCCTCATCCACGACTTTCGACAGGGGACGCTCGGGCGGATCAGCCTCGAGGGCCCGCGGCGCCCGGCGCCGCGCGCACCGGCGACGCCGGAAGGGACCGAGCCCTCCGTGGGCGCAGGGTCGTCCGCGCCCGCGCCTCCGTCCGGAGATCTCTCGTGACCCTCGCGCCCTTCGCTCGTGGGGTCGCGCTCGTCGCGCTGCTCGCGACCTCGAGCTGCCGACGCGACGAGGCCCGCCCGTTCCGCCCCGCCACCCCCGACGCGCTCTCTGCGACCCCGGCCGTCGCGACGGCGAGCGTTCCCCAGGGCTCCGGGGGATCCGTCTCGCAGGCCCCCCCACCCGCGCCCCCTCCACCCGCGACCACCGACGCGGCTCCCCCTCCCTCCGCGACGCCAAGCGCGCCCGTCATGCCCTCCGCGGGCTCCTCCGCGACGCCCTCCCCGAGCCCGGACGCTCCAGCGACGTGCCGTGGCGCGGCGCCAGCGCAAGGCACGACGCGAAGCGTCGGTGGGCGCACCTTCCACGTGTGGACGCCGGCGGCGTACGACGGCCGGCAGCGCCTGCCCGTCGTGGTCGTGTTCCACGGGTGGTACGCCACCGGAAAGGCGTTTCAGACGTGGTTCAAGATGGAAGAGCACGTCCGCGGCGAGGCCATCGTCGTCTACCCGGACGCGGCGGGCCCCATGTGGAGCCTGGTTGACGAGCGCGACACGACGTTCGTGGCCGGCCTCCTCGACGACGTCGCCGCGACGTATTGCGCCGACCGCGCGCGGGTCTTGGCGTTCGGGTTCAGCTTCGGTGGAAAGTTCACGCACAAGCTTGGCTGCACGAGCACGAAGCTCGTGAAGGCGATCGCCGTCGGCGACGGGAGCCTCGGGGGTGGCCTCGTCGGGTGCGGGAGCCTCCCAGTGCTGGTCACACACCGGACGCGCGACGACGACGAGCGCTTCGCGTGGGGCAAGACCGCTGCGGAGACCTGGGCGCGAGGCAACGGCTGCACGAGCGCGACGGATCCCATCGACCCCGCGCACGGCTGCGTCGCGTTCCGCGGGTGCAAGCCCGGGGCGCCCGTGACCTTCTGCGAAGACACCTACTTCAACCCGAGCTGGCCCCACGACTGGAACCACACGGTGCGCGAAGAGTACCGCGATCTCACCTGGGCGTGGTTCTCGAAGGTTCCATGAGGCGGCTGCGGGGCAAGCTCGACCGCCGCGACCGAGAACGGGGCCTCGGACTTGCTTCCGGCGGCCGAAGAACGGATCATAGGCTGTGACGTTGCGTCGCTTCGCTTTCTTATCGGTCGCCTCGCTCGCCATCGCGCTGTCTCTCGGCGGGTGCCTGGGGGTGGCTGGCATCTCCGATTTCCGGGTGGACCCTTCGGTAACCACCGGGGACTCCGGCCTCGACGCCCCCCCCGACGCCCCGCCGGTCGCGGACGTCGGCGGTGACGTCGACGCCTCCGTCGACGCCTCCGTCGACGCGGACGCCGACGCGCCCGCAGTCCGCTCGCCGGGGCTCTCCTTCGTGTCCGTCCCGGGCACGGGGGTTGGCGTCGGCAAGGGGATCACGGTCACTCTCACGACACGCAACGAAATCGGGGATCCGGTGCCAAGGGTCGGCTCGCAGGTCGTCTTCACCGTGTCCGGGGGCACCAGCGTCGTCAGCGTCGGCGCCACGACGGACGTGGGCGACGGCACCTACACGGCGGTGCTGACCGGCGTCACCCCGGGGACCAAGGCGCAGGTCACAGCGCTCCTCGACGGCGCCGCGCTCCGCACGACTCCCGCCTCACTGCGCGTCGTCAACCCGGTGTCCCTCGGCCTGACGTTCTCTCTCGACGCGAGCAACGTCGACCGCGGCGGCAACCCGGGCACCAAGCTCTGTCCTGCGACGGGCCCGACGCAGTGGGAGGACCTCGGGAGCGGCAGCACCATCTCGGGGGCGCTCCTCGGGTTCGCGGATCCATGCGGCGTGGGCTCCGGGTGGGAGGGCACGGGCACGGCCGCCGACCCGCACCGGCTCGCCTTCGACGGACTCGACGATCGCGTGTCGTTCGGGGCCGTGAACGACCTTCAGAAGTACACGATCATGACCTGGGCCCGGAAGACCGGGGACGGCACGCCGGGCAACACCGGCGCCTCCGGGCTCTTGAACGTCTTCCCGGTCGTGGCGAAGGGCGCGCCCGAAGCTGAGTCCGGCGCGCTCGACATCAACTACTACCTCGCGGTCTCCGACACGAACCGGATCGCGGTGGACTACGAGCACGTGGGCACGAGCATGAACGCGCCGCTCGTGGGCGGCAGCGTGCTCCGCGAGAGCGAGTGGTACATGCTCGCCACGACGCTGGACTCGGCCGCCGGGGCGCGCGCCGTGTACGTGAACGGCGCGGTCGACGGCTCCGCGCCCCCCGTGGCCGGGCCGGCGTCGGGCCTGTCGTCGGTGCTCGTGGTCGGCGGCGCCAACCGCAGCGACGGCACCGCAGAGGGGCGCTTTCGAGGCGACGTGGCCGTCGTGCTAACCTACGATCGCGCGCTCAGCGCCGCCGAGATCGAGGCCAACTGTCACGCCTTCTCGTCCCGCTTCGGGATGCGCTCGTGCAAGAACTGATCTCGCCCCGAAGGAGTCCCGTGACGCCACGCCGCTTCGTCCTCGCCACCGCGATCGCCATCGCGCTGCAGAGCCTCGCGACCGCGAGCGTCGCGCGCGCGGACACGCCGTCGGCCTCCGACAGCGAGACGGCGCTCCAGCTCTTCAAAGAAGGCAAGGCGCTGCGTGACGTGAACGACTTCCAGGGCGCGCTCGGCAAGTTCCGCGCGGCGTACGCGCTCGTCGCGACGCCCATCACCGCGCTGGAGCTTGGTCGCACGTACGCGGCCCTGGGGAAGTTCGTGGAGGCTCGCGAGGTGCTGCTCGCGGTCTTCCGCCTGCCGGTGCTGCCGAACGAGTCGGCGCGCGGCGCCGAGGCCAGGCAAGACGCGGCGCAGCTGGCCACGAACCTTCGAGCTCGCATCGCCTCGATCACGGTCCGACCGCGAGGCCCGGTCGATCCGTTCCTCAAGCTGTGGATAGACGGCGCGCTGGTCCCGACCGACGCGGTCTCCGCGTCCCACCTGCTGAACCCCGGGAAGCACCGGCTCGTCATCGAGTCGCGCGGTCAGACCGTGCGCTCCGAGCTCACCGTCGGCGAGTCCGAGGCGCGCGAGGTCGAGATCGTCCTGCCGCCGCCGGGTACCCCGCCAGGTGAAGGGCCCGAGCCGCCGCCCGTGGCGCCGCCGCCGCCTCCACGCACACCGGAACCTGGGAGCAACACGCTCCGGAACACGCTTATTTTTGGCGGCTTCGGGGCCGCCCTGGCGGGTGTGGGTGTTGGCGCGGCGACGGGGCTGATGACCCTCTCGCGGGCCGACAAGCTCAAGGGGGTTTGCACGAGCGACGGGCGCTGCCCTCCCTCGGCGCAGGCCGATCTCGACGCGAGCTCCACGACGGGCACGGTGTCCACGGTCATGTTCGGCGTCGCCATCGGCGGCGCCGCGCTGGGCCTCGCGGGCGTCTTCCTCACGACGGCAGAGCCTGTGAAGGTCGGCCAGGTCCGCCTCGTGCCCGCCGCTGGCGGCGTCTCCGGGACCTTCTGATCCCGCGAAGGCTCGCGGGCGACCTCGCCTGCGGCCGCGGCGCTGGCTCTACTTCTGGATCGTGCGCGTGAACATCACCGCGCCGCGCGTGTCGATGAACTCGGCGGTGAGCGCGCGCCCTTCGACGACGATGTACACGAACCCGAGCTCGAGTGACTGAAAGTGGGTCGGGTTCGCGCCGGGCAGCGACGTAGGGCCCGAGCCCGCGCCGCTGACGATGAGCTCGGTGCCGGCGCACCGCGCCGAGAGCCACTGGAGGCTGTGGTCGTGGCCGGCGAGGTAGAGGTCGACCTTCCCGCAGATCTCCCCGTCGAGGTAGCTCTTGACGCCGTCGCCGCTCCAGATCGCCACGCCGCGCGCGCCCTCGTAGGAGCCCGCGTTCCCGTGCGGACCGTTCGAGAGGTAGGGGTGATGCCCGAAGGCGATCTTCCACGGCGCCTTCGAGCCCGCGATGAACCCCCGCATTTCGCGGCGCTGCGTGGCGTCGCGCCCGAACATGGCCGAGTTGGTCTCGAGATCGAACAGCTCGACGCCGCGGACAGTGAAGTGATGGTACGCGGCGGGGAGCTTCCACTTCTGCGAGCGGCGGGTGTAGTCGACCTCGTACTGTCCGCGCTCGAACTCGTCGCCGGAGCCATTTCCGCCGAAATCGTGGTTGCCGAGCGTAGGGTAGAAGGGCGCGTCCACGCCCGCGTAGGGCTCCTCGAAGAGCGCGCGCATGCGGGGATCGTCGGGTGACGCCAGCCCGCTCGGGTACACATTGTCGCCAAGCATCACCACGAAGTCGCACCCGCTCTTGCGGCACTGGTCGGCCATCGCGGCGCCGACGCGGCGCTGGCGGGCCGATCCGAGGCCGGTGTCGCCGACCGCGATGAAGCGGACCGGGCCGTGGCCGGTGGCGCTCGCCGCATCACTCCCCACACCGGACGCCGCGCGCGCGTCGGCGGCGGCCCCTGCGTCGGCGACGATCGCGCGCGCCGCATCGGTCGCCGCTGCGGACGCCGCGTCGGCGCTCGCCGCGTCGAGCCCGGGCGAGGCCGAGGGTCGCGGGGCGGTCGCCGGCTCCGACGCGCGCCCGCAGTCACCGCACGCCGCGAGCACGGGGGCGAGCACGGGGGCGAGCAGGAGCGGCAACACGCGGCCCAGCGCGCGCCACGCTCGCGCTCTTGCACCGAGGCGCGTGGGCCCCGTGCGTCGTCGGTCGCGCGCCGTCATCTAGAAGATCGTCTCTTCGGGGGGCTTTCCCGGCCCCTTGCCGGTCCCGGTCGGCGGGGGCGGGGGATGCGGTTTCACGCTCACCTTCGGCCACGCCGTCGGCGTCGGGCTGGACGACGAGCCGCTGGGCGGGGTCGCGCTCGACTCCGCCGACGCCGTCGGGACGCTGGGGCCTACCGGGAGAGCCGCGGTCGCCGAGGGCGCGACCATCGCAGTTCCCACGGGCACCCCGGTCGCGAGCAGCGGCGGGGTCGCGCTCGCGCGCACCCCGTTCATCTGGCCGATCCCGTAGGCGGCTACGATGGCGAGGGCGATGCCCGCGGCGCCGAGGTAGACGAACACCGGCCGCACCGCGCGCTCCAGCGGGACCGCGGGCAGGTTCTCCGTGGTGTCGCTCGTGCTCAACCCGGGCGTCGACGACATGCGTACGCCACCGCCCTGCGCGCTCGAGAGGATCTCGCGTGTCCGCGCCCGCGCGTCCGCGGCCGCGATGGCGTGCTCGACGATGAGCTGCCGCGCCCTCGCCGTGTGGGAGAGGTTGTCGAAGAAGAATTTC